>JASLLM010000026.1:0-6539 GCA_030747035.1 Alphaproteobacteria bacterium | reverse complement strand
GGCACCTTCGAGGGTGCCGGCTTTAACTTCAGCGCCGACACCTGGAAGCCCGGCGAGGAAGGCTGCTGTTTCCTGCACATCCGCCCCGGCGACGGTTAGCCCGCAGCTTTTTCACACCGCCCGCGGCGTCCAGTTGCGGCGGCGGCGGGCGAGACGGCTTTCGACGGTTTCACCTTCGAAGTCGGTTGGTGATGTGTCGAAGCGCGCGCGGTCCACATCGTCGAAGGTGTTGATGTTCAATACGGCGTATTGCTGGCCGTCCATGGTGCAGGTGACGGCGGGTATGACGCCGCAGGTAAGGCAAAGATGAAGCTCCGCCGTCTTGGTGCCGAACCGGTATTCGGAGGCTTTCGACGGATCGGCGATCTCTAGCTCAAAACTGCCCTCGGGATGCGAGGTCTAGACGGCGCCGTGTTTGCTGCATAGGTCGCAGCCGCAGGCCCGGACAGGTATTGTCGTCGCATCATCGGGCCAATTCAGCCTGATCTTGATGTTACCGCAATGGCAGCTGCCGTGAAATTGCTGACCCATGATTATTCCCCCAGGAAACGCCGCAGCACATTCTCCGTCAGTTTCGAGACATTGTTGTCGCCATCGTTCCAGGGCAGACAGCCGCAGTAGGTGATGGAGCCGGTGGAGAAGACCTGGCCCCCCGAAGCCGTTTTGAAATACAGCATATCGGCACGGATCAGGTCGCGGGTGCTTTCCAGGGGCCAGTTCATGATATGGGTCAGCATTTCCTCGGGCACCATGATGGTTTCGGCGTCGTGGTTTTCCGAGCGCGCCAGGATCACCGCATCCTCCGGCGTGCCCAGGCGGACATCGGCCCGGTCCAATTCGAAGCCGGCCGCGCCGCCGCCCGAGAGGCCGAAATCGCCGATGATATCATCCTCGATCCCATCGAATATCCAGGCCACGGCCGGGTCCTTCGAGGCCTGCAGACGGCGGTAGTAGGAGGCGGTGAAATCGCCCTGGGCGGTGAAACCCAGGCCCGCGATGGATTGCGGCGGGCGGCCGTTACGGCGCCACATGCCACCGTACGTGCCATCGAAGGCATTGAAATATTCCCCCGGTTCCGCGGCCCAGGCGCGGATGCCGCCTTCGCCCCGGCGGATCTCCAGGGCGCCGGCCTCGCTCTCGTGCACGGCGATGCGCCAATAGAAGCCGTTGCCGCCCAGGTACATCAGGTTGCCGCCATTGTCGCGGTAGGCCTCGATGGCATCCAGGGTCCGGGCGGTGTGATATTCGGGATGGCTGCCCGTGCTGACAACCTGATAGGGGGCCAGGGCGGCATAACCGTCTTGGTGCAATTCATGATCCGTAATGATGTCGTAGTCGATGCCCTGCTGCTCCAGCCAGTTCAGCAAGTGGCCGTCGGCGGGGAAATGGCGCAGCCCGGAATCCTCGCCGATGCCCGTGGTCAAGAACGCCGGTCTGACGTTGAACAGCGGGCGCCGGTGCGAGGCATGGCAGATGCCGCTGCCGTCGCTGTGAAAGTTATAGGTGGAGAGGCCATATTCCGGATGGGCGGCGGGGTTCCACGGGTAGGCATCCCATTCCGCGACCCGGCCATGCCAGCTTTCGTGATAGGCCGGCCGGGCATAGTTGCCATAGATCACATAGGTGAAGGTGGAAACCAATACGCATAGCTTGGCCCTTGGCTGGCCCAGGGGCGGGCAGACGAAGAACGGCATCGCCTCTTCATGGCCGTTGCATTTGATGCGCACCACATAGGCGCCCGAGGGCAGATCGTCGGGAATGGTGAAGCTGAAATCGGTCTCCCAGCCGAAATCAAAAATATCGTCGTCGTGAAAATGGATGGCACCGTAATGTTCGGGCCGGTAACGGAAGCACATATCCTCGCCGTTCCAGGCCGCGCCCGTCATGGCCCGGGCTGGCAGGTTGATCAGATCGCCATGCAGGCCGTTGGGGCCGGTATCGTGAATGCGGGTGGAGGAGAAGTCGCGGGCGAAATCCCACGCGGCAAGCACGTTGCCGGCGCCGTCATGGATCGCCGGCGCCTCGATCTTGCCATTGAAGTGCGCCCCAATGGCATGGGGGGCATCGCCGGGCCGGGCGGCGGGGGCATTTTCCATGGCCCCGATGATTGGCTTGCCCGACAGCTTCAGGCCGGGGGCGATCACCGTGCCGTGGGCTTCATGGCCGTTTTTTATTGGTTCCTGGCTGACGGTCAGGGTGTCGTCGCCGCTGTCATAGGTCAGGCTGACACGGTACCAGGCGCGGCTATGCAAGGGCTCGGAGGCGGCGACGCGCTTGTCTCCCGCCTGTCCGGCAATGGCGCCGTCATCACCGATCATCAGGACGATATCGCCGCAGGACAGGATCGCCTGCCCGCCCTTCAAGGGCAGGGTCGGCCAGATCAAGGCGCTGAGCCGAAAGCCGCCGTCCGTTGTCGGCAGGTCGTTGTCGGCGATGGCATGGGAACCCGCGTTGATTGGCTGCCGGCGCGAGGGGTAATGGTTGCCGTCCAGGCTGGAGGCAACGGGCCGCTCGATAATTCCCGGTCCCATGGGGTTGGGATCGGCTGAGATGGAACGGAACAGTTGCGCCGTGAACGGCTCGTGGGCAATGGAACTGACCTTGAATTCGATGCTGTCGCCGGAACGGCCCGAAAGGCGGTTAGTATAGCCGATCAATGGAATCACGCGGGAAACTCCCCCAAATGGAATCTACGACGAACACCAAGGTTAGCGGCAAAGCCGGCACATGGCCATCGCCGGAACGGTGATCTAAGATGCCGGGACATTGTATTGAAGGATTGCCGGATGATCGACCTATACACTTCTCCCACGCCCAACGGCTGGAAAGTTGCCATTGCGTTGGAGGAGCTTGAACTGCCCTACGAAACCCATGTGCTGAATTTGAGCGAGAAACGGCAGTTCGAGGATTGGTTCAAGAAGATGAACCCCAACAGCCGCATCCCCGTCATCGTCGACCGGGAGGCGGATGATCTGACCATTTTTGAATCCGGCGCCATCCTGATCTATCTGGCGGAAAAGGCCGGACGCCTGATGCCCAAGGATATAAAAGGCCGCATGGCGGTGATGCAATGGCTGATGTTTCAGATGTCCGCCATCGGGCCCATGCAGGGCCAGGCGGTGTCGTTCGAACGCTATTTCCCCGAGGACGTACCGGCGGCGCGAAAGCGCTATCATAACGAAACCCGGCGCCTGTACGAGGTGTTGGACGGCCATCTGGCCGATCACGAATGGCTGGCCGGTGACTACTCCATCGCCGATATCGCCAACTGGTCCTGGCTGCGCAGCCATAAATGGGCCCGCGTGCCCACGGATGGTTTGGAACATTTGGAACGCTGGATGGCGGCCAATGCGGCCCGGCCCGGCAGCCAGCGCGGTGTTCTGGTGCCGCCATCGCCGGGCAAGGCGGAACTGGTCGCCAAGGGTGGCTCGACCATCGTTACGAAATAAAGGATAGAACCGTGAGTGAATATGTGGATTACCAAGTGGCCGACGGAATTGCCACGCTGACCATGGACGACGGCAAGGCAAACGCCTTTGGCGTCGGCATGACCTCGGCCCTGTCGGAGGGCCTGGACCGGGCCGCGGATGAGGCCGATGTGGCCGTCATCATGGGCAAGCCGGGGCTGTTCTGCGCCGGCTTCGATCTGAAGGTGATCAACGGCCCGAAGGACGGCGTCCGCGCCATGGTGGAGGCCGGGGGCGAATTGCTGATGAAGGCCTATATGCATCCCCAGCCCCTGATCATGGGCTGCACCGGCCATGCGGTGGCGGCGGGGGCGCTGTTGCTGTGCACGGCTGACTACCGCATCGGCGTCTCGGGAGACTTCAGGATCGGCCTGAACGAAACCTCCATTGGCCTGGGCCTGCCCACTTTCGGCATCGAACTGGCCCGGGACCGCCTGGATAACCGGCAACTGAACAATGCCACCATGGGGGCGCAACTGTATTCCCCGGATAGCGCCGCCGAGGTGGGTTATCTGGACGAGGCCGTGCCGGCGGAAGCCTTCGAGGCTGCGATCGCGGCCAGGGCGGCATATCTCAAGACCCTGGATGGCCCGGCCTATGCCCAGGTTAAACAGCGCCTGCGCTGCGCCCGGGAAGCATTGATCCGCAGCCGGTTGCAGCCGGAACTGGACGCAAGATAAGAATTGATTTGGAGGAACGGCCATGGAAGCCGGCGTATTTCTGTCCCTGAACGAGACCACCCCGCCCACGCTGATCGCCCAGGCGGCCCGTGCTATCGAGGAGCGGGGCTTTCACGCCATATGGGTGCCCGAGCATGTGGTGATGTTCGACGACTATGACTCCAAATATCCCTATTCCCCCGACGGCCGCATCGAGGGCTATGGCAAGGGCATGATGGAGCCGTTCACCGCCATGAGCTATCTGGCCGCCCATACCTCCAAGGTGCGTCTGGGCACCTCGATCTGCCTGATCACCCAGCGCAATCCGGTCTATACCGCCAAGCAGGTGGCGGATGTGGATTTCCTTTCCGGTGGGCGGGTCAATCTGGGTATCGGCTTGGGTTGGCTGCAGGAAGAGTTCAGGGCTCTCGGCGTGCCGTTCGAAAAACGGGGCAAGCGGGCCAACGAACATATCGAAGTCATGAAGGCGCTGTGGTGCGAGGAAACCTCGGAATACCATGGCGAGCTGTTCGATCTGCCCCCCTGCGTGATGTATCCGAAACCGGTGCAGACGCCCCATCCGCCGATCTTTGTCGGCGGGGAAGGGGATCATTCCCTGCGCCGGGTGGCGGATCTGTGCCAGGGCTGGCTGGGTGCCAGCATGGAGCCCGACGTGGTGGCCGAGCGCATCGCCACCCTGCACCGCTTGCTGGATGAACGCGGGCGGGCCCGGGATGAGGTGAAAATCTACACCATGCCCAATCTGCGCCCCGATGCCGACAGATGCCGCCGCCTGGAAGACGCCGGCGTGGAACAAGTGATCCACATGGTGCGCCTGCGCGAGATCGGCGAGACGGAAGCGGCCTTGGACAAATTCGCCCGAATGGTTTTTGGTTAGGGGCGGTCTGAACTCCGCCGGATGCGAATAGGGGAATGGAGGCATGCAAACAGCGGCACTGGGAGACAACGGTCTGGCGGCAGAAGTCACGGACTTGGATTTGACCGTTCCGGTCCCGGATCAGGAAATGGCGCAACTGCGGGCGGTGTTTCAGGAACATCCCGTGCTCTGCATCCGTACCGATGGCCTGACGCCGGAACAGTATCTGGATTTCTGCCGCCGGCTGGGCACGATCCAGATACAGTTGCTGGAACAGACCCGCCATCCAGAGCATCCGGAAATTTCCTATATCGCCACCGGCCAGATCGACCAGAAGGGTACCGGTCAACGGGTGGTGGCCGGGGCGAAATGGCATACCGACGACAGCTATCTGCAACAGCCCTGCTGGGCCACACTGCTTTACGCCAACATCATCCCCAAGACGGGCGGCGATACCCAGTTCACCGATATGAGGGCAGCCTGCGCCGCCCTGCCGGATGAATTGCGGGGCAAGATCGAAGGCCGCCGCGCCGGCCATGCTTATTTAAGCCGGCGCAATATCAATCATGTGCCCCAGCGTTCGGCGGAGGGAGAGGCCGCCTCGCAACCCGCCTCGCATCCGATCATCTGCCGCCATCCCCATACGGGGCGCGAGACCCTGTACCTCAATCCCAACCGGATCGAGCACATCGAAGGCATCCCCGAGGGGGAGGGCGATGGCATTCTGGATCAGCTTTATGCCTTCGCCATTCGGCCGGAGTTCCTCTACCGCCACAAATGGCAGGAGCACGACATTCTGATTTGGGATAATCGCTGCACCATGCACAAGGCTTCCGACGACTACCAGGGCCAGCAGCGGCAAATGCTGCGGGTCCTGATCGCCGGCGACGCGCCGCAATAGGCTTTGCTCAGGCGGCGGAGGATTCCGCGCTGCCGGAATTGCGATGCATGCGGTAGGAAAAGCCGCGGACCCGGCGTTCATCCAATGGCGTGCCGTCGCCATAGAAGAAGAAGAACGGTATCTCCTTGCGGTAGCGCAGCAAGCCCTCGGTAATCAGGCTGTTGTCGCAGCCCCAGCAACTGGCGACCACGACGCCATCGTATAGCCCGGTGTCCCAGGCATGCACGACGGCGGCGATTTCCATGGGCGAGCCGCCAACCGTCGCCGGGTCGATCAAGGCCTCCGCCTGCTCCAATGCGTGCTCGATGTCCGGCATGGGCAGCCAGGGATGGAGGTCCTGCAATTCGCTGTACAGCCAGGTGCGCAGTTCACACTGCTCCTCGGTCATTGCTTGGGCCTCCGCCAACGGCTTGGCCCGGCCATATTGCAGGTGCGGATGGCGGCGGCTGAGGAATTCGAAGAAATCCGTCAATGGCTCCAGCACCAGGCGCAAGCCTTGTTCGCTCAGGCGCAGGAACAGACCGGCGGAGGCGAAATCGTCGCCCTTGGTCATGGTCTCGCCGCCGACAAAAACAGTGCGGAAATCCCGGCGGCCCTGCCAGCGGGCATCCATATCCGCATAGGCCTGGGCGGTT
>JASLLM010000269.1 GCA_030747035.1 Alphaproteobacteria bacterium | reverse complement strand
CTTCCAACACCACCTGGATCTGCGCCTCGGCATAAACATCGGAATTGACGATGTCGTTGTCCATGGGCACCGGGGTCAGTTCGAACCGCTCCAGCAAGCCATGCATAAAGGCGACATGTTCAGGATGGTTCCTGCGCAGTTCTTCCCGCACTCCGGTCCGGGTGGTGGAGGCTGCCGCCAGAGAGGCCGGCAGCAGCAGATCGACGCCGAATGGCTTGTCCGTAAGCTGGCGGACCCGTTGAATGCGCCGCCGCACCTCCTCGGGCTCCAGGGCGGAGCCGCCAAGGACACCAAGGCCGCCCGCATCGGATACCGCCGCCACCAGTTCGGGCGGTGTGCCCATGCCCCAAACACCCATGCCAGCCAGCATGATGGGGTATTCAATATCAAGCATGTCGCAAAGTTCGGTGCGCAGAATGGGGCGGTTCATGGGACGATTCATGGGGGGTACTTCTCTACAATTGGTCCGAATGCTATATCCTAGCGCGAAACCAGCGAAAGGAACCAGTGATGGCAGACGGAACGCCAGAAGCCTTCATCCAAGACGAAGCGGAATTGCGCAGCCTGCATGACGCGGTCAATCCCCTGGCGGCGCAAAAGGCCATCCCCAGCCTGGAAGCCCACAGCCTGCGCTTCATCGAGCTATCGCCCTTTCTGTGCATCGCCTCCGCCGATCCCGCCGGCCCGGCGGATGTCTCGCCACGGGGCGATGCCCCCGGTTTCGTCAAGGTTCTGGACGACCATACGCTTCTAATTCCGGACCGCATCGGCAACAACCGCCTGGATACTTCCGCCAATATCACCAACAATCCATACATAGGACTGCTGTTCCTGGTTCCCGGCATGAACGAGACCTTGCGCGTCAACGGCCGGGCCCGCCTGTGTACGGACGCCGACGTCCTGGCTGAATTCGAAGTACGGGGTAAGGTGCCGAAGACCGGCATCCTGGTCGACGTCGAGGAAGTATTGTTTCAATGCTCCAAGGCATTGGTGCGCTCCCGACTGTGGGAGGATGACTACAAGGTTGAGCGCAAGGCCGCCATGCCGCCCCTGGGCCATATCATCAAGGACCAGATCGGTTCGGCGCAATCGGGTGACGAGTTGGAAGCCTATGTGCAAAAGAGCGTCCGGGAGCGGATGTACTGATGGCGAAGCTGTATCTGGTGCGTCATGGCAAGGATGCCGGCGCCGATGATGACGACAACGATCCCGGCCTGAACGAACTGGGCCGCCAGCAAGCCGCAGACATGGCCGCCACCATGGCGCCCTTGGGGCCGTTGTCCATGATTGTCTCGCCCCTGCGGCGCACGCGCGAGACGGCACGGCCGTTGGAAGTCGCCTGGGATATCACGGGCGAGGTGGTGCCCGCGATCCGTGAAATCCCCTCGCCCACCGATGACTTGCGGCAACGTCGGACATGGCTGCGCCAGGTCATCGCCAGCACCTGGGATCAGGTCGCTGAAACCGATGCCTGGCTGCCGCCCTGGCGCCGGGCGCTCCTGGATACACTGCTGGCATTGCGCGAAGATACCGTTGTGGTCAGCCACTTTATCGCCATCAATGTCGCCGTGGGCGCGGCCCAGAATGACGACAGGCTGACCCTGTTCTGGCCCAGCAACGGCTCCATCACCGTCATGGAGACCGATGGCGCCAATCTTTCGCTATTGGAACTGGGCCAGGACTCGAAGACGGAAGTTGGCTGACGACTAGTGCCGGACCTCGTAGTAGAGGTTGCCTGGGTCCTTGAAATCATGCATCCGGAATTGCGTGAAACCGGCGGCCCGGATCATCCGTTCGGCCACTTCCGGATTGAAACCCAAGGTGCCCAGGCCGGCGCCGCCGGGCTCGGACATGGCCGAGGACATGCACGACATCAGGGAAAAGCCGTACATCATCGCCAACATGGGCTTGCGCAAATTGTCTTCAAACCGCGGTTTGGAGCGGATGTCCTTGATGAACCAAGTGCCGTCGTCATTCAGGCTGCGTTTGATGGCGGCGATCACCGCCTCCGGCCGGGTCATGTCGTGAATACAGTCGAGGGTGATAAGGAAGTCGTAGGTCGCCTCGCCCGGCAGATCGGCGCCGTCGGCATGGCGTAGCTCCACATTGCCCAACCCCATCTCCGCCGCTTTTCTTTCCACCAGGGCGACGGCGTGGCGCGAGGCATCGATACCGACAAAGCGGCTGTTGGGATAGGTTTCCGCCATGGCTAGCACCGCCGCGCCATCGCCGCAGCCGACATCGGCCACGACCGCGCCGGCCTTCAGCTTCTCTTCCACACCGTCCAGGGATGGGATCATGCGCGGAATCAAGTCGTTGCGGGCCGCCTGCCAATGGCGGCACTCGCCGCGATGGGCGCCTTCCGGCCCGCCATCCTCATAACTGTTACCCAGACCGGTACGAAAATTCTCGAACAACCGCTGCAAGCTGTCCGCCATGCCCGGTCCCGCGAACTCGCCGGCGGCAAAGGTCTTATGCTCCCCATCCACCAGCAGATTTATCGCCGCATCGGGCAGTTGGAAACGTTCATCACCACAATAGTCGAGCAGTTTCGCCGCGGCCTGCAGGCGCAGCCATTCCAAAACCCAGCGTTCATGCTGCCCGGTACGGGCCGCCAACTCCGCCGCGCCCAGCGGTCCTGCCCCGGCCATGGCTTTGTAAAATCCCAGCTCGTTACCGAGGTAAATCATGGCCGCGACGATCTCGCCCTGGCGGTAATTCCACACCGTGAAGGCATAACGGCGCGGGTCGTCGCCCACGGAGGTGGCCGGATCGCTATTAGAGGTCATGATACACTCTCTTTGAACAGGCTTCAGGCCGACCAGCTAAACGGCGCGAAGTGGCCGTTGTTGGCCTTGCCCACCATGTCCAGTTCAAGGCCGAAACCTTCTATCTTGGTATGTTTCGAGCGCGCCAGGGCCAGGCGGCTGTTGGCGGGATGGCCCACATTGTCGATGTAGTAAGGATTACCGCTGCCGTTGCGGGAGGCAACACCCTCGATTTCATAGGACATGACGCCGGGGATATTCACGCTTTGCCTCAGGCCATCCTTGACGAACTCGATCGCCGCGACTTCAACGCCGCGGAAATCGCTGACCAGATTGTCTCGGACCATGCCAAGCGGCCCGCCCGCCTCGCCCGAGACAATTTTCGCCAGGGCCGCGCGCTGCGCCTCGTTCGCGCCCTCGTCCACCACGCCGGCGAAGATCCAGCCGCCATCCGCCATGACCTTGCCGGAGCGGATCGCAAGGGCCATTTTCTGGCCGGACAGATCGACATCGCCGCAACTGCCCTGATCGATGCGGAACGCCATCAGGGCATAGCAATGATCCTCCGTCGCGCCTTCCTGCGGGTTGGTATAAATGCAGGGGCACAGATAGTCGCAATTGCAGCTTTCGATATATTCGCCGCTGATCGTCCAGTTTTCGCTCGCCATGCTAATTCCTCCGTCGTTGCATTATTCTGATCCGCTGAGCGCTCTTAGGCATTGCGCCGCATCCGCCATCAATCGACGGGTCAGTTCACCGGCCTCAATTTCGCGGCCCAGTTTCGCCGCCTGCCCCGACCACAGCGAAGAAAATTCGGCCGCGCCGCCCGCTTCGGCCTTGGCCTTCAATGGCGCCAGGGCATTGCCCGAAGTCGGAAACGGCGGCGCCTTCCCGGACATGGGTCCGATTTCCTTCATAACGCGATTGATCAGGCTACGGGCCGGCTTGCCCGAGAACAGGTTAGTCAGCGCAGTTTGGTCATCCTGTGCGGTATGTAGGGCGGCGCGGTGCAGATCGCTGATGATGGATTGGGGCGTAAACAAATAGGCGGTGCCAATCTGGGCCGCCGCCGCACCCAGCGCAAACGCCGCGGCAATCCCCCGGCCATCGCCAATGCCGCCCGCCGAAATGACAGGCACATCAACCGCATCAACAATTTGCGGCACCAAGGCCATGGTGCCGGCCTGGGTCGCGATATCCTTCGCCAGGAACATGCCGCGATGGCCACCGGCCTCGGCCCCCTGGGCAATGATCAGATCGCAGCCGCGTTCTTCCAACCAACTTGCTTCGGCGACAGTGGTGGCGGAACTCATGATCCGGCAGCCAGTGGCCTTGACCCGGTCCAGCAACACAGGGGCCGGCAAGCCAAAATGGAAGCT
>JASLLM010000268.1 GCA_030747035.1 Alphaproteobacteria bacterium | reverse complement strand
TCGGCCTTCTTCACCATTTCAAAAAACAGCTCCCGGCCCCGCTCGTGCTTCAGGTTCAGGCTCACGCCTTCCTTGTTGGCGTTCAGCATGGCCAGGGGGACGGAGCCGCCGTCGGCGGCGGTGCGCCGGCGCAACGGCTCGCCCGTGGGCGGTTCGATCTTGATCACCCGCGCCCCCGCCATGGCCAACATGAAGGAGGCGTAAGGGCCATTGTAGATCTGACCGAAATCAAGGATGGTAACCCCCTCCAGGGGGTAGGAAGACGCCGACATAGGGAACCTCTCGCAACGGCTGCACTCTGATCTCGCCGTACTATAGCCCGGCTTGCGGGCAACCGAACAAAAATTGGGGACAAAGACATACATGCCCAGCCAGATGATCTTGCTCAGCCTCGGCTTTCGGCCGTTCTTTCTGTTCGCGGCTGGCTACGGCGCGCTTGCCCTGGGCGCCTGGACCGGCTGGCTGGGCGAGCTCTGGGGCCTGCCGGAGGTCTATCCGGCCGGCAGCCTGCATGCCCACGAGATGATGTTCGGCTTTGCCCTGGCCGCCGTCGCCGGCTTTCTGTTGACGGCGGTGCCGCAATGGACCGCCAGCACGCCATTGCAAGGCACGCCGCTGGCGGCCCTGGCAGGATCATGGCTGATCGGCCGCCTGGCGGTGCTGGGGGCGGGCTTTGCCGGACCTGTTCTGGCCATGCTGCTGGATCTGTTGTTTCCCATCGGGCTTTGCCTCGTCATCGCCTCCATGCTGATCCGGGCCGGGAACCGGCGCAACTACGGCTTCATCGCACTGCTTGGCCTGGCCGCCCTGGCCAATCTGTGCTGGCATCTGGAGATGTCGGGCCTGGCCGATGATCTGGAAGGCGCCTACGCCGACGAGCTTTCGGGCACCGCGTTGGAGCTGATGCTGAACCTGTTGCTGATCATCGTCGCCATCATGGGGGGACGGGTGATCCCCATGTTCTCGGCCAACTGGATGCGCCGCCAGGGGGAGGTTCTGCCCATCGTGCATCCGGAATGGCTGAAACGGGGCTGCATCATCGGCCTGGTTCTGGTCGCGGCGGCGGAGTTTTTCTCGCCCCTGCTGGACGAGCGTTACATCGGCATATTGGCCATCCTCGCAGGCTGCGCCTATCTGGTGCGCCTGTGGGGCTGGAACGGCTATCGGACTTACGCCCACCCCTTGGTCTGGATCCTGCACCTGGCCTATTTCTGGCTCTGCCTGGCCCTGTTCCTGAAGGGCGGCCAATATCTTGGAGCCTATCTGGGCGAGGTCATCCCCGGGGCCGCCGCCCGCCACGCCGCTGCCGTGGGTGCGGTGGGCAGCATGATCATGGCGATCATGCCCCGGGTCAGCCTGGGCCACACAGGCAGGGATCTGATCCTGCCCCGGCCCATGCTGGCGGCCTATGCTCTGTTCGTTGCCGCGCCCATCCTGCGCGTGGCCTGCGAGTTCCTGGATGGTGATTGGTATCAGGCCGCGATGCTCACTTCGGGCCTGTGCTGGACGGCCGCCTTCGCGATTTTCCTGCTGACCTTCGCGCCGATCCTGCTGGCACCCAGGGTGGATCAAGGATAGCGGGCCAAGCCGGCGCCAAACATCGACATGGATTGCCGGGTCGAGCCCGCGCCGCATGGGGTCACCATCCACGCCGCATGGGGTCAGGTCTTGTATTTTGCATTGGATGGAAATTCGCTTCTTTGCCTGACCATCGAAAGCAATGCAAAATACAAGACCTGACCCCGCCAACACGTTATCCAGGCCGCGACGGCGGCCCGGCGCCCCTGCGCCGCACGCGCGTAGCGGTGCGCTCTTGCGCACAAGCGTGAGCGAAAAGAGTCTACGGAAACAGCTTCTCCGTCGTCCAGTCATCGCCGTCGCGCGTGAAGACCTCCCGGTCATGCAGACGGAACGGCTTGTCGGTCCAGAATTCGATCCGTTCGTGCGCGAGGCGGAAGCCGGACCAGTAGGGCGGCCGGGGCACGGTGCCCAGGCCATGCTTGGCGGCGTACCTGGCGACGGCCTTTTCCAGCGCGAAGCGGTCCGGCAGGGGGCGGGACTGCTGGCTGGCCCAGGCGCCGATCTGGCTGTCCTTGGCGCGGGAGGCGAAATAGGCATCCGCCTCCGCATCCGATACCGTCTCGATAGCGCCCTGGATGCGGACCTGGCGGCGCAGGGACTTCCAATGAAAACACAGCGCCGCCTTGGGATTGGCGAGGAGTTCCTCGCCCTTGGCACTTTCGAAATTGGTGTAGAAGACGAAACCCCGGTCATCGACGCCCTTGAGCAAGACCATGCGCACGTTGGGCATGCCTGCGCCGTCGACGCTGGCCAGGGCCATGGCCGTGGCGTCATGGGGCTCGCTCTGTTCCGCCTCGGCCAGCCAGGCCTGAAAGCGCGCGATAGGGTCGGTAGGTTGGGACATGGACAGGGGTTCCACTTGCTCGCATAGGACTTGGCGCAATCTAGTTCCGCGCGCCGGACCTGTCGATGATATCTTGCCCCCAGTGGCGCCAGAAAGCGTGCCAGGAAGCTTGACAGCAGGGCGGCGGCAACCCTATATCCCACCTGCCCCGGCGCACATGTGCGGGTGCCATGAAATGGCTCCTTAGCTCAGTTGGTTAGAGCACGGGAATCATAATCCCGGTGTCCCCAGTTCGAGTCTGGGAGGAGCCACCAAAATACCAAACCCCCGACGGTCGGATGACGGTCGGGGGTTTGTAGTTCTACCTGGCTATTTTACAAGCCGTCGGGATCTTGCCGGCCAATAATTCGCATGATTTCAACTGTATCACCAATTATCCGATAATAAATTGAATGACTGCCGCATACACTGCGCCGGTAGCCCGGACGGATATGATCCACGGCGGCGTAAAGCAACGGTTGTTCCGCCAATTGTGAAAACCTTTGCTTCAGTTGATCGCGATATCTGTTGGACTGCGCGACGCCGTGTTGTTCATCGCCGTATCGGGCGATATCGATCAAATCCTGTTTCGCGGCCGCGCTCAGCCGATAATCAGACATGCCCTGGCTTGCGTGGCTGTCTGGCTTCTTGCCAGATCTGATCTACCGTCTGGTCGGTGAAACCACCTTTTTCCGCCTCGATCAGCTTGGCGCGGATGGCTTCGACTTCGGCCTGGGTTTCCTGCTCCCGCAACTGCCTTTCCCGGATCAACTCACGAACGACCTCGCTTTCGTTGCCGTAGTGCCCGGATTCGATCTGAGCCTTGATCCAATCATTCTGCTGATCGGTTACGGAAATGCTTTTCTTGACCATGGGCATTCGCAATCTCCAATCAAAACGCCTATTATCCTACTAAGTGGGATAATATACTAAATTAGAGGCTGAAATCCAGCTGATTGGTTTGCGCGGTGACTTTATCGGTCCAGTATCCAATAGAAAAATTCACAAGGATTTCGTCGATGGGCGAGCAAACCCATCGACAACGGATATCAGAAAATCCGCGCAGGCTTGGCTGAAAGTGCGGCATGAATGAACAACGCAGGAGGGGAAATTTCGATGCTTAAAGCAAAGACAGAAACAATTCTTTCCATCACCGCCTTGGTTTTATCCATCGTCGCAACCGGCACATCTTTTCATTTTTCACAAGTTGGCATTCGCACATCCGTCTTGCCAACACTCGCATTTGTCTACGATGCAGAGAAAGGGTGGTTCTTGCGCAATGTAGGAAATGGGCCGGCATTGGATCCGATCGTGAGTCACTTGGAGGACAGTGCAGTTGGGTGGATCAAGCCAACCCGGATATATCCGATTGAAACCAGCGGGCGTGTTCACTTGCCTTGGGTCGAACACGGCCCGGACAAGATTATTGTTTACTACAAAGATGCGCACGGCCGATCCTATACAAGCCTGGTAGACGATGATCGCACCACAATACGGGAAGAAGACGCTGATCCAGTCTGGGACACCGCCAAAGAAAAACCGGTGTGGGCGCGGTAGGGTTGCGGTGATAGTTGTCTAATTGGACACGCTACGAGCCGCCTCAACCATGCTCCATTCTCAAGAGGAATATCGCCCGTCCAAGAATACCTCGTTCTTTCATCCCGCAAGGGCCGCCCTAGACCATTTTCGAGATTGACTTACCCACCCGCTCCCCCGGCCCGTCCACCCACAGGGTACCATTAATGGGTGGACGGGCCGGGGGA
>JASLLM010000267.1 GCA_030747035.1 Alphaproteobacteria bacterium | reverse complement strand
TCGAATCACAAACACCCATTCAATCAAAGATCAAAAAGCAAAACGTCGATTCAGAAGATCCCGGAAACGCTCTAGGTAGAATGAAAGTCGATGAATTTGTCCTCCATGCCCAGTGAAGCTTCCACTTACAACCAGCCACCCAGCCTGAGGGTAGAGAATATCGAGCGTGGTATCGGCTGCGCCAGCGCAACCTTCAAGGCCGGCGCCGAACATCTGAACATGAAAGGCATGCTTCACGGCGGCATCATCGCCGGCCTGATGGATACGATCATGGCGATCGGGGCCGGCTCGCACCCGGATCCGGCGCAGCGACAGTTTTCCATCACTCTCAGCCTGTCCTTGAATTTTGTCGGCAGTGCGGGCGATGAAACCCTATACCTGCGTTCGGAAACCACGGGCGGTGGCAAACGGACCTCTTTTCTTGAAGCCAGGATCGAAAATGCCGATGGCGCGCCCATTGCGACGGCCCAAGGTGCCTTCAAGCTGATGCCGCCCGGATCGGAACAACCGCAACAGTCATAGCGCTATTTGGCCGGCCAGATGCCGTCGTTGTCGATGGGATAGATGGCTCGGTCCAGCTTCGTGTACTCGAAGCGTTTCAGGTTCGAGGCGCAGACGCCTGGCGTGTCCACATAGATCTCCCCCTTGGCGAAGGTCCGAAAATGCGCCTGCCAGGCAATGGCGGATTTTACCACGATGATCTGCTGTGTTTCCGCGACGATGCCCGCCGCCGAAAGATGATCGGCATCGAAGGGCATGGCCTTGGCCTCCGTCAGCATCACGGTGATGCCGTCCGCCTGGACTACGGCGACCTCGCCCAGGTCAATCCGTTGTCCGGTCATATAGTCGCCGCGGCGCTGATAGCGGACCCTTTCCTGAAACACGATCTCGCCGACCAAAGGCACGGGTGGGCCATGCAGGTCGTCGGACTTGCCGCCCACGTTGCCGCTGAAGACCGCACCGACACCCAGGGCCTTGGCGTTGCGCACTGCCTCCCCATCGCACAGCACGACCACTGCCTTGCGGGCCGACTGGTCGACCAGTTCGGCCAGAATTGTCGTGCCGTCGCCGGGTGCGCCGCCGCCGGCGTTATCGGCGACATCAACCAGAATAATCGGCCCTTCGGGCGCGGCTATGGCGCTGCGCACGGCTTCCTCCACCGCGATCAGACCGGCGTCGAAATCGCCCCGCTGGCGCCAGATGGTCATGGCCAGATCATCGGCGAGCCGCGAGGCGTGACCATGGTCATCACCCTGCACCAAAACACCGACGCCCAGGTGCGCCACATCCGCATAGGGAAAGCCCCAGGCGATGGAAGCGGACCAGATACCGCCCCAGGTTTCCATATCGTGCATCTTGGCCATGATCGACGCCACGGGCTCCGTCCCGGTGCCCTGCATCTGCGGCGGCGGGGCAAAGGGCAGTTTGCGCAATATCTTCGCCGGGCGCCGGGTGCTCCATAGCATGCGGTGCAGAATTTGCGCCGCCTCCGCGCCGCGGGCAGCCATATCGTTGTGGGGATAGGTGTCGTAGCCGACCAGGGCATCGGCCTGCGCCACCAATCCTTCGGACAGATTGGCGTGCAGATCGAAGGTCGCCACCAGGGGTGTTGCAGGCGTCAATGCCGCCCGGATCGCGGCCAGATATTGCGCATCCGTCTCGGTCGCGCCCTCGGCCACGCAGGCGCCATGCAGATGCACCAGAACGCCGTCGATTTCGCCCGCGTTGGCAAGTAATTCGAGGGTTCGGTTCACCAGTGTTTCATGGGCCGCCGCCGTGACCAGCCCTGACGGCACCGCGCCGGCGAACAAGCCAGGGATCAGATTCAGATCCAGCTCCATCGCCGCATTCATGACACCGCCGATTTCCGTATTGGTGTCGGCAAACAGCGCGAAGACCTCGTCGCCTTCGGCATATTGGTAGTTCTGAAAATCCTCCAGCCCGGTTTGCCCGTGGGCAAAGGTGTTGGTTTCGTGCCAGATTCCGGTGATGAAAATGCGTTTTGCCATGACCTATTTATCGCGTGTTTTGCCGGTATCTGACAAGTTTATGCGCCCGCCGTCCCAGGTTTTCGCCAACAGCAGCGCCGCCGCCAGGGAGGCGAGGGCGATGCCGGCCATGAAGAAATAGGCGCCGTTGGCGAATTCCTGATACAGCCAGCCGGCCGAAGCCATGACCAGGCCGACGGCAATGCCGGCACCGACCGCGCCGTGCAGGCTTTGCGCCGTGGCGGACATCTCCTTGGGTGCGGCGCGGGCGATGAAATGCATCGCACCCAGGTGGGCCGCTCCGAAGGTAAAGGCATGCAGCCCCTGGGTCAGCAGAGCCAGCCAGAGCTCGTCCGACAGGCCCATGGCGGTCCAACGCACCATCCCGGCGGCCGCGCCCAGGGCCAGCAGATTGGCCGCCCCAAAGCGCGACAGCAGACGGTTGCCAAGCCAGAAAAGGATGATCTCCGCCACCACGCCTTCGGCCCAAAGGGCACCGATCACAGCATCGGAGAAGCCGACGCTGCGCCAGTGCAGGGTGGCGAAACCGTACAGCACCGCATGGCTGGCACTGCTCAAGCCCCCGGCCGCGAGAAACAGCAGGAACACCGGCTGGCGCAACAGAGCCAACACCGCTCCGGAGGTTTGCGGCGCAGGCTTTTCCCTGTTTTCATGGGTTTCGGGCAAAAGGGCGCACGATAGGAACACAACCGCCAACAAGGCCAGAATGGCCCAGAGTACCGACCAGGAACCAAATGCGGCGAGCATGGGGCCGCCGGCAAACGAGGTGGCGATGAAGGTGATCGAACCCCAGATCCGCAGCCGGCCGTAGTCCAGGCCCAGGCGGTAGACCGCGCCCAGAACCACCGTCTCGCCCAGGGGCATGATCGAGGAAAAAGCCACCGAGGCGATCAGATTGACCGCCAGCAGGCCCCAAAAACCCTCGACGAACAGGAAACAGAGAAAGCCCAGCATGGCGGTTGTCGTCAGGATCAACAACGGCCGCCGCCTCTCCCCCCGCCGGTCGGCCAGCTGCGCGATCAGCGGATTGGCCAGCACGCGAAGCCACAGGCCGGCGGACAGCAACAGGCCGATTTCCGTCGCTGTCAGGCCGCGCGCTTTCAGGAACACCGGCCAGAAAGGCGACATCACCCCAACCACGGCAAACACGGCGCCGAAGTAAAACGATAGGCGCCAGGCCCGAAGCATTGTTGGCTGCATGAAAACCTTCCGGCCTGTATTGCCAGCCTGACGGCTGAATGTAACCATTGGGCAGATTTGCCGTATGGAGGATATGTCAATGAACTACGATAAATATAACTGTTTTGCCGCCAGCCGACAGGGCCGCGTTCTGACCCTGACCATGGACCGCCCCGATGACCTGAATATCGTCAACAAGGATCTGCATGACGAACTGGGCAGCATCTTCTATGACGTGCAATTGGACGAGGAGGCGGACGTCGTGGTTCTGACCGGGGCGGGGCGGATGTTTTCCGCCGGCGGCGACCTGGCCATGATGAAGCGTATCGCCGACGGTTCCGACGAGCCGATGCTGCTGCTGGTTGATGCCAAGCGGATCATCTATTCCCTGCTGGATCTGGAGAAGCCGATAATCGCCGCCGTCAACGGCCATGCCATGGGCCTGGGCGCCAACATCGCCCTGATGTGTGACACCATTTTCATGTCTTCGGAAGCCAAGATCGCCGATACCCACGTCAAGGCTGGCGTGGTCGCCGGTGATGGCGGCTGTGTGATCTGGCCGCAATTGATCGGCTATGCCAAGGCCAAGGAATTTCTGATGACCGGCGATCCGCTTGGTGCGGAGGAGGCCGAGCGTATCGGCCTGATCAACCACGTCTCGGCCCCCGGCGAAACCCTGGCCGATGCCCAGGCCTTTGCCCAGCGCCTGGCCAACGGCGCCACGGCGGCGATCCGCTGGACCAAAGTCTCGGCCAATATCGGCCTGAAGCAACTGGCCCATTCGATCATGGATACGTCGTTGGCCTATGAATGGCTGACCTTCCAGGCCCATGACCACAAGGAAGCGGTCAACGCTTTCCTGGAAAAACGGGAGCCGAATTTTACCGATACTTGATCCGGACGTCTGCGCCCCGTCATAGTGTCGACGGGAATATTGAACATCGGGAGAGGCAAGATGTTGAAGGTCTACGGCCGTAACAACTCGGTCAATGTGCAGAAAGTCATGTGGCTGATCGGCGAATTGGGCCTGGCCCACGAACGC
>JASLLM010000266.1 GCA_030747035.1 Alphaproteobacteria bacterium | reverse complement strand
ACAGACCAGACAAAATAGCCTCAATCACCCGGAGAGAATGGGCGATCGTGTCATGACTTATGGCGACTGGTATTATCTCCCTGATAGAAATTACCTGAGGGTAAGCAAGCAACAAACCGGGATACAAATACGCCGCCTATTATGGCGGGAACTTCATCCCGCTCTTGGAGAAGCAGGATAGGCCAGTCGATGGGAAAAGTTCGAGAAATGAAATGACTTAATTACAATTCGGTAAATTCGGTAAATTTGGTAAATCTGCTTTTCATTTCCCGCTTTCCGCCGAAACTCCGAGGGTCGCCCGTTCCCTGGGCAACGCGGCGGCGGCCAGAAAACTGATGCTGGCGGACAGCCCCAACAGGACGAACAGGCCGTCCAGACTGCCCGTGGCGGCATGGATCAGCGGCACCAGCGCGAGGCCGATCGAGGATACGCCAAGGGTCAGCAGAAACTTCACGCCGAAGACACTGCCGCGCCAGCTCAACGGCGTATAGCGGGCCAGCTGGGAATTCTCCGCCGGTTGCGCCATCAGGTTCAGGCTGACCATGACCGCCGCCAGGGGGATCAGCAAGGGTCCGAAGGTGGCGAACGCCACGCCATAGATCGGTATCTGCAGCAACTGACAGGCGACATAGACCGCCTTGCGCGGGAAGCGGTCCGCCAATTCTCCGCCCAGGATCTGGGTCAGGGAGGAAACCAGATAGCAAATGCTGACAAAGCCGCCGATGCCCAGCAGCGACTGCCCGGCGAAATCGAACAGCCGCTCCTCGAACACCTTGGGCAGGGCATATGCGGTGACCTGATAAATCAGGCCGCTGCAGACCACGGTGATGGCCAGCATGGTAAAGGCGCGGCGGCGCTCAGAGGCGGCGGATGCGGGCGCGGGCGATGCTTCCCCCTCGCCCTCGATGATATAGCCCAGGCGCATGGCCAGCATGAAGGCCACGCCGGTGGCAAGGCACAACAGGCCCGGCACGACGAAGGCGGCCCGCCAGCCCCACAGGTCCGCCAGCCCGCCGGCCACCAGGGCCGCGATGGCGGTACCGGCGGAGCCGAATACCCCGTTGATGCCCAGGGCACGGCCATGGTTGCGGCTGTGCTTGATCAGCCAAGGCACGCCGACAGGGTGATAGATCGCCGAAAAGACGCCGATGGCGGTCAACCCGGCGGCCAGTTGCCACGGCCCCGTGGCCAGCCCGGTCAGGATCGAAGCAAGGCCGGTGCCAATGAAGAAAACGGCGATCATGCCGGCGGCGCTCCAGCGGTCCGCCAGCCAGCCGGCGGGAAGTGCCGCCAGGCCGTACATCACGGCGCCTGGAATGGAAAGCGCGAACAATTCCGCATAGGTCATCTGCCATTGGTGTTCCAGCACCAGCACGACCGTGGCAAAAAACAGCACGAACATATGGGAATAGGTATGCGCCGCGGAGGCGAAACTCAGCGCCACCGTTGCCGTCGGCGTATCGGATGGACTGGCACGGGACATGCGGTCTCAGTCGACCTCGCCATGCAGCCAGGTGAGAAATTCCGGATTGCCACCCCGAATAGGCAAGCCGATGACACAAGGCAAATCGTATGAATGCAGCGCCTTGATCCGTGCCGTCACCCGTTCCGTCATCTCGCCGCGGGTCTTCAGGATCATGGCGACCTCTTCATCCTCCGCCACCGCACCCTCCCAGCGGTAAACAGAGGTCATGGGCCCGAGAATATTGGCGCAGGCGACCAGGCGCTCATCCACCAGAGCGCGCGCGATGGTCTTTGCCTCGTCTTGGTCGGCACAAGTGACATACAGCAGAACCAGATCATCCATCGCCCGCCCTCCCCTCATGTCCCGCGCAGGCGAAACGCCAATTGCACCGTGGCCGCGAACAGCAACAGGGCGCCGCCCTGATGCAGAACCGCCAGGGTTAGCGGTATCTGCAGGACCAGGGTAGCGATACCCAAGGCCAATTGCAGCACCAATGCGGCCAGGGTCAGGTTCAAGGCCAGACGGGCGTCCGGGTCCAGCGCCAGGGCCCGCGCCTTGAACCAGATCCAGGCCAACAGCAAGGTGCACAAATAGGCCCCGATGCGGTGATCGAACTGCACCGTGATGACGTTTTCGAACATATTCAACCACCAGGGCGAAAGCTGGCCCAACTCGGGCGGCAGCCAATATTCGTTCATCATGGGAAACGTGTTGTAGACAAAGCCGGCGTCCAGACCGGCAACCAGGCCACCTGAAAGAGCCTGCAACAGCACCAGCAGCACCGCCGCCCAGGCCCAAATCCTCAATCCCCCACTGTCCGACGGTGCCGGCGCTTTGGCCAGCAGGTCCAGCGCCACCCAGATCAGGGCGCCGAGGATCAGGAAGGCCACGCCCAAATGCACGGTCAGGCGGTAATGGCTGACATCAGGGCGGTCGACCAGGCCGCTCTTGACCATCCACCAGCCGATCAGGCCTTGCAGCCCGCCAAGCAGGAACAGACCGAACAGGGTCTTGCGCCGACGCCGCTCGATCCGGCCAGTCAAAAGAAACCACAAGAACGGCAACGCGAAGGCCAGGCCGATACCGCGGCCCAAAACCCGGTGGCTGTATTCGTAGTAAAAAATGCCCTTGAATTCGGCCAGGCTCATGCCCTGGTTGATCTTTTTGTACTCCGGGTACTGCTTGTATTTTTCGAAGGTCTCCTGCCAGGCTTCCTCGCTCAAGGGCGGCAGAACGCCCATCAACGGCTGCCATTGCACCATGGACAGGCCCGAATGGGTCAACCGGGTGGCACCGCCCAGCATCACCATGGCGGCAACCAAGGCCGCTACCACCAGCAGCCATGCCGCAACCTGTGGACGGGCCCCAACGGCCCGCGCTTCCCCAACATCGGATGTGTTGTCAGCCATCATGGAATCGCCCCGAACAATGCAAGTTTTACAATAAACGATCGGTCATACTGGATATTTCCATCCACTGATACCGGCAGAAAAAAGGGGCCGATCCTCTGGGACCGGCCCCCATCTCGTTGGTCGGAGCGAGTGGATTCGAACCACCGACCCCCACACCCCCAGTGTGATGCGCTACCAGGCTGCGCTACGCTCCGACATCCGCCGCACCAGCGGTTTTCGCCGATCCGGCATGCAGGGAATATAACGGCGCCGGGCCGCCGAAACAAATGCAATCGCTATAGGATTTAGCTTTTTTGCCGCCAGGATCAGTCCTTGGCGGCGGGGCGCCGCAGCAGGTCGCGCAATTCGCCCAGTTCGGCCGCCAATTCGGTCAATTTGCCCCGCTGTACGGCCGTCAATCCGGATGCCCCGGAAGCATCGGTAGTATTTGCCCCATCGCCGCCATCGGCGCTGGCGGACGGTGAGGATGCCGCCGATCCGGCGGTCTGCGCCGGCGCCGAGGGGTCCGCCGCATCGGCCGTGCCGCCCTGCCGCCGGGTGCGCGCGGCGGCGACCCCCGCCGCACCGGCCGGAGCGGCCGTGGCGCTGCCGGACAGGGAGCGTCCGGATTCCATGATGGACTTCGAGCCGATCTCCCGCAGCAGCTTTTGCACGCCCTTGATGGTGTAACCGTCGGAATAGAGAAGATGACGGATGCCACGCAGCAAATCCACGTCCTCGGGGCGGTAATAGCGCCGGCCACCGCCCCGTTTGAGGGGCTTTACCTGAGCAAATTTGCTTTCCCAGAAGCGCAGCACATGTTGGGGAACTTCAAGATCCGTGGCCACTTCGCCAATGGTTCGGAAAGCGCCGGGCGCCTTGCTCCGCCGACGCGTCTGTGGGGCGCCGCCCGTGGTGTCCACCATTCCGCGATCAGCCGTCCGTGCCGCCGCCAGCAGCAGTACCGCTAAGCTGGCTGTTGACCTGTTCCTTTAGGACATGGCTGGGCCGAAAGACCAGTACGCGGCGGGGCGCAATGGGCACTTCTTCACCGGTCTTGGGGTTACGGCCAATTCGCCCGCCCTTGTGCCGAACCGAAAAACTGCCAAAAGATGAAAGCTTTACCGTTTCACCTTGAACCAGACTATCACATATCTCGCCAAGTACGGATTCCACCAGTTGGGCCGATTCATTGCGCGAAAGGCCCACCTCTTCGTAAACGGCTTCGCTCAATTGTGCTCGCGTTACGGTATTACCAGCCACTTAATCATCCCCCGATCCGCTAGAGACGAAAACCTAGCAAATTGCAAGTTTACAGTCAATATCAAAGGGATGCGGGACTCTGTTTAAGTAATACCAGTCGTCTCAACTGCTGACACTTATGGCGGGTTTTCATGAGCTTGCGGGTGTGATTCTCTTAACCACCTGAT
>JASLLM010000265.1 GCA_030747035.1 Alphaproteobacteria bacterium | reverse complement strand
GGGCCAGAACCACGTGACGGGCGTGGGCCAGAAACGCCTCCATGGGGCCCTGTCCGGCACCTTCGGCCACGCGCTGCAGCCAGCCGGGCGCGGCCAGGGCGGTGGCGGCACGCAGGATATTCTGCTGAATGGCCAGGCCGTCATCATCAGCGATCAGATCGCCGATGCGTGCTTCCAGGCCACGGGCTCGTCCCCGTCTGCCGCGTCCGCTTTCGTTGCCCAACAGCCAGCGCCGCAGTTCCGCCCCTTCGCTGCCCGCCACATGGGCCGCGAAAGCGCTGTCGGCGGCGTCAAAAACATGGTGCCCCTCGTCGAAGACATAGCGCAGGGGCAACTGCCCGCTGCCTGCTTCCAGAACGGCGCGGATCATCACCAGAGCGTGGTTGGCGACAACGATTTCGGCCCGTTCGGATTCCCGGCGGCTACGTTCGATGAAGCATTTCGAATAATGGCGGCAGGCGGAATAGACGCATTCGCCGCGCCGGTCGGTCAGGCCCTGAATGGTGCCGCCGCCGAACATGGTGGCCAGCCAGCTTGGGAAATCACCCCCCACCATATCGCCGTCGCGGCTGTTTTCGACCCAGCGCGCGATCAGCCCCAATGCGGTGGTGCCGCCAGGTCCCGTGGCCAGGGCCTTGACCGCGTCCTCGAAGTTCAACAGGCAGAGGTAATTCTCCCGCCCCTTGCGCACCACCACGTTGCGCCGTTTCTGTGCCGGATCCGGGTAAAGGCGGTTCAACTCCCCATCGATCTGTCGTTGCAGGTTGCGGGTGAAGGTGGATAGCCACACAGTGCCGCCGTTCTTGCGCGCCCAAAGCGACGCCGGCGCGATATAGCCCAGGGTCTTGCCCACGCCCGTACCGGCCTCGGCCAGGACCAGGCGGGGCATTTCGGCCTCCTGCCGTGGAATGAAGGCACCGGCGGCGGCGGCGGCATAGTCGAATTGCTGCGGCCGGCTTTCCGCATCGCCGCCGATCAGTTCGGCCAGTTGTTCCCGCGCCGCCTCTGCGCGAATGGCATGGTCGCCGGGCGGCGGGGGCGGGGCACTGTCTTCCCGCTCCGGCAATCGCTGCCAGGCCTCCATGCCGCCGCCCACACTGTCCGTGGGTATGCCAAGGGCGCCCAGCACCGCCGGTCCCCAGCGCCAACCGCCCCGCGCCATGGTCATGGCCAGGGCGCCCAGGCGGTCCCGATGCTGCAAGGTGGCGGCCAGTTCCGCCAGCAATGCCCGGGCGCTTTGCTGCAGGGCCAGGGCCGCATCCACCGCATCGCCGGGCGGGGCCAGGTTCAGGACGGCGGCCAAACCTCCCGGTGTGGGCAGGCAGAATTGCGCCGGCCTGACGAAGGCGTACAGTTCCAGGATATCATAGGCGTCCAGGGACTTGGCCCCCAGCCGGCTGGCGGTGGCCATGGCATGACAGACGATGGGCTGCTCCTTTTTGGCCCTGGTCATGGCCTCCGCCCCGGTCAGTTCCTCGACCTCGCCGTCGGCGCTCAACCATGTGGTCAGGCGCGCGCCCGCGACCATGGCGGGGGCGGAGAAGGTTTCGGACTGGGGTTCGGACATCTTCATGGTGATCGCATCATAGGCCCTTATTGACGTGGCGGAATTTTTCCCTAATGTCCCAGCCCCGCAAGGAGCGCGAAAAACATGACAAAACATACCGACATCGCCACTGAAAGTAAGGCTTGGCCCTTTCAAGAGGCGCGCTCGTTGCTGAAACGGGTCAACGGCCAGACGCCGGCGAAAGGCCACGTGCTGTTTCAGACCGGTTATGGCCCTTCCGGCTTGCCCCATATCGGCACCTTTGGCGAGGTGGCGCGAACCTCCATGGTACGCCGGGCCTTCCATGAATTGTGCGATATCCCGACCCGTCTGGTGGCCTTTTCAGACGACATGGACGGCCTGCGCAAGGTGCCCGACAACGTGCCTAACCAGGAGCTGCTGGCAGAGCATCTGGAAATGCCCCTGACCAAGGTGCCTGATCCATTCGGCACCCACGACAGTTTCGGGGCACACAACAATGCCCGTCTGCAGGCGTTCCTGGATCAGTTTGGCTTTGACTACGAATTCGTCTCTTCGACGGATTGCTACACATCGGGCCGATTCGACGAAGCCCTGATGGCGGTGTTGCGGCAATATGACGAGGTGATGAATGTCATCCTGCCCACATTGGGGCCGGAACGGCAGGCGACCTACAGCCCCTTTCTGCCCGTTTGCCCGGACACCGGCCGGGTCCTGCAGGTGCCAATCATCCGGCGGGATCTGGATGCGGGCACCGTGGTCTATGAAAACGAGGCCGGGGCGGAGGTCGAGGTGCCGGTGACGGGCGGCCATTGTAAACTGCAATGGAAGGCGGATTGGGCCATGCGCTGGGTCGCGCTGGATGTTGATTACGAGATGTCGGGCAAGGATTTGATCGAATCCGTGCGCCTGTCTTCCAAGATCTGCCGCATTCTGGGCTCGCGCCCGCCTGAGAGCTTCACTTACGAGCTGTTCCTGGACGAGAACGGCGAAAAGATTTCCAAATCCCGTGGTAACGGCCTGACCATCGAGGAATGGCTGCGCTATGCCGCGCCGGAAAGCCTGTCGCTCTATATGTTCCAGCAACCACGCCGGGCCAAGCGCCTGTTCTTCGATGTCATTCCCCGGGCGGCGGACGATTATCTGCGCTTCCTCGACAGCTACCACAGCCAGGACACGGCGGAGCAGATGGCCAATCCCGCCTGGCATATCCATGCCGGCCAGCCGCCCCGGGAGGATGTGCCCATCACCTTCGCCCTGCTGATGAACCTGGCGGGCGCCTGCCATTCGGAAGATCCGGCGGTGCTGTGGGGCTTTATCTCCCGCTATGCGCCGGGCGCCACGGCGGCAAACAATCCCATGCTGGATGCCCTGGTGGGCTACGCCATCAACTATTACCGGGATTTCGTGAAACCGTATAAGGTCTACCGCCAGCCCAGCGATCAGGAGCGGGCGGCGATGGAAGATCTGCTGTCGGCCCTGGAAGGCATGGAACCGGGCCTGTCGGGATCGGACATCCAGAACCATATTTACGAGATCGGCAAAAACCATGAGTTCGAAAATCTCCGCGACTGGTTTAAGGCCCTGTACGAAGTACTGTTCGGGCAAAGCCAGGGGCCGCGGTTCGGCTCTTTCGCGGCCCTTTATGGCGTCGAGGAAACAGCCACCCTTGTGCGCCGCGCGCTGGCGGGCGAAGATTTAGCCGCGGAGTGACAAGCACAAGCGGGGAGGAACGGGCGATGGAGAAGCTGGCGACGGGATATGGCCTGATTGAAGGTCCGGTCTGGGATGACAGCCGGGGTTTGCTCTATTCCGATGTGATCAACGGCGGCGTCTTTTGTCTGGGATTGGACGACAGCGTTGCTCAGGTGATTGAACATCACCGGGGCATCGGCGGCATGGCCCTGCACCAGAACGGTGGCATCGTGGTCTCGGGCCGGAACATCTCGCTGAAGCCGGCGGACGGCGGCGACACGATCGTGCTGCTGGCGGACAATCCCGACGGCGGCTGGATCGGCTTCAACGACTTCACAACCGACGCAAAGGGCCGGATTTATGCCGGCGCCCTGTCGTTCCGTCCGGTGGGGCATGACGAAGAACCGAAACCGGCCAGCCTGTTCTGTATCGATCTTGACGGCAGTGCCCGGGTGGTTGGGGACGACGTGATGCTGACCAATGGTCTGGGTGTCTCGCCCGACGGCGGCAAGCTGTATCATTCGGAATCCCTGCGCAACCGGGTGCGGGTTTATGACGTGGCCGAGAATGGCGACCTTGGTCCCCACCGGACCTTCGCGACAGTTGAAGGCGGCATTCCCGACGGACTGGCCGTGGCGGTGGATGGCAGCGTCTGGGTGGCCAATGCCCACGGCGGCAGTGTCGAGGTGTTCGAGCCCGACGGCAGCCTGCGCCGCAGTATTCCGTGCGAGTTGCCCATGGTCACTTCCGTCTGTTTCGGCGGCACGGATCTGATGGATTTCTATATCGTTACCGGATCGCGGGGCACCGACCGCGATGACGCCGGCACCGTCTGCCGCATGCGTGCGGATGTGGCCGGTCTGCCCCTGGCGCCGGCTGCGGTCGCATTGCCCTAATATCTAACGCAGGCGGATGATCATATACTTGATGAAGGCCCGGTCCACCGTGGCCTGGGCCGCGCCCCGCCAGACAGTGAAGGCTTCATCGTAACTGGAAAACACGCCGCGTATATCCAGGGCCGCCAGGTCGACGAATTCAGCTCCGCGCGGATCACGGACTTCACCGCCCATGACCATGAACA
>JASLLM010000264.1 GCA_030747035.1 Alphaproteobacteria bacterium | reverse complement strand
AGGCACATCCCCCCGGTCAGGGGCACCGCGCGGTGCGGCTGCCCCATGGAAATCATGCGCACCGATAGATCAACCTGATCCGCCGTCATGATGCTGCCGTCCAGCAACGGCGCATCGGCTGGCGATCCTACAATGGCGATTTTCGGGCTGGCGCGGGAGTTGTTGGAGATATCGGCCGCGCTGTCGCCCAGGCCCATGCGGACGCCCGCCAGGGCACGGATTTCCTCCAACCGGGCCAGCACCTCCGTCATCGCCTCCAGATCAGTGGGCAACTCCGTCGCCGTCAGGCCCAGGTCGGTAGCGGCGACAAAGACACAGGGCGTCGTCGCATCGATACAGCAAATTTCCACCGGCCCGCCTTCGGCCAATTCGATAACTTCATTGATCTGTCCGCTGGGCAACAGAGAACCCGTGCCGGCACCGCCCGGGTCCAGGAAGTCCAGGCGGATGCGGGCAGCACTGCCGGCAACGCCGGGAATAACAAAATCGCCCTGGGTCCGCGCCATGCCGTCCTGAACCAAAAAACGGCTCTCGAACACCTTGTCCGTATTGGTGTTATGGACCCGCACCATCGCCTCGCCGTCGGACACGCTGATCAGACCTTCGTCCACGGCGAAGGGACCGACGGCGGAGGAAAGATTGCCGCAGGTCGCGCCGTAGTCCACGGCCGGGGCGTCGATCACCACTTGGCCGAAGGTGTAGTCCACGTCTATGCCGGGCCGCTCCGACGGTTCGATCACCACCACCTTGGACAGCGAGGAGATACCGCCGCCCAGGCCGTCGAGTTGGCGGCCATAGGGGTCGGGGCTGCCGATGGCGGCCAGAAAGATAGCGTTGCGCCCGGCCAGGTCATCCGGCAGATCCCGGCCATGGAAGAACACGCCTTTCGAGGTGCCGCCGCGTATGAAGACCGCTGGTACCCCCAGTTGACTCATGGCTTTTCTGTCATGCGGATGCTTTTCGCGCCGCGCTGGCGCCGGCGATCTTGCCGAAGACGGCGCCCGAGACAAGCCCGGTGCCGCCAGGATAATTGAAATGGAACAGCCCGCCGACCATCTCGCCGCAAGCGAACAGTCCCCTGATCGGCCGCCAGTCGGTACCGACGACGCGGGCCTCTTCATCGATCTTCAGGGCGCCAAAGGTGAAGGTGATGCCGCCCGTGGCGGAGTAGGCCAGGAAGGGCGGCTGATCCAGGCGGGTGGCCCAATTGCTCTTTTCCGGGCTCAGGCCGGAGGTGGAGAGACCGTCCTTCCGCGTCGGGTCAAAGCCGTCGTTGGCGCCGGCAGCCGGCGCGGCGGCGTTATAGGCCTCCAATGTGCGCAGGGCCTGGGGTTTGTCGTCAACATCCAACTGCTCCACCAGTTCCGCCAGGGTGTCGGCGGTGATGGGGTCGGAGGTGGCATAGCGCGGCTCCAGCAAATGCACTGTTTGTTGGTCGAAGACCTGCCAGGCCAGGGCGCCCGGTTCGTTCAGGATGCGCCCGCCGTATTTGGCATAGGTGTACATGCCCATGTCTTCGCCTTCATCCAGGAAACGCCGGCCCTCTCGATTGATCATCACGGAATAGGGGAAGGAGAGACGATTGCTGCGGTCCGTGCGTTCCCGGTCGGCGAAATCCGGCCATTCGTTGGAAATGGGCGTGGAATGGCGGCCGCTCCACTGCCCCCAGGGCAGGGCGCCGATTTCCAGGGCCATGCGCAGACCGTCGCCCTGGTTGTGGGCCGAGCCGCGCACCTTGGCGTGATCCCAGGGCGCCCCCAGATACTGCGCCCGCATCTGCGCGTTGGCCTCGAAGCCGCCACAGCCCAGCACCACCGCCGGGGCGGTGATCTCTTCCAGGGTGTCCCCCGTATTGACCTCGACGCCGATCACCGCGCCGTCGTCATCCTGCAGCAACTGGGTGGCGCCGACGCCATAGCGGATCGTGACGCCGTTGGCTTCGGACTTGGCGAACCAGGAATTTGACAGGCCGACGCCTTCATGCAGGGCGCGGACGATGCCGCCCTTTTGCCATTTTACCCGGTTGCCGACACGGATGCCGGTCAGACTGATGGCGGGCTCCATGGGAATGCCGGCATAGTCATGCATCCAACAAATGGTCTCGTAGGACTTGGAGATCAGGATCTTGGCCAGGGTCTGATCGGTCTTGCCGGCGGTGACCCGCATAAGATCGGCCATCATTTCGTCTTCGGTATAGGTGGGCACATCTTCGAAGAAACCCGGCAGTTCGTCCTCCACGTCCGGAACCAGGGGGCGCAGGGCCTCCGCCTCGCCATAGGCGATGCGCAGCAGGCCGCCGCTGTAATGGGTGTTGCCGCCCCGGTCCTTCTCGGGCGCCTTTTCCAGCAGCAGGACCCGTTCGGCACCCTGTTCCCGGGCCGAATTCGCCGCCGCCTGGGCCGCATTGCCCGCGCCAACGACGATGACATCGTAATCTGACATTCACTCGAACTCCCAATTCCAACAACCTGGACCGCATTATGCTGGACGGGCGGGGTCTTTGAAAGCGGTCTATGGGCAATCTTGGCGATGCGGCCATGCGATGTTACATACACCCCCGGTATGTCACCCAGAGGATCCGCGCATGAGCCGTATACCTGTTTGGCCCTTTGAGAGCGGTGGCCTTACTCTGAAGAATCTCGCCTTTGCCACTCTGACACTGGCGCCTCTGGCGGTTATTTATCTGGCGGGGCAGAATATTTATCGCCATTACACCGCGCCGGACGTCCACTTCATGCAGGCAAGCCAGCTTCGCATTGATGAAACCGTGAATGTCCGGGACCGGAAAAAGGCCTTTTTCGACTTCATGCGTCCCGTCGTCGAGGCGGAGAACCGGCGGATCCTGAAACTGCGCCGCCGCATTCTCGCCGCCCGCCAGGCGGGCCAGCGGCCGGCCTGGGTGGCGGCGGCGGCAAAAGACTACGGGATTGAATGGAGCGGTAACGAATGGCGCGCGCTGTTGCGGCGGGTTGACGTCCTCCCGCTCGAACTGGCGCTGGTGCAAAGCGCCAATGAGTCCAGTTGGGGCCGGTCCCGCTTCGCCCAGCAGGGCAATAACATGTTCGGCCAGTGGTGTTTCCGCAAGGGCTGCGGCATGGTGCCCAAGCGCCGAACGGTCGGGACAAGCCATGAAGTCGCCGCCTATGGCACGGTCAACGCCTCCGTCCGCGCCTATTTGAAGAACATCAACACAACGCCCGCCTACCGCCTGCTGCGGGAGCTGCGCCAGCGGGCCCGCCGCCGGGGCATGGAGCCCACGGCCAGCCAGTTGGCCGGCGGCCTCGCCCCCTATTCCGAGCGCGGCGCGGCCTATGTCAGCGATATCCGTGCCATGCTCAAGAGCAACCGCGCCCTGATGCTGGATGCGGACACTGGAAGTTGAGCAGCTAAAACCTGATATTGCAGCGAGAAATTGATGGCAAAAATCGCACCTTCCCTACAATTGAGCCCAACGGAGATCGATGCCGTGATGGCGCGGGAAGCGAGGCTGCGCATTGCCACCATTGGCCCGGGCGATGACATCAACCTGACGCCCATGACCTTCGGCTGGGCCGGCGGCCGGGTCTATATTTTCGGACGGGGGCAAAAGATTGCCAACCTGCGCCGCAACCCAACCGCGACGGTGCTGGTCGATACCGGCGAGGCCTGGCGCGAACTCGTGGGCATCATGATGCGCGGCGAGGCGGTGGTTCTCGAAAACAAGGACGCCGAAGACGCCGATCCGCATCTGAGGCAGGCGCAACTAAACCTGGGCCTCAAGCACGGTCTTGAGAAAGACGGCCAACCGGCGCCTTACGCTGCCAGCGCCGCCGGCAGATCCCGCCGCTGGATCGTCTTCACGCCGCACAGCACTGTCACCTGGGACAACGCCAAGCTTCCCACCAAATAGGTCTCACGCCTCGTTGATGCGGTTCGACAAGCCCTTGATATCCTTCAGGGTGTCGTCGAGGCCGCGGGTCTCGCCGATGCCGACGGCAATCATTTCCAGGGCCGGTTCGTGCAGATGGGGCAGTGTGGTAACGTTCAATTTAGTTCCTGGTCTCCGGTTTGACGCCGTCGCAGGCCCAGATCTGCTCCACCGTCAGTTTGTCCCGTTCCGAACAGGGATCGTAGCCCTTGTGGTTCAAGAACAGCACGACCGTAATAATTACGATCAAGGCCGCGACAAGCCCCGCCTTCCAGAGCCCGACCCGAAGGTTCGGATCTTTTCGCCTTCGTACCATTCCACCCCCATTGCGATGGCCCTCACTAATTCGGTGACAGTTTACTAGAGCGTTTCCGGATTATTTTGGGGCATAGCCATCCTCGGCGAAGAAGTTCCAGCATTCCTCTGGTTTGAAGA
>JASLLM010000263.1 GCA_030747035.1 Alphaproteobacteria bacterium | reverse complement strand
GTCGATCTCATCGGCCAGGAAATTCGGCCGTATCGCCGGTTCACTGCCCGGCCTGGGGTCACGGATATGGATGGAGCCCGTGCTTTCCGGGCGCAACTGGCAAACCGCGATGGTCATGCCCGGCTCCGTATCCAGCACCCGGTCCGTGGCGGTGGCATAGCTGGCGTGGGCGCCATGGAATTGCACATCCGGCGTTTCCAGTTCCGCCCGGGTGCGGACAAAGCCGTGCACGATGCCGGCGGTATAGGTCAGCATGCCGCGCCGGGCGATACCGTATTTCAACACTTCCAGGCCCAGGCGCCAGCCGCGGCTCTGCTCGTTCAATGTGGTGGCGTTGCGCACCCGCCAGTTCATCCGGGTGACATAGTGGTCGCGCAGGTTTTCACCGACGCCGGGCAACGCGTGGTTTACCTCGATACCCAGACCTTTGAGCAATTCCGGTTGGCCGATGCCCGACAACTCCAGCAATTGCGGCGATTGCACGGCGCCGGCGCTAAGGATCACCTCCCGGCGGGCGCGGGCCTGGCGCACCTGGCCATTGACGGTATATTCCACGCCGACCACGCGCTTGCCCTCCAGCAGCAGGCGGCCGGCAATGGCGTCAGTCTCGATGATCAGGTTCGCCCGGTGCGCGGCGGGGGTCAGAAAGGCGCGGGCGGCGCTGTGCCGCCGGCCCTTGTGCTGGTTCACCTGGTAGTAGCCGAAGCCGTCCTGCTTCTCGCCGTTGTAGTCGGGATTGACGCCATGGCCGGCCTGGCCGCCGGCCTCGATCAGGGCATCCAGCAGCACATGATTTTCGCGCATGTCCGCAACATTCATCGGACCGCCGCCACCGCGCAAATCACTGCCGCCGCGTTCAAAGCGCTCGGATTTCTTGAAATGGGGCAGAACTTCGTCGTAGGACCAGCCGCGATTGCCCATTTGCGCCCAGGTATCATAATCCTGGGCCTGGCCACGCACATACAACATACCGTTGATGGAGGAGGAACCTCCCAGCACCTTGCCACGGGGAATCGGTATCTTGCGGTTGTCGGTCCCTGCCTCCGGCTCGGTCTCGAAGCACCAGTTCAGGGCCGGATTGTTCAGCATCTTGGAAAAGCCCACCGGGACATGGATCCAAATGCTGCTGTCCTTGCCTCCAGCCTCCAGCAACAATGTACGGACCAGTGGCGGCTCGCTCAGCCGGTTGGCCAGGACACAGCCGGCCGAGCCGGCGCCGACGACGATATAGTCAAACTCAGTCATGACACTCACCCGATGCCCATGGTTTTGCTATCATCTTAGACTGATCGCGGGTGCAAGAGAAAGCTGATGGAGAGGGCGATGACGGAGCAGCCAAATACATTCGAGGATCCCGCGCTATTGATCGTCGATATGCAGAACGATTTCGTCCGCCAGGACGCCCCACTACAGGTGCCTGACGCCCTGGCGACGGTTGCCGCGCATCAGGCTTTGATCGCCGCCTTTCGGGCTCAGGATTTACCCGTGATCTATACCAAGTTCCTGGCCACGCAAACGCCGAGCCTGCTGTGGAATTGGTCACCGGAGTGCGAACCGCCAACCAAATGCTGCTGGCGCGGCCATCTCCGCCATTACCCGGACCTGAACGCGGAGTTGGACTGCACCGGGATCATCGGCGAACTAAGCCCGGAGGCCGACGATCTGATCATTGAGAAATACGGCTATGGCGCCTTTCACGGCACCAATCTGAATGACAGCTTGCGCAATCTCGGCGTGGGTTCCCTGGTCATTACCGGCACGGTAACCCAGATCTGTGTCGAGGAGACGGCGCGCGAAGCCTTCCACCACGGCTTTCCCACCATTGTGGTGGCCGATGCCGTTTCCTCGTTCGATGCGGAATTGCACGCGGCAAGCCTGCGCAATTTCGCCATGAAGTTCGGCTGGGTCCAGACAAGCGCCGAAGTGATCGAGGCCCTAGGCTAGGGCCTGTTGACAATTATCGCGCCGCCGTGGTCCGAGCCAAATTGGCCCATGGTGAGGAGCGAGGAGGAAGGACATGCTGGGCATATTCAACGACGAGCGACGTAGCCATGGGCCAATTGGGCCGGATCCCTTCAGGACGGGACGCTTTTTCGCCCACGCGGCGTCGCGACCGGCTTATGTGGGGCCTGCCACATGGCGCCGGCCGCTCCTACCTTGGGCGAAAAATCGCTCCCGCCACAGTGGCGTGCTAATTGTCAACAGGCCCTAGTCCACTTTCGATCATCTGCTGCTGGATACCCTTGCGGTCGATCTTGGCAGCACCCGTCAACGGCAGCGCATCCACCAGCACCACGCGGCGGGGGTGGGAGTAGGCCGGGCCTTCGTCGAGGCAGAACTGCTTCAAGGTTTCCGCGTCCGCCCCCGCACCATTGGGCACCGCCACCATGGCGACGGGCACCTCGCCCTTGATCTCGTGCGGCACGGCGACGACACAGACGTCGATCACGTCCGGGTGGCGCAGCAACAGGCTCTCGACCTCGATGGGATAGACGCTTTCGCCGCCGCACTGGAACATATCGTCGGTGCGGCCCTTGAAATAGAACAAGCCGGCATCATCCACCTCGAACAGATCGCCGGTGCGCAGCCAGCCATCGACCAAACGTTCGGCGTTGACCTCGGCCAGATTATGGTAGCCGGGCGTGACCCCTGGGCTGCGCATCCACAATTCACCTAGGTGGTCGTTTTCCATGCCGTTTTCATCGATCAGCTTGGTCTCGCAGCCTTCCACGGGGGTGCCGCAACTGCCATGGGGCGGCTGCGGCCCGGTCATATCGGCGCCGTGCGAAATCGGTCCACCCTCGGTCAGGCCGTAGCCCTGATAGATCGGCACCCCGAACGCCTCCTGCACATTCTCCAGAAGCTGGATCGGACAGGGGGCGGAGCCGACGAACAGACCGCGCAGGGCGGACAGGTCGCTCTTGGCAATCAACTCCCGGTGCTCAAGCAGCAGGGCGAAAATGCTGGGCACCGAAATGGTATAGCTGCAGCGGTATTCGGCCAGGGTCTCGATAAAGGCACGCGGCTGGAACTGACGCATGATCACCTGGGAGCCGCCCAGGCGCAGCATCGGCTTGACTACGCCGGAAAAGGCATTCTTGTGATACAGCGGGTTGGCGGTCAGGGCGCGGGCATTGGGCTCGAATACACGGCAGAACTGTTTCTCGGTCGCCGCCAAATTCCACGCCTGGCCCGCATGATCCAACGGCACCCCCTTGGGCCGCCCGGTGGAACCGGAAGTGTACGGCATCATCAGGATATCATCGCCGCCCACATCCACCGGCTCGAAGGCCGGAGCCCGTCGCATCAGATCCTCGAAATCCAGCCAGCCCTCACGCGCTTGGACGAGCGCCGCCCGGCGCTCGATACCGGCCTGCTCCACGGCCCTGACGGCCGGCATGCTGGACTCCGGCTCCACCAGAGCCGCCCGCGCCCCGGAATCGGTGATGATGTATTCGATGGTGTCGGCGGCCAGGCGGTTGTTGATGGGCACAGGCACGACGCCGGCACGCATGGCGCCGATAATGATCTCGATGTACTCGATGCGGTTGCCGGCACAGACCACGAAGCGCTCGCCGGGGCGCAGCCCCAATTCCCATAGCATTGCCGCCACCCGGTTCAAACGGTCTTCCAAGGCACCATAGGTCAGCTCGCGCACCTGCCCGCCATCGATTTCGATGATCGCCGCCTTATCCGGCTGCGCCAGGGCATGGGGCTGGCTCAAATAGCCGATGTTTTCCTGTTTTCTTTCTCCCGGCATTTCCTCGATCCCGCATCATTCTTGTTCTTCGCAATGCCGGAAAAGACTGTCACGGAAAACAGCACAAGACAATGCGGCAACGATCAGTGCTCGCAAACACCTTTTTCCGGCTTCCGGCCGCTAAGCCCCTGTCTTCCCGGACCCTGTTGGCGCAACGGTCCTTGTGTAACTTTCGAAAATTACAATTTTGCCGTATTCTTGACGCATGACTACAGTGGCGATGAATCTTGCCGGCAAGACACTGGAGGCCGAGGATGAAATACTTGATTGCCTTAACCGCAATGGCATCTTTTGTTTTGGGCGCGATGTTTACCGGGAACCCTGCACCTTCAAGAGGTAAATGTCTGGTCACGTCGGAACGGCCATGATTGAAGGTACAAAAACGAAAGGTGTTTATCGGCATGCGTAAATCTGCCCATATTGTCATTGGTGTTTTGGCCGTCGCATGCCTCGCGGTAGCTGTTTCCACTATTCTTTGGATCGCATTTCTTGAGACTTATTAACGACGAGAAGCTCTACCAGTCACTTGAAGCGAATATTAGAGCGTTTCCGGGATCTTCTGAATCGACGTTTTGCTTTTTGATCTTTGATTGAAT
>JASLLM010000262.1 GCA_030747035.1 Alphaproteobacteria bacterium | reverse complement strand
ACGGTGATCGGTCCCTTGGCCAGTTCCAGGGCCAGGGCGCGGGTCAGCCCGATCAGGGCATGTTTCGAGGCGACATATGCCGTGACGAAGGGATAGCCGCGCAGCCCGGCGGTCGAAGATAGATTGATCATGCGGCCGAAGCCTTCTGCCTGCATGTCGTCGAGAACCGCCTGGCAGAGCAGGAATGCCGCCTGAACATTGATATCGAATGTTTCGCGCCAGCTATCGAGCTGCATTTTGGCCAGCGGGGCCGAAGGTGCGACGCCGGCATTGTTGATCAGGATGGTTATGGGACCCAGTTCCTTCCGCGCCGCCGCTACAGCTTCCGAGATGGATTTTGGCTCGCGCAAATCCATCTCCTGCACGGCAACCGCGCCGCTACCCTGTCCGGAGAGCGCATTGCGTTGCAGCTCGAGCGCTGCCCGGTCCCGCGCGGCAAGGGTTAGGTTCGCACCCAGATCCGCCAGCTCCATTGCTATGGCGGCGCCGATACCGCGGTTGCCCCCAGTTATCAGGGCGTGCCGCCCGGCCAGAGGGCGCGGCAGCGATCCCAAATCGTCTTCCGCCTGCGTTGTTTCAGCGCTCTTCGCCTTGGACATAGGTCACCCACTAATTTATTTTAAGCTTAAAATAAATTAGTGGGACCGGCAAGGCGTATGGCACCGAAGCCATGCTATAACGGCAGCGCAATTAGGGAATAAGAGCCATGAGTATCGCCAACGTAGCAGAGCATGAAGGCCGGGAACTCGCCGTCGATTTGAGCGGCCAACTGCGTTCCATGCGGGCCGCCCATGAACGCGACGGCGTTGCCAATCTGGCCCTGCGCCGGGACCGCTTGGGACGGATCGCTGCCATGGTGCGGCAAAACCAGGACGCCATCGTGGCCGCGATTGATGCCGACTTCGGGGGCCGTTCGCGGGAGGAAACCCTGCTGGCCGAGATCTTCACTTCGCTGTCCAGCGTACGCCATGCCAGGGGCCATCTGGCAAAATGGATGCGTCCGCGCCGGCGCGCCATGGACCTGGCTTTCATGCCGGCCCGTGCCCGCCTGTTGCCCCAACCCCTCGGCGTGGTCGGGATCATCTCGCCCTGGAATTATCCCCTGCTTCTTGCCCTTTCCCCCCTGGTCGGTGCCCTGGCGGCGGGTAACCGGGCCATGGTGAAACCGTCCGAATTTACCCCGCGCACATCGAAACTGCTGGCGGAGATGATCGGGGAGAAATTTTCCGCTGACGAAGTCGTGGTGGTTCAGGGCGGCGTCGAGGCCGGGGCGGCCTTTGCTGCCCTGCCGTTCGATCATTTGCTCTATACCGGATCGACCAACGTGGGCCGTAAGGTGATGGCCGCCGCCGCCACCAACCTGACACCGGTGACTTTGGAGCTTGGCGGCAAGTCGCCGGCGATTATTGCCCCTGATGCCGCGCTGGATGCCGCCGTGACCTCCATTGTCCGGGGCAAGCTGTTCAATGCCGGACAGACCTGCGTGGCGCCTGACTATGTTCTGCTGCCCGAGGGGCAGGTCGACGGTTTTGTCGAGAAGGCCTTGGCGGCGGCGGCGAATTTCTATCCCGATCTGCCGGACAATCCCGACTACAGCTCCATCGTCAATCAGGCCCAGTTCGACCGTCTGCGGGCTATGGTTGTCGAGGCGGAAGCTCAGGGTGCCAGGGTGATGCCGGCGGCGGAAGCCGCGGGGCGGAAACTGCCGCTAACACTGTTGTTGGATACCACGGCGGGCATGGCGGTGCGGCGGGAGGAGATCTTTGGTCCCTTGCTGCCCATCGTGCCTTACGATGATCTGGCCCAAGCGATTGACCTTGTAAACGGTGGGGATCGTCCCCTGGCCCTGTATGTCTATGGCCGGGACCGTAGCATGACGGATCGGGTCCTGGACGAAACCGTTTCGGGCGGCGCCGTTGTCAACGACTGTTTGATCCACGGGGGTGTCGAGAATCTGCCCTTTGGCGGTGTCGGTGCCTCGGGCATGGGGCAATACCATGGACAGGATGGTTTCGATACTTTCACCAAGCTGAAACCGGTGCTGTATCAAAGCCGCCTGAACGCAATGTGGATCCTGAACCCGCCTTATGGTGGGATGGCAAAGGGCTTGATCAAGCTTCTGCTGAAACGCTAGCTGAGCGCCTTTTTCAACACCGCACCGCAGTGTTCCACCGCTTCCCGGCAGGCGGCCGAGGCGCCGTAGTACTGCATGAATGCATGTACGGCGCCCTCGTAGTTGACCAGATTGGTTGCCACCCCGGCCGCCGACAGCGCCTCGGCATAGGCGATGCCTTCGTCCCGCAAGGGGTCATAGCCGGCGACGATTATTTCCGCCGGCGCCTGGCCGCCGTGATCGTCGGCGATGGCGGGGGCAAAGCCCGGATCCTCTTCCAGATTACGGCCTCCGGTATACTGCTCCATGAACCATTCGATATTGTCGCGGGTCAGGACGTAACCTTCGCCAAAGGCGGCGTGACTTTCACTGTCCCGGCGTGGCGCCACACCGGGATAGATCAGCAACTGAAGGCGCAATTCGGGTCCGCCCTGATCTCTGGCGGTCCTGGCGCAGACGGCGGACAGATTACCCCCGGCGCTGTCGCCGCCGATGGCAAGGCGGCTGCCATCGCCACCCAGCTCCGTGGCGTTGGCGGCGCACCAGTTCATGGCCGCGATGCAATCCTCGCCGCTGGCGGGGAAGGGATGTTCCGGCGCCAGGCGGTAATCCACCGAGACGACGATACAGTCGCCCCGGTTACAGAGGCGCCGGCACAGAGGATCGTGGGTGTTTAGATCACCAATGACGAAGCCGCCGCCATGCAGGTAGACGAAGACCGGCAGGCTTTCGCCCGCCGGCGTCTCCCGTGGCCAATAGACGCGCACCGGGATCTCACCCGCCGGCCCGGGTATGGTGCGGTCCAGGGTGCGGTGGATCGGTTCCTCATCCGGGTCCATCAGGTTGACCATGACCTGGTAACCCGCCCGGGCTTCCTCCAGGGTCTGATCGCGGTAGGGCGGACGGCCCGCCTGTTCGATCAAATCCAGGATTTTTTGAATGTCGCCGTCAACCGCCATGGTCTACTCCACAAATTGAACCAACATTGTACGCCGCACTATTTGGCCAGGGCGTTATACACCCAATTGCGCGTCGCGCCCGTGTAATGCACCCGCTTGGCCGGATCCTGAATCAAAAAGATCGCGAACAGATCCTTGCGCGGGTCGATCCAAAAATAAGTTCCGGCATAGCCGCGCCACCAATAATCACCCAGGGTGCCGGGATAACGGCCTTCATCTGCAATGCGCACGGCGAAGCCAAGGCCGAAGCCATAGGCCTTGCCGGGATAGAAGAATTTCCGGTCCAGCCCGGCGATGTGGTTTTGTGTCATCAGGGCCAGGGTTTCCGGCTTGATGATCCGCTGACCATCCAGGCTGCCCCGATTGCGCAGCATCATGGCAAAGCGCAGATAGTCTTCCATAGTGGAGGTCAATCCACCGCCGCCCGACAGCATGGGCTTGGGTTCGGTGACGGCGAACAGCGGTTTGACGCCTTGCGCCAGACGGTCGGCCTTGTCCGCGCCGTGAAAAAAGGCGGTATCCGTCATGCCCAGGGGTTTGAAAATCCGATCATTAAGGAACTCGTCCAATGGCTGGCCCGACGCGATTTCCATGACCCGGCCCAGCACATCGGTGGAACGGCCATAATGCCAGGCGGTGCCCGGCTCGAAACGCAAGGGCAGTTTTGCCATGACGGCCGAGAATTGGTTCAGATCGATGTCGGAAGACGCCGCGCCGGCCTCCTTATAGAGCTTGCCCAGGGCGCCTTTGTCGAAGACGCCGTAAATCATGCCCGAGGTATGGCGCATCAGGTCACGCACCGTGATTTGCGTGCGCGCGGGCCGGGCGCCATCCTTCTTGATCATGAACGACGATCCGGCCTGCTGAAACACAGTGGTTTCGGCAAAATAGGGGATGTAGCTGGAAATCGGTTCGTCCAAGCTCAGTCGCCCGTCCTCCACCAGAGCCATGGCGGCCACGCTGACAATGGGCTTGGTCATGGAGTACACCCGGAAGATGGTCTTCGACGTCATCGGCCGCTTCTTTTCCGGCGTCTGGAAGCCCGCGGCGGTGAAAAACCCCACCTTGCCCTGGCGCGCGATCAGCATCACCGCGCCCGGCACCTTGCCATCGGCCACGTCCTTGGCCAGGGCCTGTTCGATTTTACCCAGCTTCGCGGCGTCGAGACCGATCGAGCCAGGATTAACGGTGCTGATATCGGCCCTGGCGCCGAAGCTCACGGCGGCACAAATTGAAACAACCGACAGTGTGGAAACTATTCTGTGGAACATAGCCCGCTGGATTCACATCTCAAGTGCAATTCTGAGGTTTTCGATGAAAGCTTCGGCGGGCGTTTGATATCCGAGGCAT
>JASLLM010000261.1 GCA_030747035.1 Alphaproteobacteria bacterium | reverse complement strand
ACCGATACCGCCGCTTTGCGCCACCACGGTGATATGGCCATCCTGGCGCCAGGGCGGCAGCAGGGGCAACTCGATATTGTCCACGGCCGGGCTGAATGTGGGGCAAAGGGCGCTGACGGCGTTGGCGAAACCGATGGAATTGGGGCCGAGCACCGCCATGTCATAACGCTGGGCGATGGCGCGGATCTCATCCTGTAGAGCGGCGCCCTCGTCGCCGGTTTCCTCGGCGAAGCCGGAGGTCAGGATCTGTGCCGCCCGCACCCCGGCCTCGCCACAGGCGGCCAGAGTGTCGGGGACGAATTGCGCCGGGATGATCAGGATGGCCAGATCGACCCGTTCGGGAGCTTTGTCGATGGAGGGATAACAGCGCCGGCCCTGAATTTCTTCGTGGCTGCGGGAGATCGGATAGACCGGGCCCTTGAAGTCGTGACTGAGCATCACCTCCATGATGCGGCCGCGCAGCGTAGTGGATTCCGCCGAGGCACCAATGACGGCGACAACGTTCGGCCACAGCAGGGCGGACAGATCAGGCATGTACTATTGATCCCGGCGTAATGAGTCTTAGCGCAGACCTAGGCCACGGGCGACGATGCCGCGCAGAACCTCGGTGGTGCCGCCCTGGATGGTTAGCTTTGGCGCAATAGTGATGCCATGGGCCAGAACTTCCTCGAAGCGCAATCGGTTGCCGGGATCCCGGTCGATAAACGCCGCCAAATCGCGGGCAACGGAGGGCAGGGCCTGTTCCCAGACCGTACCCAGATCCTTGACAACCGAGGCCTCCAATACCGGTTCCTTGCCCGCATGCAGCATGCCGGCGACGGAAATCGACATGCGCCGCAGGGTATGCAGTTGCGCCACCAGGCGGCCCAGGCCCTCGGCCTCGCGCACATCCGGATTCTCGCCGATGAAGTCGACCAGTTCGAACAACACCTCGCAGGTTTCCAGAAAGCGCTCCGAACCGCTGCGCTCGTAAGCCAGTTCGGACGTTGCCTGTTTCCAGGCCATGTCCACCTCGCCCATCAGATAGTCATGGGGCAGCAGGGCATTGTCGAAGGTGACTTCGTTGAATTCGTGGTTGCCGTTGGGATGCAGCACGGGCTGGGTGGAAATGCCCGGCAGTTTCATATCAACGAGGAACTGCGACAGGCCGTGCCGGCGGTTTTCCTGGGTCGGGGGCGAGGTACGGAACAAGCCGATCATGTAATCGGACTCATGCGCCAGGGAGGTCCACAATTTACGGCCATTGATCAGCCAGCCGTCGTCTGTACGTTCCGCCTTGGTCTTGGCGGCGAACAGATCGGAGCCTGAATCCGGCTCGCTCATGCCGATGCAGAAAGAAACCTCGCCACGGGTGATGCGGGGCAGGATATCCTGCTTGATCTCCTCGGAGGCGTATTTCATCAACACCGGGCCGCTTTGGCGGTCGGCGGTGAAATGCTTCCGTGTCGGGGCGCCGGCGATCAGGAATTCCTCGTTGATCACATAGCGTTCCAGGAAGCTGCGTTCCTGACCGCCGTATTTCTTCGGCCAGGTGATGCCGATCCAGCCCTTTTCGCCAACCTTGCGGCTGAATTCGGGGTTGGGGCGGCGGTCGCCCCGGCCGCTAAAGGTACCGGCGGCAATTTCCTCCTTCAGAAATTGACGCACTTCCACGCGCAAGGCCTCAGCCTCGGGCGGCAGACGGATGGGATCAAATTGAATGGCAACTGACATTTTGTTCTAGACCTTCGTCGTTCTCTAATTCGCGGTTATGCGGCGGTCAGGGCGTGCCAAAGGCCTTCGCTGCCCATGGCACCGACCCGGCAGCCCAGTTCGGCGGCCCAGACGGCTTCGTTGTCGAAATCATCCCGCCACGACCACAAGCGCTGCACAAAGCGATGCAGGATGTGTTCCTTGGTGAAACCGATGGCGCCAAAGGCTTGATGGCCAATGGCCGCGCCTTCACCGGCTGCTTCGCCAACCCGGATCTTGGCCGAGGCGATTTCCAGGAAGACGCCGGCGCTCGACCAGTCCTCCAAATGTTCGACCGTATAGGCCGTGGAAGACGCGATGGCGATGGCGGCGGCGGCCTCCTCGCCCAGGCGGGCCAGGTTGTGCTGCACCGCCTGGAACTTACCGATGGGCCGGCCGAAGGCGACCCGCTCCTCGGCGTATTGCACCGCGATTTCCAGCACCGTCTGCAAGGCGCCGGCCATTTGCATGGACCGGGCCGCCGCACCCATCAGGGACAGGGCCTGGGCATCAATGCCGGGGCGCACGGGCGCCGTTTGTAACGGCGTGACGCCGCTGAAATCGATGTTATTTCGCGCCTCGCCCGCCATGTTGCGGCCCTCGGAACAACCGCAATCGGCCGTGGCGACCAGGGCCACCGTATCTCCGGCCAAAACGGCGAGGTGATCGACATCCGCGGCGAAGCTGACCGCGCGGGCACTGCCCGACAAGGTGCCATCCGCATTCAAGCTGATGCTGTCGCCGCTCTTCATTGGCGCCACCGACATGGCGCCGCCGGGCAGCATGATGCCGCCCATCTCCAGCAGCCAGCCGGCGATCAAGGTTTCCGCCAAGGGCAGGGAGGCGGCATATTCCCCCGCCACCCGCAACACGGCAAAGCCGGAGCCGATACCGGCTCCGGCGCCACCCAGTTCATCCGTAACCCAGGCGGTGGTCAGGCCCGCTTCCTCCAGGGCCGACCAGAGCGGCTCCCGCCAACTATCGTCGCCGGCGGCGTTGATGGTCTGCGGATCGCCAAGATCGCGGAATATGCGGCTGGCCGCGTCGGCAACCAGGGTTTGTGCCTCATCCATGCCCATACCTTTCCTAAAACTACTCCTACCGGCCCTGGAAGTTTGGCAGGCGCCGTTCGGCGGTGGCCGCGATACCTTCCTTGAAATCGGCGGTTTCCTTAAGCTGGTTCTGGATTTTCAGTTCATGATCCGTCGCTGCCTTGACCCGGTCCGCCAGACCGGCACGCAAGGTGGCGCGGGTCTCGACCACGCCGAGAGGGGAGGAGATGGCGATTTCCTCGGCCAGGTCCATGGCCTCGCTGCGGACCTGATCCAGTGGTACCAGAATATCGGCCAGACCCATATCCACCGCTTCATCGCCCTTGATGCGGCGCCCGGTGTACATCATCAAGGCGGCGTTCTGCTGGCCGATCAGGGCCGGCAGGGTGTGCGTCAGACCGAAACCGGGATGGAAGCCCAGGCGGGTGAAGTTGGCGCTGAACCGGCCCTCGGGACAGGTCACCCGGAAATCAGGCACCAGGGCCAGGCCAAGACCGCCGCCGATGGCCGCGCCTTGGATGGCGCCAACGATGGGCTTCGGCGTGGCGAACAGACGGACCGCTTCAACGTACAGATGGGTCTCTGGCTTTTGCGGCTGGGCCGCCTTGTTATCGAGGATCTTGTCACCAGAGCCATCGCCGAAATTGGCGCCGGCGCAAAATGATTTGCCCTGCGCGGCCAGAACGATGGCCCGGCATTCCACGGTGTCGCCCAAGGTCTCGCAGGCATCCGCCAGCTGACTGATCAGGGCATGGTCAAAGAAGTTATGGGGCGGGCGCTGGATTTCGATCAAGGCAACATTGCCGTCCAGAGTTACCTCGATATCATCGAATTCGCCGATTTTCGTCATGTCTGAATGTCCTTCAATTTTGTCTTCAAGATGCCAAAGTGCATTTGCCGTTTTTGACCACGACCAGGTCGCGCTCCTTCAAGCGGCATTGGAACGAGACGATGTTGCCGTCCCGCCACATGTCGGTGATGATGGTTTCACCTGGGTAGACGGGTGCTGAAAAGCGCAGATCGAAGCCCCGTATCATGGTGTGATCGTAGTCGCAGATGGTGGTCAGGATCGCCCGGCAGGCCGTGCCATAGGTGCAAAGGCCATGCAGGATGGGAACCGGGAAGCCGACACTCTTGGCCAACGTCGGATCCGCGTGCAAGGGATTGCGGTCGCCGTTCAGGCGGTACAGCAACGCCTGATCGGGGCGGGTTTCCAATTCGCAGGTTGCATCGGGCGCCCGTTCAGGTGTCGGGTGCGGCTCGGGGCCGGAGCCAGCCGGTCCGCCAAAGCCGCCGTCGCCGCGGGCAAAGATGGTGTTGCCGACCTTGAACAGGGGTTGGCCGTCGGACTTCAGCCGTACATTGGTCTCAAAGCAAACCAAGGCGCCCTTGCCCTCGCCCTTGTCATAGGCTTCCGCCACCTTGGAATCGGCAATCAACTCACCCTCGGGCGGCAGGGGGCGGTACAGTTCCAGGCGCTGTTCGCCATGCAGAACCTTGGTGTAGTCCCAGCCGACATTGGCGTTCAAATTACCCCGTGTCAGGACCACCGCCATGGTCGGCACGGTTTTCAACTCGCCGCGCTCGAAGACGAAATCCAGCTCCTTCTCGTCCAGGGCGTCCCGTCCGAAACCGACGCCCAGGGCGTACA
>JASLLM010000260.1 GCA_030747035.1 Alphaproteobacteria bacterium | reverse complement strand
GATGGCCTTGGCGCCATTCGCGAAATCGTCGACATGGATGACTGGGACGCAATGTATCGCCACGGCGAGCGGCCCGCCGCGCTGCCCGAGGTAACGCCCGACGATGCGGCGCAAATCCAATATACCTCCGGCACCACGGGTTTCCCCAAGGGCGCCGTCCTGCATCATCGCGGCCTGACCAATAATGCCCGCCTGGTTTTCGCCCGTGGCAGGATCGCCCAGGGCATGACCTGGTCCAACTTCATGCCGATGTTTCATACCTCTGGCTGCGGCGCGGCGGCACTTGGCTGTTTGCAAACCGCCTCCCGCATGCTGCTGTTCAAGGTCTTTGAGCCGTCCGCCATTTTGCGCCAGGTCGAGGCCAACGGCGTCGGTGCCCTGATTGGGGTGCCGACCATGCTGGTGGCACTGCTGGAGGCGTTGGAGCAGGAACCACGCGATATGTCCTCGATCAAAATGGCGATATCGGGCGGCGCCATGGTGGCCCCGGAACTGGTCCGCAGGGTACGCCAGGCCTTCGGCTGCGATTTCGAGACCGTTTATGGCCAGACCGAGGTCTCGCCGGTGGTGACCCAGCACTTCCATGACGACGATATCGACGATATCTGCAACAACGTCGGCCAGCCCATGCCGCAAACCGGCATATCCATCCGCAGTGTCGAGGAGAACAAGGTGGTGCCGATCGACACCGTGGGCGAGATCTGTGTCCAGGGCTATTGCAACATGATCGAATACAACGGCAACCCGGAGGCCACGGCGGAAACCATCGACGCCGAGGGCTGGCTGCACAGCGGTGACCTGGGCGCCATGGACGCGCGCGGTTATGTCCGCGTCACGGGCCGGGTCAAGGAGATGATCATCCGGGGCGGCGAAAACCTTTTCCCGGCCGAGATTGAGAACGTCCTGGCGGAACATGACAGCGTGGCGGAAGTCGCCGTGGTCGGCCTGCCCGATGACAAATGGGGCGAGATCGTCGCTGGTTTTGTCCGCCCCGAAGCCGGTTGCGAGGTCGACCCGACAGCACTGCGCAGCCATTGCCGGGAGCATCTGGCGGCGCAAAAGACGCCCACGGTCTGGTTCTCCGTCAGCGAATTCCCGCTAACCGGTTCGGGCAAGATCCAGAAATTCGCCCTGCGCGACGGCCATGCCGCCGGTAATTACGAGCCGCTATAGGTTATCCGCACCGGTAGCAGACAAAACCATTTGCCAATCCACACGCGCCGGATCAGCGCAACTTGGGTCCGGCTTAGCCGAGCGCCCCGTCTGACTTCAACGCCTCGATCGCGCTGGCGTTGAGCCCCAGCCAGTCGCTGATTATCTGATCCGTATGCTCGCCCAGGACTGGTGACGCTTTCAGACGCGAGGCCTTGCCGTCCACCCGGACCGGCCAGCCCGGCATCTTGAAGGGGCGATGCACGGGATGAACCATGGTCTGCATGACGCCACGCTGTTCGAACGTGATGTCGTTGTTCAACTCGTCGGTATCCAGTACGGCGCCGGCGGGAATGCCGGCCTCGCCCACCGCCGTCATCGCTTCATATTTGGTCAGGCCCCGGGTCCAGGCCGCGATAACCTCATCGACTTCCTCTTCGCGCTCAACTCGGTCGGCGGGTGTGAGGTAGCGCTCGTCGCCGATCAGATCTTCCCGCCCGATCAGGCTCAACAGCCGGTCCCAATGCTCCGGATTGGCCCGGCTGGTCATGATATAGACGTAATCATTCGGCCCACCAGGCGTGCAGGGATAAAGGCCCATGGGCGCATTGGTGATGCCCGGCACCTTGCTGCCGCCGCGTTCCGCCGCCTTGCCGGTCAGGCCCTGGGTGGACAACCCGATACGCATGTAATGCAGCATCGCATCCTGCATCGCCACTTGCAGGCGGTGGCCCTCGCCGCTTTCCCGCCGCCTATACAGCGCCCCCAGAATGGTAATCGCCATCACCATGCCGGTGCCGGTATCGCCCAGCGAGATACCGGGCCGGGTCGGCGGGCCGTCTTTCTCGCCGGTGACGCTGAAGGTGCCGCCGCAGGCCTGCGCGATCATGTCGAAGGCAAGGTTTTTCTCGAACGGGCTGCCTTCGCCGAAGCCCTTGACCTGGGCATAGATGATGCCCGGGTTGATCGCTTTGACCACATCGTAGGACAGGCCCAGCCGCTCAATCACTCCGGGGGCGAAGTTCTCCATCACCACGTCAGCCTGGGCAATCATGTCCTTGACCAGATCAAGGCCCTCGGGTGATTTCAGGTTGACCGTAACCGACTTCTTGTTGGCGTTGAAGATGTGGAAATAGTACGGATCATTGTCCGGTTGGCCGGGCCGCAGGCGGCGGCCGGGGTCGCCCATCTTCGGGTTCTCGATCTTCACCACGTCGGCGCCGAGCCAGGCAAGGGCTTCGGTGCATGAGGGACCAGCCTCGAACTGAGTTAAATCGACGACCTTGACGCCTTCCAGGAAGTTGAAGTCGGCAACGTTATCGGACATGGGCGTGTCTCCTTTGCACAGACGTGGTGGTACGGATCATTTGGCATCAAGACTGGCACAGTCTACCGGCCGACGCCAATCCATTGCTGCCCATGGCCGCGGGCGAAATCTAGCGGCGGCCGAACAGGCTTTCGATGTCGCCCAGTTGCAACTCCACGTAGGTGGGGCGGCCATGGCTGCATTGCCCTGAACGGGGTGTGCGCTCCATCTCCCGCAGCAACGCGTTCATCTCGTCCACGGTCAGGCGGCGCCCAGCCCTAACGCTGCCATGGCAGGCCATGGAGGCACAGACCTGATCCAAACGCTCCCGCAGAGCCAGGGCCTGGTCCATTTCGGCCAGTTCGTCCGCCAGGTCCCGGATTAGGCCCTGAACATCACTTTCCCCCAACAGGGCAGGCACTTCCCGTACCACAATAGCGCCGCTGCCGAAGGCCTCAATAACCAGGCCCAGTTCGGCCAATTCTCCGGCCCGAGCCTCCAGGCGTTGGGCGCCATCTTCGTCCAGCTCCACCACCTCCGGCAGCAGCAGTAATTGACCGGCGACACCACTGGCCGCCAATTGCGCCTGCATGCGCTCCATCACCAGACGCTCGTGCGCGGCATGCTGATCAACGATGACGATGCCGTTGGCGGTTTGTGCCACGATGTAAGTCTCGTGCAACTGTCCCCGCGCCACGCCCAGGGGATAGTCATTGGCGGCGACCACATTGTCGCTGTCCATGGGCTCGGGCTGCTCCATCCGGGCGGAGGGTTCGGCGGCATGGGCAAAGGGTGCCTGGAAGCTTGCCGCGGCTTCCATCAATCCCGGATTGCTGCGCCCAAACGATTGTCCCGCAGGTTGGCGGTAGGGCAAATTGAAACCGCCGTCGTGCACCCGGCCCAAAGCCGCCGTACTGACCGTCGTGGAACTGCGGTGACCGGCGCCGGCAAGGGCATGACGCAGGGCGGAGACCAGCAGGCCGCGGACCAGGCCCGGGTCGCGAAAACGCACCTCCGCCTTCATGGGATGAACATTAACATCGATGGCTTCCGCCGGTATCTCCAGGAACAGCGCCGCCAGGGCATGGCGGTCATGGGCCAGAACATCCATGTATCCGGCCCGCAGGGCGCCGGCCAACAGCCGGTCCCGCACCGGCCGGCCATTGACGAACAGGTACTGCATGCGGCTGTTGGCGCGGTTCAGGGTTGGCAGGCCGGCATAGCCCGTCAGGCGCAGGCCTTCCCGTTCCGCATCGATGACCAGGGCATTGTCGGCGAATTCCCGCCCCATCACATCGCCCAGTCGCCGCAGGCGGGCATCGAACAGATCGCCGCCGCTAATGGCTAAATCCAGGCTGCGCCGCTCGCGATCGGAAAGGCTGAAGCCGATTTCCGGCCGCGCCATGGCCAGCCGCTTCACCGTATCGGCGGCATGCTGAAACTCCGTGCGCGGTGTTTTGAGGAACTTCAGGCGCGCCGGCGTGGCATAAAACAGATCCCGCACTTCGACCCGCGTACCCTGGGTCTGGGCCGCCGGCATCACCGCCCCGACCTGACCGCCATCGACCTCGATGCGCCAGGCCTGATCCGAACCCGCCGACCTGGAAGTAATGCTCAGGCGGGCCACGGCGCCAATGGACGGCAGGGCCTCGCCGCGAAAACCCAGCCATTGGATATGCAGCAGATCCTCGTCCGGCAGCTTGGATGTGGCGTGGCGTTCCACCGCCAGAACCAGATCATCCGGCCTCATGCCGGCACCATTGTCGGTAACCGAGATCAGCTCCCGTCCGCCGTTCAACAGAACGATATCGATCTGATCGGCACCGGCATCGATGGCATTCTCCACCAGCTCCTTCAAGGCCGAGGCCGGCCGCTCCACCACCTCGCCGGCGGCAATGCGGTTGACCGTGATTTCCGGCAGGCGGCGCAGGCCGCTGCTTTGCTTCATGGCGCGCTGTCCCTGAGATATTGCCGGGCCAAAACCTTGCTTTCCTCCACCGCCGGCTGACCGAATGCATCGACGCCCATCAGGTCGGCGGCAAACAGTGTTTCCAGC
>JASLLM010000025.1 GCA_030747035.1 Alphaproteobacteria bacterium | reverse complement strand
TCGCCGATGACACGACGGATGGGGAGCTTTGCGCCATCGACCTGCTGGGCCAGGCGGAGCACGGACCGACCTCTCCGGCGGTATTGCTGACCACGTCCGAGGCGTTGGCAAATGACACCATGGCCGAGGTGGAGCGGCAGTTGGATATGCTGCCCACGGCGGATATCGCGCGGGAATCCTGGGCCAACTACGGCGCCGTGATCCTGTGCGAGGATGAGGCGGAAATGCTGGCGGAGGCCGACCGTCTGGCTTTCGAGCATGTCCAGGTGATGACCCGGGACCCCGAGTATTTCCTGGATAACATGACCAATTACGGCGCGCTGTTCCTGGGCCCCCGCACCAATGTCTCGTATGGCGACAAGGTCATCGGTACCAACCATACGCTGCCAACCAAACGCGCCGGGCGTTATACCGGCGGCCTCTGGGTCGGCAAATTCATCAAGACCCATACCTATCAACGGGTGCTGACCGATGAAGCTTCGGCTCTGGTCGGCGAGTACTGCTCCCGCCTGTGTATGCTGGAAGGCTTCGCCGGCCATGCGGAGCAGGCCAACGCCCGGGTTCGCCGTTACGGCGGCCGCAATGTGCCGCCCTACACGGCGGTGGAACCGGCCTGATGGCGGGCCATATCGGCATTGTCGGGGCCGGTCTGGTCGGTGGCGGCTGGAGCATTGTCTTCGCACGTTCCGGGGAGCAAGTGCGCGTCTATGACACGGCGGCTGCCATTCGCGAAGGCTTCCTCGGCGTGGTCGGGCAACAGCTCGATGATCTGAAAAGTTATGATCTGGTGGATGATCCCGCTGCCGTCCTGGCCCGCATTCGGGTCTGCGATAATTTGGCGGATGTGGTCAAAGGCGCCCGCTTCATCCAGGAATCCGTGCTGGAACAGGTCGAGGTCAAGGCCGAGATTTCTGCCGCCATCGGTCCCTTGCTGGATGAGGGCGCCATTGTCGGCAGTTCCACTTCCGGCATTCCCGGCTCCGCCTTCACCGAACATGCGGTGAACCGGGAGCGTTTTCTGGTCACCCATCCCGTCAACCCACCTTATCTGGTGCCCGTGGTCGAGGTAGTGCCGACGCCGTGGACGGCCCAGGCCAGTGTCGACGGTGCCATGGCACTGATGGCCCAGGTTGGCCAATCACCGGTCTTGGTGCGGCGCGAGGTCGAAGGTTTTATTCTCAATCGCCTGCAGGGCGTTTTGTTGCGGGAGGCCTGGGATCTGTTCGAGGAAGGTTATGCCTCGGCCGAGGATATCGACAAGACGGTATCGGAGGGCCTGGGCCTGCGCTGGTCCTTCATGGGGCCGTTCGAGACCATAGATCTGAATGCGCCGGGCGGCGTGGCGGACTATGCCGAGCGTCTGGGGCCGCTCTATCATTCCATCCAGAAGTCGCGCACCGACCCCAAACCTTGGAGCGCAGGGCTGATCGGCGATGTGGACAAGGAACGGCGCGCGGCGCTGCCCACGGAAAAATTGGCGGAGCGGCGCAATTGGCGTGACCGCCGCCTCATGGCCCTGGCCGCCCATAAAGCCAGGCAAACCTGATGGTTGCCGATAGCATTGATGGATTTCGCGTCGACGGACAGTTGGCGGTCGTCACCGGCGCCTCACGCGGCCTGGGACAAGGCTGTGCCCTCGCCCTGGCCGGGGCCGGAGCGGATGTGGCGTTGATCGGACGCAGTCAGGATGATCTGGTGGCGGTGGCCAAGGATATCCAGGAACTGGGCCGAACCGCCCATGTCCTAGCCATCGACGTTACCAACAGCGAAGACCTGGCCGCCATGTTGGGGCAACTGCCGCCGTTCGGGATTTTCGTCAACAACGCCGGTACCAACAGGCCGCAGCCTTTTCTGGAAGTGGATGGCGAAACCTACGACATGGTGATGAACCTGAACCTTCGCGCCGCCTTTTTCGCGGCTCAGGCGGCGGCGCGTCTGATGGCAACGAGGGGCGGGGGTGGCAGCATTATCAACATGTCGTCCCAGGCCGGGCATCGGGCCTTGCGTGACCGCAGCGTCTATTCCACTTCGAAATTCGCCCTTGAAGGCCTGACCAAGGCCATGGCGTTCGAGTTGGCGGAACAGAGCATCCGCGTCAATGCGGTGGCGCCCACCTTTGTCGAAACGCCCATGACCCAGGCCGGTCTGGCGCAAAAGGACTTCCGCGATTATGTGGAGGGCAAGATCAAGCTGCCCCGCCTGGGCCAGATCGGTGATGTCGCCGCCGCGGTGCTTTTCCTGGCCTCGCCCGCATCCAGCATGATCACGGGAATCTCCCTGCTGGTCGACGGCGGCTGGACCATCCATTAGAATTTTTACGGAGTGACCTCTATGTCCGATCTCAACACGACCGACCATAAGGTTGAAAGCAGCCAGGGTGGCCTGTCCCTGTTCGTGCGCAACAAACATCTGCGTGACCGTGGCGACTTCTCGCCGGCGCAGACGGTGTTGTTCGTCCATGGCGCTACCTATCCCTCTACCGTAACCTTCGATTACGCCATGGCTGGCGAATCCTGGATGGATATCATGGCCCGCTCCGGCTTCGATGTCTGGTGTGTCGATCTGCTGGGCTATGGCGCTTCCGACCGGCCGCCCGAGATGTCGGTGCCGGCGGAGGACAATCCCCCGGTGGTGGATACCAACGATGCGGTGGCCGATGTGGCCCGGGTTGTCGATTTCATACTCGCACAGCGGAACCTGCCGCGCCTGGCGTTCATTGGCTATTCCTGGGGCACCTTGATCGGTGGTACCTACGCGGGCCAACAGCCCGACAAGGTGGAGCGGCTGGTGCTTTATGGCGCTGCCTGGATGGGCGCCGGCGGCGCCATCTCCAGCGGTCAAATGCCGGGCGCCTACCGCATGGTGGACAGGGCGGCGGCCATCGCCCGCTGGCAACGGGAGTTGGATGACGAGCAGATCGCCAGCATCGCCAGTTCCGATCACATGGCGGCCTGGGCGGAGGCTTTTCTGGCTTCGGATCCGGAGGCATCCCGCTACGATCCGCCCCAGGCGCGGGCGCCGGCCGGCGTGGTCAAGGATGTGATGCAACGCTTGCAAAGTGGCGTACCACCCTATGATCCCAGCCTGATCCGCGCGCCCACCATGATCGTGGTCGGTGAATGGGACCGGGAAACCAGGCCGGAGCAGGGGCGGGCTGTTTTCGAGCTTCTGTCCGATGATATTGAACGGCGCTATGTCATGATCGGCGGCGCGACCCATTCCATGTTGATCGAGAACCAGCGCGGCGCCCTGCACCGGGCTGTTGATGGTTTTCTGAAGGAAGGTTGGGAAAGATGAGTAATGGCATCATTCTGTGGGGGGCTATTTCGCTGCGGGCTTTGCGGGTCCATTGGGCTTTGCATGAATTGGGCCTGTCCTATCAATTTCGCCCCATCCAATCGCGTACGGGGGAAACCCTGACGGCGGAGTACACCGGGCACAATCCAAAACAGAAAATCCCTTGCCTGCAGGACGGTGATTTCACCCTGACGGAAAGCCCCGCCATCGTGAACTATCTGTTCAATGCCTATGGCGCCGGCAAGGATGTCCATCTGCCCCGGAATGCGGCGGAACAGGCGCGGGCGGACGAGTGGAGCTATTTTGCCATGATGGAGCTTGATGCGCATTCGTTGTATCTGATCCGCCGGCATAAGTTTCTGTCGGAAATTTATGGCGAGGCGCCCGTGGCCGTGGCCTCGGCGGCGGAGTATTGCCTGAAACAGATCAATGCCGTGGCCCCCGCCGTGGCCGAATTCGATCCCTATATCTTTGGCGAGCGAATCTCCGCGGCCGACATCCTGTTGGCCACAACCCTGGATTTCGCCGAACGCTACGAGGTTGATTTGCCCCCGTCCTGCCGGATCTATCGCGACCGCGCCTTTGCCCGGGCCGCATTCCAGGCGGCCAAAGCACGAAACGAGGATCTCGATGCCGCCTAGCGCCCGCGATAATCTCGAAGTTGCGCTTGCTGCTATCGAGGCTCATGACAGCGCCATCAACGGCATGATCACCGTCACCGCCGAACAGGCGCGGCAGGCCGCGGATGCGGCTGACAAGGTGGCGGCGGACGGAGGCTGGTTGGGTCTGCTGCACGGCATGACCTTGGCCATCAAGGATAATATCCAGACCGTTGGCGTGCGCACCACATCGGGCTCCCTGCATTTCAAGGATGTGGTGCCGAACCAGGATGCTTTCGTGGTGCAACGGCTAAAGGCCGCCGGCGCCGTGATCGTGGGCAAGGCGACCATGCAGGAGCTGGCCTTTGGTATCCGCTCCGACAATCCCATCAGTGGCCAGTGCCGCAACCCCTGGGACCAGACCAAGGTCCCCGGCGGCTCCTCGGGCGGCTCCGGTGCGGTGGTGGCCGCCGGCATGGCACAAGGGGCGCTGGGCACGGATACCGGCGGCTCGGTCCGCCTGCCTGCCGCCATGAACGGCGTCGCGGGCCTGCGTCCCACCCATGGCCGGGTGCCCAACCATGGCTCCACCCCGGTCAGCGTCGCCTACGATACCATTGGGCCCATGGCCCGGCGGGTCGAGGATGTGGCGCGTATCCTGGCGGTCACGGCGCGGGAGGAACCAGGTTCCGCCCCTACCTCGGCGCCGAATCTGGGCAATTTCCTACCCGGATTGAGTGATGGCGTGGCCGGTCTGCGCTTGGGCATCCCACGTAATCATTACTTCCTGGACTGCGGCGATGATATTGCCGAGGCGGTGATGACGGCGGTCCGAGCAATGGAGGCGCAGGGCGCTAAAATCATCGAGGTTGACGTGGAAGGTGCCGAGAACACTCACCAATGGGCCACCATTCAGATCTATTCCGACGCCTGCGCCTATCACGGCTCTCGCCTGGACAATCACCCGGAATTGTTCTCGCCTTCGGTGCTGGAGCGCATGTTGGTGGGCCGGACCTTCACGGGCGTCGATTACGCCAATGCCTGCCGGGCGCGGGAGGCCTGGCAGCGTATCTTGGCTGCTTTGTATCAGGATATCGATATCCTGATCTCACCCACCACGCCGGCCCCACCCCCACCCATCGAAGAGGACAAATCCCTGTTGGAGGCGACCCGCGATGCCTCCCGCAATACATATGCCGGCGGCTTTGGCGCCAATCCGGGCCTGTCCGTTCCCTGTGGCTTTAGCCGCGAACGCCTGCCAATTGGTATGCAAATGGAAGCCGCCTGGTGGCGGGAACCCCTGCTGTTACGCGCCGGCGTAGCCTACCAGTCGGTGACCGATTGGCATTTGGCCGAACCACCCCTATCCTAGGCCGCAAAATTCAAACCCGAGGAAATCCATTGTCATGAGTGTGAAGAAATTGCTGGTCGCCAATCGCGGCGAAATCGCCATTCGTATCCTGCGCGCCGCCGCCGATCTGGGCGTCGCCACCGTCGCGGTTTATGCCGAGGATGAAGCGGAATCTCTCCATATCTCCAAGGCGGACGAAGCCGTGGCCTTGCCAGGCCGCGGCGTGCCGGCCTATCTGGACGGCGCCGGCATTCTGGCCCTGGCCCGGGAAAAGGGCTGCGACGCCGTTCATCCCGGCTACGGCTTCCTGAGTGAAAACGCTGATTTCGCCAACGCCTGCGGTCAGGCCGGCATAGCCTTTGTCGGCCCTGGCGCCGAAACCCTGGACATGTTCGGCGATAAGGCGGCGGCGCGGGACCTGGCGGAAAAAAACGGTGTACCGGTGCTGCCGGGCAGTCAGGGCGCGGCCGATCGGGCGTCGGCGGAGTCGTTCTTCGACGAACATGGTCCCACCATGATCAAGGCTATCGGCGGCGGCGGTGGCCGGGGCATGCGGGCGATCCATGATAAGGCGGAACTCGCGGCGGCATTGGAGCTGTGCCAGGCGGAGGCGCTGCAGGCTTTTGGCAACGGCGATGTCTTTGTCGAGCGCTTGCTGGAGCAGCCCCGGCATGTGGAAATCCAAATCGTAGGTGACGGCAGCGGCGCCATCTGTCATCTGGGGGAGCGGGAATGCTCCATTCAGCGCCGCCATCAAAAGCTGGTGGAGATGGCACCCGCGCCCGGGCTGGCGCCCGATTTACGTGACAAGCTGACCCAGGCGGCGGTCACCCTGGCCGCTGCCGTGGACTACCGCAACCTGGGCACGTTCGAATTCCTGGTCGCTGGCGACGAGTTCTTTTTTATCGAGGCCAATCCCCGTTTGCAGGTGGAGCATACGGTGACCGAGGAAGTCTGGGGCGTTGATTTGGTGCAAACCCAACTGCACATTGCCGGCGGCGCCACGCTGTCGGATTTGGGCCTGACCCAGGTCGAGGCCGGCGCGCCACGCGGCCAGGCCATGCAGATCCGCATCAATATGGAGACCATTGAGGCCGATGGCAGTGTCCGTCCTTCGGGTGGCGTACTGGAGAATTTCGAGATGCCGTCGGGCCCCGGCGTGCGCGTCGATAGTTTCGGCTATGCCGGCTACCGCACCTCGCCCAGCTATGACTCTCTTTTGGCTAAATTGATCGTTCATGCGCCGGGTAATGACTTCTCCGTGCTGGCCAGGAAAACCTACCGGGCGCTCTGTGAATGCCGGATTTCCGGCCTCTCCAGCAACATACCCTTCCTTCAGAACATGCTGTGCCATGCGGAATTCCTGGCTGGCAATGTCGACACCCACTTTATCGACCGCCACCTGGAGGCGCTGGTCGGCGGCGCGGAGCATCAACGCATGTTCTTCGATCCGGCAAGCAATGACGCGGCGGACGCGAACCTGGTCGGCGTCAAGGTGGATGCCTCCGACCCGCTGGCCGTTCTGGCCCATGGCAAGTCGGAGGCCGCCTCGCCGCAGGCGACGGCATTGGATGGTCCATCGGGCCCCGATGGCAGCGTCGCCATTGCCGCGCCCATGCAGGGCACCATCGTCAGCATTGATGTCGCCGAGGGTGATGATGTCTATCCGGGCCGGCAGGTGCTGATCATGGAAGCCATGAAGATGCAGCACGTGATCGAGGCGGAGATCAGCGGCGTCGTGCGTCAACTGCCCGTACAACCCGGCGATACGGTGTTTGAAGGCGGCGCGCTGGTCTATGTGAGCGAGCAAGCGGTGGATATTCCTGACGCCGGCGACGAGGTCGCCATCGATCTGGACTATGTGCGCCCGGACCTGGCGGAAGTCCTGGATCGGCAAGCGATGACCATGGATGAACGCCGCCCCGACGCGGTGGCACGCCGGCGCAAGACCAATCAACGCACGGTGCGGGAAAATATCGAACAACTTTGCGATCCGGACTCTTTCAGCGAATACGGCTCACTGGTCCTGGCGGCCCGGCGCCGCATGCATAGCCTGGACGAGCTCATCGCGCGCACGCCGGCCGACGGCATGGTCATGGGCCTGGGCCGCATCAACGGCCAGCATTTCCCGGACGAAACGGCCCGCTGTGTCGTGATGTCCTATGACTACACCGTGCTGGCCGGCACCCAGGGCAAGAACAATCACAAAAAAAAGGACCGCATGTTCGAGATCGCGGAGCAATGGCGTCTGCCGGTGGTGTTCTTTACCGAGGGTGGTGGCGGCCGGCCCGGCGACACGGACATGATTTTTAGCGCCAATCTTCATGTGCCCGCCTTCAAATTGTTTGGCAGGCTAAGCGGCCTGGTGCCCCTGGTGGGGATTACCTCGGGCCGGTGCTTCGCCGGCAATGCGGTGATGTTGGGCTGTTGTGACGTGATCATAGCAACGGAAAATTCGTCCATCGGCATGGGTGGCCCGGCGATGATCGAAGGTGGCGGCCTGGGTGTCTTCCGGCCCGAGGAAGTCGGCCCGATGTCGGTACAGGGACCCAATGGCGTGGTTGATATCGCCGTGGCGGATGAAGAGGAAGCGGTCGAGGCCGCGAAGAAGTATCTCAGCTATTTCCAGGGCGCGGTGGAGGATTGGGACTGCGTCGATCAGCGGCTTTTGCGCCAGGCCATACCCGAGGACCGCCTGCGCATCTATGACGTGCGCAAAGTAGTGGAGCAACTGTTCGATACGGATTCGGTGCTGGAACTGCGGGCGGGCTTTGGCCTTGGCATGGTTACCGCCCTGGCCCGCGTTGAAGGCCGGCCCGTGGGCGTCATCGCCAACAATCCAAACCATCTCGCCGGCGCCATCGATACCGACGCCGCCGACAAGGGCGCACGCTTCATGCAGATTTGTGATGCCTTTGATATTCCCATCGTCTTCCTGTGCGATACGCCGGGCAACATGGTCGGGCCGGAGGCGGAGAAGGAAGCGCTGGTGCGTCATTGCTGCCGCATGTTCGTGATCGGCGCCAATGTGACCGTGCCGACTTTCACTATCGTGCTGCGCAAGGGCTATGGCCTGGGCGCCCAGGGCATGGCGGGCGGCGGCTTTCACGCCCCGTTTTTTACCATTTCCTGGCCAACGGGCGAATTCGGCGGCATGGGCCTGGAAGGTGCGGTCAAGCTGGGTCGGAGGGACGAATTGATGGCGATCGAAGATCCCGAGGAGCGCATGGCAAAGTACGAGGAGATGGTGGCCGCCATGTATGCCCAGGGTAAGGCCATCAATACGGCCGCGCTGTTCGAACTGGACAATGTCATCGATCCAGCCGAAACCCGTGATTGGATCATGGCTGGTTTGCGTGCCGCGCCCCCGGTGCCGCCGCGCGAAGGAAAGAAACATTCATGGATCGACGCATGGTGATTGCTTGTAGGAATTGCGACCAAGGTTCTCCCATGCGGCGGCGGCAATAAAATTGACGCCCGATAGTAGAGGATATTTGATTTAACAAAACTACTGTTGGTTGGTTTTTTGCCCTAATGTTCCAAAAACAGACCAATTTCTGGTTGCGAAAGGTTCTCACCACGCCGAATATCAGCATCAGTTGCATCATCCAATTCTTTGCGTTTTATATGGTTTTTTGTTTTGAGAATTTTGGTTTTAGACGATGAGGCGGATTACAGAGCTGTCATCAAACGAATCCTGGAACGCGATGGTCATGAAGTCGTCGAAGCCGACGATGGCTCAAGTGGTCTGACGGCCGTGCGGTCCAGGCGGCCGGACCTGATCATCTCCGACATACGAATGCCAGAAATGAACGGCGATGAATTCTTCGAAGTGCTGCGTTCATCCGAAGCCGACCTTAATATCATACCCTTCATATTTCTTTCCGGGCATGTTGACGAGGACGAAATCGTCCAGCGCCTGAATTGCGGTGCGGCTCATTGTCTTTGAAAACCGGTGCGCAGCAAATTGCTGCGGGCACACGTGAATTCCTGTTTCCAGACCACCGAACGCTATTCGGAATTCATCGCGAGGAAGCTGGATATCATCGTCAAATCCTTGCCGACATCAGCCCGTCATGACTTCAAGCCGTATCGTGCCTTGACCGAGAATGTCGACGCCTATGTCAACGTGATCACGACAATTTTGCAGGACATGGAACCGCTGTCCGGGGTGGGAACCGGGTCGCCGTCGCTGGCAAACGGGAATTCGGACCAAGAGGGCAACGACGGCGACATCCGCCAAATGCGCCGCGCCAAATACATCAGGTTCTACCTTGATGAAAGCAAGAGACGACAGGCGTTTGTGCCGAATAGCGGAACCGAGGCGCTGACCTGGCAGATGATTTTCCTGGTTGCTGATTCACAAGTCGCGGGTAGGGCCCTTTACGTTTCCGATTTGTATTTTCTGGCGCAGGCGGCCAATTCCACTATCAACAACCGCATCAGATCGCTGGTTGAAGAGAAAATATTCGTAAAGCAAAGCAATCCCGAGGACGGGCGCCGTCAAAGCATTTCCCTCACCAGGAAATTCGCCGTTACATTTTTCGCCCATATAGATGACACCATCGAAAGAGTGGTGGCGATCTCCGACGAGCCGGAACGGCACTAACTGAAGCGACCCATGCCATAGGGCGCCAGGTCGACGTTGGGCGTTTCGCCGGCGACTACGCCGGCGACGATGCGGCCCGTGTTGGGTGCCATGCCAAAGCCGTAGTGGCTATGGCCAAATGCGGCGAACAGATCGCGTTGTCCCGGCACCTCGCCGATGCACGGTAAGCTGTCGGGAAATGACGGCCGGCTGCCCATCCACTCCACCGTGTCGTCGGTATTGATGTCTGGAAACAGCCGCTTTGCCAGGCGCTTGAAGACTTTGGCCCGGCGATAGTCCGGCGCCGCATCAAGGCCGGCGAACTCGGCGGTGCCGGCACAGCGCACGCCGGCAAGCATGGAGGAGGCAACGAACTTGCTCTCGGTGTCCATGATTGAATTGTTCACCGTGATCCCGGGATTACCCAGGACGAGGTGATAGCCCCGTTCGGCCTCCAACGGCAGTTTGAGACCCAAGGGCGCCAACAGCCGCGCCGACCAGGCACCGGCGGCAACCACCAGTTTGCCGCAGTCGATTTCGCCACCGGCGGTGCCGAGACGCCAGCCGCCGCCTTCCCGTGGCGCGATCCGGTCGACGCCGACCTGCCTGAATCTGGCGCCCGCCGCCTGGGCCTTTGCCGCCAGCGCCTTGCCGACGCCGCCCGGGTCCAGGGCGCGGCCCTGGGCCTTGATCAGGACCGCCGCCTTGTAATCGGCGGATAGGGCCGGTTCGATTTCGTGCAATGTGCCATCGTCGATGGCCTCGAGGGGCACATCACGGTCGAGGCGCAGGCGCCAGGCGAGCTGCCGTAGATCAATGGCGGCAGGGTCGCGATAGACATGGACGTAGCAGCTGTCGCTGATCAGATGTTCCGCGCCGGTATTCTTTAATAACTGACGGTAAAGCTCCAGGTTCGGCCGGTTCAGGGCGTTCATGGCGTCGGCGATGGCCGGCAATCCGGCGGCATCGCCGGCACGCAGAAACTTCACGGCCCAGGGCAGGAATGACGGCAGATAGGGCCAGCGAAGCGCAACCGGCCCCTCGGGGTCCAGCAGCCAGCGGGGAACGTTGCGCCAAAGGCCCGGCATGGACTGAGGCACGCAGGTCCAGGGGGATACCACCCCGGCATTGCCATGGCTGGCGCCTTCGGCGGGTGGATCACGGTCGATGACTTCAACCGCGAAACCCTTTTCAAGCAGGTATATCGCCGAACAAATACCGACGATTCCGGCGCCAATGATGGTTACCTGCTCGGCCATGGGTGTCTAAATTGCCACTTCGATTAGATAGGGCCCCTCGCTGTGCAGGCCCGCTTCAAACGCTGTGGCAAGCTCATCGGCGGTCGTCGCCCGCGATGCCTCCACACCCATGCCCTTTGACATTTGCACCCAATCCAGATCGGGCCGGTCCAGTGAGAGCATATCAACCGCGCGGGGGCCTGGGTTTTGCACGCCCACATTGGTCAATTCACCACGCAAAATATTGTAGCTGCTGTTGGCGAAGACCAATACCGTGACGTCCAGGTTCTCCCGCGCCATGGTCCAGAGCGACTGCAATGTGTACATGGCACTGCCGTCGCCTTCCAGGGCGATCACCTTGCGATCGGGACAGGCCACGGCCGCGCCAACCGCCACCGGCAGGCCGTAACCGATGGAGCCACCCCGGTTATTGATCCAGTCATGGGGCGGCGCGCCGGCGGTGGTGGGGAAGAACTCCCGCCCGGTGGTGATGCTCTCATCGATTACAATGGCGCCTTCGGGCAGCATGGCGCCCAGCACGGCGGCGACAGCCTCCTTTGTCATCTCGCCGGTGGGCAGCGGCGGCCGGTGCGGCTGGGCGATGCCGGCTGGCTCGACGTCCAGGCAATCCAACTCCATGGCCAGGGCTTCCAGGGCCGCTTCCATATCCTCATCTGTGCCGGCCAGCTTGGTGGACTTGGCGTCCGGGTCCATCAACAGGCTGGGTTTGTCGGGATAGGCAAAGAACGCCACCGGCTCACGGGAGCCTACCAGGACCAGATCGCCGGCCTTTTTCATCACTTCCTGGGCCAGTTCCACTACGTAGGGTATGCGCAAGACCTGCACCCGGCCCGCACCCCGCTCCAGCCGGGTATTGGCGCCCTCGGTGAGGATACCGCAGCCGGTCTTCGCCGCGATCCGGCCGGCCAGTTCCAGGCCCCGTTGACGCAGGGCGGCACCGCCCATCAACAGGGTTGCCCGCTCGCTGGTGCGCAGCATTTCGGCCGCGGCCTTGACCGCATCGTCGGAAACCTTCGGCGGGGCAGGGGGGGCGGTAGTCACGGCCACGGCTTCCGCCGGGCCCCAGGCGGTGTCGGCCGGCAGGATCAGTGTGGCGATCTGTCCCGGAGTTTCTGTCGCGGCCTCGATCGCCAGGGCGCCGTCGGCGGCAACGGTTTTGGAGGTGGGCGAGGTTTTGACCCAATGTGACATGGGCGCCGCCGCGCCTTCGATATCGGCGGTCAGGGGCGCATCGTACTTGATGTGATAGGTGGCGTGCTCGCCGACGATGTTGACGATGCCCGAATCCGCCTTCTTGGCGTTGTGCAGATTGGCCAGTCCGTTGGCAAGGCCCGGGGCGAGATGCAGCAGGGTCGAAGCCGGCTTGCCCAGCATGCGGTAGTAGCCGTCCGCCGCGCCGGTCACTACGCCCTCGAACAGGCCCAGGATGCAACGCATGCCCGGCACCTTGTCCAGGGCGGCGACGAAATGCATCTCCGACGTTCCCGGATTGGTGAAGCAGACATTGACGCCGCCGTCGATCAAGGTGCGTACCAGGCTTTCGGCGCCATTCATTTCGCCGGGATTTGTCTCTTTATTCATCTATCGGTGACTCCTAGGTTCAAGATCTGTTCAGTGCGCGCGCAGCCTGGCGGTGGCGGCTTCGTCAACCGACTTACCATTCCCGCTTAGCTTGACGCCATAGATATCCTCCGCCGCCTGACGGCTGACCACGCCGTCGCGGACATCGCGCAGCACCCTGGCCGGGTCCCGCCGCTTCGGATCGCCCCAACCGCCACCGCCAGGCGATGCGGCGCGCAGGGTCAGGGGCTCGAAGTGGCGGACGGCGTATTTCGGTGGCTTCTCCGTGCCGCCCTCGGTGAATGACAATTCCATATCGCCCGGCTGCCCCGCATCGCCGCCGGCGGCACCGAAGCAGGAGATGTTGTACAAGCCTTCGCCACGAAAGGCGTATTCGGCGCCGACCTTGACCTCCACCTCGAAATCGGCGCCCGTGCCGCCGCGATAGGTACCAGGGCCGGCGGCGTCAGTGCGGAACTCCTGACGCTTGAACAATACGGGATAAAGCTGCTCGTAAGTCTCCACGTTGGGTAGCACGAGGCCGCCCAGGGCGATCAAATGGCCGATCTGGTTGAAGCCGTCCCGGCCCTCCACGGCGCCGCCGCCAGGCGCCGAGTTCCAATGGTACATCACGAACGGGCTTTCTTCGCCGGTCCGTCCCGAGGTGGTGCCGTGTACCGCCTTGGCCCAGCCGGCGCAGCTGCGTTCGGGCACCGCCTGGTTTAGGGTTTTCCAGATCGCATGCACAATTTCATGCGCGACAAAGACCGTGTTCATGGTCATGGCGGCGGGCGGCCTGGCATTGATAATTGTGCCTTCGGGCGCTGTGATGGTGACGGTGCGAAAGGTACCCTCGTTGCGGGGCAGATCCGGGTCGAAGTACGAAGCCAATGCCATATAGACGGCGGACCAGGTATTGGCGACGGAGGAATTCTTGAAGCCGCGGACCTGCGGCGCCGTGCCTGTGAAGTCGACTTCCAGCGCCTCGCCCCTGACGCCCAGGCGGACACGGATGGCGTCGTCCACGGGTTCGAAACAGTCATTGTCGATGGCTTCTTCGCCGTGATAGTCGCCATCGGGCATGGCAGCGACGCAGCGACGGAAACTGCGGTCGGCATGTTCCAGAATGCCCTCGAAATAGTCCCGGTATTGCGCCATGCCCAGTTCCTCCACCAGGCTGGCGATACGGTCGGCACCGATTTTGGTGGAGCCGATCATGGCCCGCAGATCACCGTCCAGGGCCTCCGCCGTGCGGGTATTGATCATTACCAGGCGCCAGATGTCCTGCCGGGTTTCGCCCCTGGCGATCAGCTTCATCACCGGCAGGCGGATGCCTTCGTGGAAGATTTCCCGCGCTTCCGAATTATAGGTCCCCGCCGCGCCGCCGCCGATATCCGCCTGATGGGCCCGGTTACAGGCGAAGGCAACCAAATCTCCGCCCACGAAGACGGGCCGGGCAATGACCCAGTCGGGCAGATGGTTGCCGCCGGCTGTGTATGGATCGTTCAGCAGGAAGACGTCGCCGTCATCGATATCACCGGCGAAATCCCGCAGCAGGGCGCGCACCGCGAAACCGCCGCCGCCCGTATGGATGGGAATGCCGTCGGCCTGGCTGACCAGGGTGCCGTCCGGATCGGCGATGAAGCAGGAAAAATCATGGCTTTGCGAGAATATGGGGCTGCGCGCGGTCCGGGTCATGACCCAGCCCATTTGCCGCGAGATATGATCCAGACGGTTCTGCACCAGGGCCAGGACGATGGGGTCGAGATTGTCTTGGCTGCTCATATCAAACCTCCGCGCCATCGATCTGGATCATGAAATTATCCGCCGCGTCTACCATCAGGCGGTCCTTGGGCCCGACAAACACCGTGGTGGTCAACTCCTCCACCAGCATGGGCCCGTCCTGGGCGAAACCGGGATGCAGATCGGTGCCGGCGTAGACCGGTGTTTCCTGCCAGCCATGGTCACTGTCCGTATAGACCTGGCGCAGTGCCGTTGCTTCCGGCGCGGCGTCCGATGGTGGCATGGGCGCCGGTTCAGTGACATCGATCAGGCCCCGCGCGGTGACGCGCAGGGCAGTGATCTCGATGGTGCCACCAGGCTGGGTATGGCCGTATTGGCGCTGATGATCGGCATCGAAGGCAACGCGCACGGCGGCGGGATCAAAGGCGCCGCCGGGCAGCGCCACGCGGATTGACCACAGTTGGCCGCGATAGCGCAGATCCAGCTCCCGCTGCACCGTCGCCCTCTCGCCGCTGAAGCCTTCCGCCGACAGGGCCGCTTCGGCGCGGGCCGCCAGAGGCTCGAAAGCCTGCTGCAGGACCGCGCCGTCGACGCTGTCCAGATTGTCGAAATGCACGGCGAGATAATCCTGGCGGATATCCGTGTGCAGCATGCCCAAGGCGCAAAAGGCGCCGGCCTGGCGCGGCACATAGGCCTGGCCGCAGCCAAGGGAGCGCGCGACCGAGGCACCGTGCATGGGCCCCGCGCCGCCCGCCGCCACCAGGGTGAAGCGGCGCGGATCGTGGCCCCGCTGGATAGAGATGTGCTCCACGGCATGCAGGAGGTTCTGCTCCAGCAGGCGGATGATGCCGGCGGCGGCCTCTTCCACCGCGATGCCCAGCGGCTTGGCGATCTTGTCCTCGATCGCCTGCCGCGCCAGCCCATCATCCAGGGTGACGCTGCCGCCCGCATAGGGGCCGGGGCGCAGACGGCCCAGGACCATATGAGCATCCGTAACGGTGGGTTGTTCACCACCCAGGCCGTAACAGGCCGGGCCGGGATGGGCGCCCGCGCCTTGCGGTCCCACGTGCAGCAAGCCGGCCTCGTCCACATGGGCGATGGTGCCGCCGCCGGCACCAACGGTATGGATTTCCACCGACGGCGTGGCCAGATGATAGCCATCGATATTCAATTCATCCGTCACACCGACCTGCCCCTCGCCCATCAGGGTGACATCGCAAGAGGTACCGCCGATCTCCATGGCGATCAGGTTGTTCGTGTCCGCCGACCGGGCGTAGAGGCCCAGGGCGCCGACACCGGCGGCGGGGCCCGACAGCACCAGATTGACCGGGCGTTCCGAAACCTGTTCGACCGAGACCGCGCCGCCGTTGCTTTGCAGCAGCAGGATGGGCCGGGCCAGGCCGTTGTCGCGCAGGTGACTGTCCAGATCGCGCAAATAACCGACAACCTTGGGCGCGATATAGGCATTGACCACGGCGGTGGAGGTACGCTCGTACTCCCCCATGATGGGGGCAATACGGCTGGACAGGGAGAGCCAGGGAAAATCGCTCAGATGTGCCGCCACGGCATCTTCGTGCGCCGGATTGCCATAGCTGTTCAGCAGCGCCACGGCGATGGTTTCGACGTCTTCCTCGGCGAAAACTTCCATGGCCGTATCAACATCCGCCAGCACGACGGGTGCCAGTTCCAGGCCGTCCTTGTCCAGGCGGCCGCCGACGGGCTGGCGCAGATAGCGCGGTGCCAGCACGTCGGGAAACGGCGCCCGGTGGTCCCACATGTTCTCGCGGATACCCCGGCGTGTTTCCAGGCTGTCGCGGAAACCGGTGGTTGTCAGCAGGCCGACCCTGGCGCCCTTTCTTTCCAGAATGGTGTTGGTGGCAACGGTGGAGCCGTGAAAGAACAGGGTGCAACTGCCCAGCAGATCGGAAAGCGGCAGGGACAACTGTTCCACTGCCCGGTTCAGGACCGCCATCACTCCCTGGCTGGGATCGGCGGGCACCGACGGCGCCTTGAAGACCCACAGCGCACCACTTTGGTCGCGCAGCACCATATCGGTGAAGGTGCCGCCCACGTCGACGCCGATGCGCCAGGGCGCGGTCGGTTGCTCTACATTCACCATCGCGGGGCCTTGTCCTGAATGGAGACATGCGCGGCGACCACCTTCCAGCCCAGATCGGGAAACTTCACCCAGGTCTGCGATTGCCGGCCCACTTCGTCCTGATTGCGGACCTTGAATTCCAGGTTCACGGTGGCGAAGCTGTCGCCCAGAGTGAGAATTTCAAGCCGCCGGCGCACTTCCTTGATGCCCGGGCCGGGCGCCCTGCTGACCCGGTGCCTGTGGATCTCGTCGAAGCCATAGCCGTTCTCGTGCATGGCATAGCGGATCGTCCTGGGGCTGTTCCAAAAGGTGTTGTCCAGGACCTCCACATTCTTATCAATCAAAGCCTGCTCATATTCTTCGAACAGGGCGGTGACCTCCGCCACGACGGCCGGATCGTTTTCGACAAGTGTTGTCACGCGGTTTTCTCCATTGCTTTTGCCAGGGCGGCCAGTTGGGCATCCATGCCCCAGCGGCCAATGATGGACAAACCGACGGGCAGTCCATCCAGCGTGGCGCCGGGGATCGATACTTGCGGCACGCCGGTCAGGCCGCCATGGCTGCACAGACAGGCGATCTGCATGCGCAAGGGGTCGGTCCGGCTGATGGGCAGACCCTTGGGCGGGGCGGGGAACGGTGTCGTGGGCAGGCAAAGCACCGTGTTGGGCGGCAAAAGGTAGTCCAGCCGGGCGCGCGCTTCCTGGCGCATCATGTCGGCCCAATCGCGGTCGGCGGCGGGAATGGCGGCGGCCGCGGCCAATCCACGGGCGACGCTGTAGGCCATGGCCGGGTTGGCCTCGTTCAGCCAATCCTTGAAAGTCAGCCAGCCTTCGTAAGGCTGCAAGGTACGCTGCGCCCTGGCCCAGGTGCTGAGACCGGGAGGCGCCATGAGGTCTTCGTCTATGGTGTCCACCAATTCGCCCAGGCGTTCGATCATGGGCCGCAGGGCGGCGCGCAGCCTACCCTCGGCAAAGCCGAACGCATCGACGGCAACGATCAGGCGGTCGGGCAGTTCGGAGGGAATTTCCTCCCCCAACATCACGGCACTGGCCCTGGCGAAGGTGGCGCCGTCGCGGGCAAACCAGCCGGTGGTATCCGAACTGGGCGCCTGCGCCATCATGCCGCTCAGATCCAGGCGGCCATGGGTGGGGCGAATACCGTACAGGCCGCAAAAGCTGGCCGGCACCCGGACCGAGCCGCCCGTATCCGTGCCCAGGGCGATATCGCACATGCCGGCGGCCACCGCCGCGGCCGATCCGGCGGAGGAGCCGCCCGGTACCCGGTCCGGCGCGGCGCTATTGATGGGCGTGCCCTGAAACACGTTCTCGCCCAGTATTCCCAGCGAGACTTCATCGGTGATGGTCTTGCCCACCAATGTCGCGCCGCCATCCAAAAGGGTCTGCACGGCCCAGGCGTGTTTTTTTGCCGGTTCCTGGTTGCCTGGCCAGTCCGGATTGCCGCCGCCCGTGGGATGGCCGGCCACATCGAACAGATCCTTGGCCACGAAGGTCAGGCCGGACAATGGACCGTCCGGGGCTCCTTCGATATGCACGGATGTGCCCGGCACCAGGGCGCCAACGGGATCTCTCATGCCCTAGTCCCCCAAAAGCTCTTGCACGGCGGCACGGATGAAGTCCTCGTCTTCGCTTTTGTCGATGGGGTTGCCGGCACGATGGCCCCAAATGGAATCGATGGGCCGAAATACCGCATTCGGCATCTGGGCGCATTCGGCCTCGCTGTCTTCCGCCGTGAAGTACAGATCAGTGCGCGAGGGCATGATCATGGCCCTGGCCTTGATGGCGCCCAGGGCGGCGGCCAGATCACCGTTGTAGATCTCGTTGTCGGAGATGTCGGAATGGTACCAGACCGCCAGCATGGCCAGCAGATCATCGCCGTTGCGGCGCAGGAAATTCGCTTCCCAGCCGCGCACCAGATAATCCTCCAGCGAGGCGAAGCCCAGTTCCAGGTGCTTCTCCTGGCGGTAGAACGCCTGGCTCATGGCCCAGCCGGCATAGAGCCTGCCCATGGCGCGCAGGCCGCGCACGGGCCGGGCCGTGAAACCGCCCTCCTGCCAGGCCGGATCGGCGGTCAGGGTGGCGCGCACGCCTTCCAGGAAAACCTTGTTGTGGGGCGTGGTCCGGGCCGAGCCGCAGACGGCGCAGATGGCGCTCACCTGGTCGGGGAAAATGGCGCCCCAATGCAGGGCCTGTTGCGCCCCCATGGACCAGCCATAGACCAGGGCCAGATGCTCGATATCGAAAACCTCGCGCAGCATACGGTTCTGGGCCTGCACATTGTCCCAATGGCTGAACGTGGGAAAGCGGCCCATGCCATAGGGCTCGGCAATGTTGGAGGGGGAGGACGAGAGGCCGTTGCCGAACATGTTAGGGATGATGATGAAATATTTTTCCGGATCCAGAATGCCGCCGGGACGGATCAGCCATTCGATATCCATGTGCTGGGCGCCGTAGGAGGTGGGATAAAGCACCACGTTGGACCTGTCCGGCGCCAGGCTGCCGTAGGTTTGATAGGTCAATTGCGCGTTGGGCAGGGTCATGCCCCGCTGTAGCGACAGATTGCCCAGCTCAAAAACCTTGTAATCGTCCATATTTAGGCTCCCTCCACGGCTTATCCTATCGCCAGCGGGCGGAGTGGTCCAATATGATTGCCTGCAATTCGTTTCTTAGAAGGGCTCATCGCCATGACTAAGCCGAAACCAGCATCGCCAACAACCCAGGCTGCCCAGAAGGCGGTGCTGGACGGGCTGCCGTTCGAGGATCAGTTTGATTTCGAGCAGGCCCAGCGCGGCTTCATCGCGGCTGTTCCCGACGGCGTTATCCTGAATGAACGGGGTCGCGCCCTTTGGGATTTGAACGAATATGACTTCCTGGCCGAGGAGGAGGCGCCCGATTCCGTCAATCCCAGCCTGTGGCGCCTCTCCCGGCTGAATATGTTCAACGGCCTGTTCAAGGTTTGCGAGCGGGTCTACCAACTGCGCGCCTTCGATGTCGCCGTGATGACGGTGATCGAGGGCGACAGCGGTCTGATCCTGATCGATCCCATGACCACGGCGGAGGCCGCCCGCGCCGGGCTGGACCTCTACTACGCCCATCGCCCGCACAAGCCGGTTCTCTGCGTGATCTACAGCCACAGCCATATTGATCACTATGGCGGTGTCATGGGGGTGACCAGCGCGGACGACGTGGCGGCGGGGAAGGTGCAAATCATCGCCCCGGACAGGTTCATGGAGGAATTGAGCGGTGAAAGCGTCCTGGCCGGCAATGCCATGCTGCGCCGGGCGCAGTTTCAAATCGGCGGTTTGCTTGAGAAAAGCGCCCGCGGCCAGATCGATACCGGCCTGGGCAAGGGCGCGGCGAAGGGCCGGATAACCCTGATCGCGCCAACCCAGGTGATCAGGGAAGCCACGGAAACCCACAACATCGATGGTATCGAGATGGTTTTCCAACTGGCCCCGGATTCGGAGGCGCCGGCGGAAATGCACATGTTCATGCCCCAATTCGCCATCCTGAACATGGCCGAAAACACCACCCGGCATCTGCATAACTTCATCCCCCTGCGTGGTGCGGTGGCCCGCGACCCGCGCATCTGGTCGCGGCATATTTCCGAAGCCATGGTGCTGTTCGGCGAGCGGACGGATATCCTGATCGGCCAGCATCATTGGCCCACCTGGGGCCGGGATGAGGTGCGGGCGTTTCTGGAAAAGCAGCGGGATCTGTACAAATATATCCACGATCAAACCGTCCGCCTGATGAACCACGGTCTTAATCGCGAGGAAATAGCCGAACAGTTGGACCTGCCTACCGGCCTGGACCAGGAGTGGTCCGTGCGCGGCTATTACGGCACCGTCAGCCACAATTCCAAGGCGGTCTATCAGCGCTATTTGAGTTGGTATGACGGCAATCCGGCCAATCTGAACCCGTTGCCCCGGCGCGAGGCGGGAACAAAAATGGTGGATTACATGGGCGGGGCCGAGGCGTTGCTTATCCGTGCCCAGGCGGATTTCGAGGCCGGGGAGTACCGCTGGGTGGCGCAGGTGTTGAGCCATCTGGTTTTTGCCGAACCGGAAAATCCGGAGGGGCGCGAGCTGTTGGCGGATACCTTTGAACAGCTTGGCTATCAGGCGGAAAGCGCGACCTGGCGCAATGCCTATTTGTACGGCGCGCAGGAACTGCGCCAGGGCCTCTTCAAGCTGTCGCCACGGCCCCCGGTTAGCCCGGAGACCCTGACCGCGCTGACCGCCAGCGCATTGTTTGATTTCATGGCCATCCGCCTGAACGCGGACAAGGCTGCCGGCTTGCATTGGCGGATCAACTGGCACCTCGGCAACAGCGATGAACGGCTGGTGATGAATCTGCAGAATTGCACCATGACCCATGTTCTGGATCAGGTGGCGGACGATGCGGTAGTCTCGGTGCGGCTCAGCCAGGAGGTTCTGGTAGCCATCAATGTGCGCCAAACGGATGTCGCGGAGGCGTTGGCGGCGGGCGATATGGAGGTCGATGGCGATGTGGCGATCGTGGAGCAGTTGTTTGCCATGCTGGATGATTTCTCGTTGATGTTCGATGTGGTCGCGCCCAGCTTGAAGGAAGAATGAAGCCATGACGGAAACAACATACAGCGTCGGCGTGATCGGCCTGGGCATCATGGGCAGGCGCATGATCTCCAATCTGGTGCCGCACCCCCGCCTGACGGTGGCTGGCGCCTGGGACCCCGATACCCAGGCTTGTGCAAATGCTGTGGCGGAAACGCCCGGGCTGGCCATCATGGAAGATGCCGATGCCGTCATCGCCGCCGCCGATCTGGTCTATATCGCCACGCCGCCCCTATGGCACCGGGACTATGCCGACCGGGCCATGGCGGCAGAGAAGCCGGTTTACTGTGAAAAACCCCTGGGCATCGACCTCGAAGACAGCCGCGACCTGGTGGCGGCGCTGGAGGACAGCTACACGCCCAACATTGTGAACTTCGCTCAGGCCTCCTCCCGCGCCGTGGCGTTGACAAAGGAGCGCATCGACGGTGGCGATCTGGGCGATATCATCGGCGCCGATATCATCGTGCATTTCACCCGTTGGCCACGGGACTGGCAGGCGGATGCGGACTGGCTGCGCTTTCGCGATCAGGGCGGCTATACCCGAGAAGTGCTGTCGCACTTCGTCTTTGTCACCCAGCGGCTGCTGGGGCCGGCGACGTTGATTACCTCCTGCCCGGTCTTTCAGGACGATCCCGATCTGTGCGAGACCCATATCTCGGCCGTGCTGGATTGTGGCGGCGTGCCCGTCTCGGTGCTGGGCTCCAGCGGCGGGGCTGGGCCGGACCGGGTGGAGATGACCCTCTGGGGCAGTGAACGCAGCCATCGCCTGCATGATTGGTTCTATCTCCAATCCAGCGACGGCGGCGAATGGGTTCAGGAGTTCCCGGAGGTCGAAGATCCCCGCGTCGAGGGTTTCCGGTTGCAATTGGACAATGTGGCGGCTTGGATGGATGGTCAGTCAACTGTCCTGGCCAGTGCCGCCGATGCCCTGGGTGTACAGGAGCTGATCGAGAGCATGTTGGGGGCGGAAGAGGGGACCTAGGGGATGACGGCGGAAAATATTGCACCGGTTGAGGGGGATAGCGCCTGGTATGGCGAGGCCTTGGCGGATGATCCGCGCTGGCGTTTCTCTTTGTCGGATGAGGATATCGAGGAACTGCGGGATGCCCTGGCCGCCGTGCGGGCGCGGGGCCTGGCGTGGCGCGATATGCGCAAGGCGGATTTTCCCCTGCCTCGCCTTGCCGGCAAGCTGGCGGACATGGTGGCGGAGTTGGAGCATGGCAGCGGCCTGGCCAATTTGTCCGGGCTGCCGGTAGAGGCATTTGGAGACGGCTTGCGCCATGTCTGGTACGGCATCGGCCTGCACATGGGCCAGCCGGTGTATCAGGACTGCAATGGTTTATTGATGTGGGATATTCAGGATGAAAGCCAGGACACGGATACAATTCTTGGCCACAAGCTGACGGCCAGGGACGGCAGCACCTTCACATCGTCCAAGGCGCGGACCTTGTCCAATGGCCAGCTGCGCTTTCATACTGACCGCACGGACGTGGTGGCCTTGTTATGCCTGCGCCAGGCGGCCGTCGGCGGGGTCAGCCGCATTGCCTCTTCGGCCACGGTGCACAATGTGATGCTGCAGCGCCATCCTGATCTGGCCGCCTTGCTGTACAGCCCCTATCACCGCTCCCGCCTCGGCGAGGAACGGGGCGGTGAGGCTTTGAGCTATGCCCTGCCGGTATTCGGTCAGCGCGATGGCCGTTTTACCTCGCATTATTCCCGAACCTATGTGGAGGCGGCCCAGGAAATGCCCAATGTACCGGCTATGGAAGACCGCCATTGGCGGGCTTTGGATGTGCTGCATGATCTGGCCGACGAACTATGCATGGAGATGACCATGCAGGCGGGCGATATGCAGTTCATCAACAATCATGTGATTTATCACGCCCGCACTGCCTACCAGGACCACCCCGGCAGTGATATCGACCAGCGCCGTTGTCTGCACCGGCTGTGGCTCTCCATGCCCAATAGCCGGCCCCTGCCGGAAGATCACGGGGTGTTGTGGCAAAACGTCGAGGCGGGTGCCCTGCGCGGCGGTATCGTGCAGGACTAGGACCGGGACTCGGACTAGGACTAGGATTCGGGGGGCAACGGCACGCCTGGCACCCAAAGATAGCCGTCCTGATCGATGATGTAGGCCTCGCGCAGGCCATGGTTCTTGTCCAGGGCGCCGGCCAGAACTTCGTAGCCCAGCTCCCGCGCCCTGGCTTCTGCCATATCCGGGTCGCGGCCATATAGACGCAGTTCCGCGCCGATGCCCCGCGCCAGATCCTCGTCCAGGCTGCCTTTCAGGGGGTGGTCGCTGTAGGTGTGGTCGGCATGCAGCATCCATTCGGCATTCTCTGTCCGAATGGCCGCGAAATCCGGATCGGAATGGACGATTTCGGCGGCCAGAACCTCGGTTTGAAAAGCCAGGGCGGCGGGGACATCGCGGACCACCAGATTGATGCCCAAACCACGCAAGCCACGGCTATATTCAGCCGCAGGCATCCAGGCTTTACCGGTTGCCAGTTTCATATTGCTCTCCTTCGGGCCCCAAAAAATGCATTATGCGCAGCCTAGTGCAAAAATGGCTCATATAAAAGTCCAATTTATGCTATATGAATAGGGCCAATTTTGCTGGAAAGGAAAAGGCCATGCCCGGCGGCGGTAATTTGTTGGCGCTGAACCTGGATAATGCCGACGAGGGCCCCCTTTATCGGCAGTTATACGACGGTTTGCGCCTGATGATACTGGATGGCCGCCTGGCATCGGGCAGCCGCCTGCCGGCCAATCGTGTGCTGGCCCAGGACCTTTCGCTGTCCCGGAATACCGTGGCCACGGCCCTGCAACAGCTTCTGGCGGAAGGATATGTGGAAACCCGGCAGGGGGACGGCACCTATGTGGCCTCGGAACTGCCCGATGATGTGCTGGGCGGGACCGAGCGGCAGACTTCGGAGCGCCCCGGCGGTTATGGCCTGGATCAAAGCGCTGATATCGCCCGCCGCTATGGCCTCTCCCGGCGGGGCCAGGCCCTGGCGGCGATCAGCCGGGTTTCAGCGGGCAGCGTGGCGGCGTTTGCCCCCGGCCCCGATATCGGCGCCTTTCCTTTCGATATCTGGGCCCGCCTGCTGGCCCGGTTCTGGCGCCGGCCCGGCCCGGAACTGGCCATTAGCCACGATGCCGGCGGTTACCCGCCTCTGAAGGCCGCGATCGCGTCCTATTTGGGTGCCATGCGCGGGGTGCGCTGTGAACCTGGCCAAATTATCGTGGTCAGCGGCGCGCAACAGGCGATCAGTCTGGCGGCCCAGGTGCTGTTGGACCATGACGATCAGGCCATGGTGGAGGAGCCCGGCTATGGCGGTATCCGGGGCGCCCTGACCGCGGCCGGCCTGCGTATCGCCCATGTGCCGGTTGACGGGGAGGGCATGGATATTGCCGCCGGCGAGGCCCGCGCCCCCCTGGCCCGGCTGGCCTGCGTTGCGCCATCGCACCAGCATCCCCTGGGCGTGGTGATGAGCCTGCGCCGGCGCCTGGCCTTGATCGAATGGGCTCGCCGCCGCCAGGGCTGGATCCTGGAAGACGACTATGACAGCGAATACCGTTACGCGGGCCGGCCCCTGGCGGCCCTGCAGGGCTTGGACACCACGGGGCGGGTGATCTATGTGGGCAGTTTCTCCAAGGTGCTGTTTCCGGCCCTGCGCCTGGGCTATCTGGTGGTGCCGCCCGATTTGGTGGAGCCGTTCGTCCGGGCCCGCCGTGTGCTGGACGACCATACCGCCATGCTGGCCCAGCCGGTTCTGGCGCGTTTTATCGAGGACGGCCATTTTGCCTCCCACGTGCGCCGCATGCGCCGCCTCTACGCGGGCCGTCAGGAGGCATTATTGGCGGCGGCCCGGAAAGATCTGGCCGGTCTGCTGGAGATTGACGCGGATGAGGCCGGCATGCATCTGATCGCCCGGCCGGCCGCCGCGCTGACCAGTTCAATGGATGACGGACAGATCACCCAGGCAGCCGCCAAGGCGGGCGTCACGGTGGCGGCTTTAAGTTCGACCTATGCAGGCAAACCGGCGCGCCAGGGACTGATCCTGGGCTATGCCGCCCATGACGAGGATTCGATTGCAGTTGCCGCGCGGCGCCTGGGCGAAATTATAGCCGGCCAAGGATGAATGCTTGCGATGGCCCGGTCCCTCGCCTATTTTCGCCTCCGCGCCGGCTCCGCCGGAGGGCTAAGCCGAGGAGAACACCATGAGTGACGACATTCTGAACCCCCATAGTGCCCTGATCTATATCATGGTGTTGATGTCAGCCGCCGATAACGACATGACCGACCGCGAATTGAAGCGCATCGGCGATCAGGTGCAGAACCTGCCCGTGTTCGAGGATTTCGATGCGGAGGAACTGGTTCCCCTGGCCGAGGAATGCGCCGCCAAATTGGGCCTGCCTGGCGGCCTGGACCAGGTTCTCGATCTGATCGTCGCCTCGTTACCGGCCAAATTAAGCGAAACCGCCTATGCCCTGGCCTGCGAAATCGCCGCCGCCGACATGCATGTGGAGCAGGAGGAGTTGCGCCTGCTGCAACAGTTGCGCGACAGCCTGCAACTGGACCGCCTGATCGCCGCCGCCATCGAACGCGGCGTCCGGGCCCGCCACACCAGTCTGGACTGAGCCGGCGGCAGCCCGCACCCCACAAGAAGCCGCGGAGCATCCCCTTGGACAACGCAGCGCAACAGGAGCTTGCGCGGCTGCTTGCAACGTTGCGCCGGGAAGGCCGGCAGCAGAGCGGTCTTGACCCAACGCTGCTGCCGCCCAACAAGGCCGCGGCCTACCGCGTTGCGCAAATGGTGGCCGAAGAACTGCGCTGGGAGGTTGCGGGATGGAAAATCGCGGCCATCAAGACGGAGATGCAACAGGCCCTGCGCACCGACAGCCCGATTTATGGCCGGGTTTTCGCGGCAAAGGTCAAGGCATCCCCCCACCGTGTTGTGCACGCCGATCTATGCAGTCCGATCCCGGAAGCCGAATATATGGCCCGGCTGGGCAAGGACCTGCCGCCACGCGCCGCGCCCTATACCGTCGAGGAGGTTACGGAGGCGGTGGCTTCCCTGCACCCGGGCCTTGAGCTTGCGGAATGCCGCTTTATCCATGACGAGAAATTCCCAGCCTTGGAGGCGATCCTGGCCGATGGCGCCGGTGGTGCCATGATCGTCCACGGCCCGGCCATCGAGAATTGGCGTGACCGCGATATCGCCGGCCAGCAGGTCAAGCTCCATTGCAATGGCAAGCTGCGCCGGCAAGGCACCGCCGCCGAGGCCCTGGACCACCCCATGTTGCCATTGACCTGGCTGGCCAATGAGCTATCGCGGACCGGCATCGGCATGAAGGCCGGCCAGATGATCAGCACCGGCACCCTGACCGGCATGCTGGCCCCCAAACCCGGCGAGACCTTTGTCGCGGATTTCGGGCCGTTTGGGAACGTGTCGGCAAGCTATGAATAGAGCGCGGCGTTAAAGGGAAACGTCCCCTTTGATCCTATGCCCTTTGATCCCATGATTAGAAAAAATTCACTGAGTCCGGGCAGCGAAGGAATATTGTTGTCACGATAGTTTCGAAATAAATTCCCACCTGGACATTTGGGCTGGCACCAGCCCGGTGAATTCGAGATCAGTTATCCCTCCGGTTTGAATCCAGCCAGTTGATAGGCGCCCTGGGGGTGGGACGTTTCACCGGCGGCACCGCGTCTGACCGCTTCCAAAAGCCAAAGTTCATCCCACTCCACATTGGCCAAATTGACCTCTGTGCCGAATTCGCGAACCAGCCAGGCTGCGACCTTGTGTTTGAACTCCCTGGTAATTCCAGGGAGGATGACCACGGGAAGTTCGTAGATAATCCTCTCACCTGGATACTGTTTGGCTATTTTGCCGATAAGTTCGTCCCGAATTTCGTCGCCGGCGAACAGTTCGTAGGCTTCTAGAAAAACGACGGAAGCACCAGCTTCGAAGCAGGCATCCAAGTCCGCCAAAACTTCATTGTCGTTCATTGCACCTTCTTTTTTGCCCACTTCTCCCAGGACCTTGAGGCCAAAATCCTCAACGGCGCAACGAATTGTTTTCTGCTTTTCTTGTAAACTCCAGTCAAGAAGGTTGTCGGAAATCTCTACGGCAGAAAATCCCAGCGACCGAACTTCCCCGAAAAAATGTTCAATGTTGCCTTGTTTGAAGGCGAGTTCGGCGAACAATCCACCCTGAGAGGTACTAATCTCAGCGGCCCTGAAGATGCTGAGCTTCTCCTCGACTACCTGCTTCGGCATGAGCCCGGCAATCGGGCCGGCGATTTTCGCCATATCAATATAGTGCCCTGCGGTCTCCACGACTTCTGTCTGAAGACCGATAGGTAACCCCCAATCGATCATCATGGTAATGCCACGGTCCCTGGGTTTTGCTTGCCTTTGCGGCAAGGGGATCATGGAAAACGCAGTTTCGGATTTCATTTCTTATTCTCCATCAATGAAATCGCCGGGGTCAATCGCCGGGGTCAGGTCTTGAATCGCCGGGGTCAGGTCTTGTATTTTGCATGCTCATTGCTGGCCCCCAAACCCGGCGAGACCTATTTAGCGGACTCTGGGCCATTCGGAGAGGCTTCCGCAACGTATGAATAGTGCGTGGCATTAAAGGGAATCGTCACCTTTGATCTGTTTCGAGAGCCGGACAGCAATGTCGGTAAAGGCCGCCACCCACCGGGTTGTCTTTTCCAGATCGACGGCATCTGGCCAGACATCCGCTGGGTGATGGAAAAGGCCGTTGCGCCCTAAGAGCGAGATGTACCGGCCACCACCATCATATATGTTTCGGGCCTCACCCAAGGGGCGTTGCCCCGGTTCGGTTTCAGCATCGGGCTTGAGGCGGCCTCGCGACAGCACATCAAGCGCCAGCCTTCGTGCCGGCGCGTCCGACGACTGTATTGCAATGCCGGGCGAGACCGCCGTGGCGAAATTGGCGCCCAGATGGATCCACATATGCGCGGCCTTAATCAGCGCCCCTCGGGCGTCGAGATAGTGATCGAGACCGATATGGCCCAGCTCATGTCCGGTATTGGCAGTGAAGATAACATCGCGCTCAGCGCCGGCGCCCGAGATGGCGCGCATCATTTCCAGCCAGGCCGCGATGCCGCCACCACGCTCCGATGCGCAAGACCACCATCCACTGCGCGGGGTCATGATAACCAGAGGCGCAAGGCCGGGGTTCGACCCGTGAATTGTGGCGCCGACATTGATCCCCTTTGCGTCAATATGTTCGCAGTGGGCAACAACCGTTGCTTCACGTCCCTTGGCAGCCGCAGCCGCGATTAACTCGGTCTCGGCGTTGGAGACCTGCACCACCGGCGGGCCAAACGGGGCGTTGAAATCCTCGGCATTGGTGATGGTGATCCCCGGCGGCATGCTGCCATCCGTGATGACGATGATTGCCTTGTGCCTGCCTGCTTGCCGCGCCTTTATAAGTGCCTGCCCACCGGGCGAGCGGGCATTCGGGAAAGCCGAAACAATGCCGATGTCCGCATCGCCGCTAATGTCCCCATGCGGCCGATCGTGCCGCCAGCATCGGTAAAAGTGCAATCGTAGAGCGGAACCGCCTCAATCACCCTGCCATCGATCGCGACAGAACTTTCGATGGGGCGAACACGCCTGAAGGCAAACTGGTCATGTTCCGGTTCAAGGCCAAAAGACCTGATGTAGTCTGAAAGCCAGCCGGCATTTTCCAGGTCGCCGTCGGCTCCGGACCGGTGAAGTCCCTGGGCGGAATACGCTTCGATAATTTGTGCGATCCTGTCCTTCATTGTCTCCCTAATCAAAGGGGACGCCTCCCTTCTTGCTCTGGCGCTGACATCATCTTTCTTGGGCGCCCTAGAGCGTTTCCGGGATCTTCTGAATCGACGTTTTGCTTTTTGATCTTTGATTGAATGGGTGTTTGTGATTCGATTCCCTTTTTGGAGGGTGAATCGTGACCATTTCTCAGGATCTTCGAATTCGGTTGGTTAACAAAGTCGCCGCGGGCCTGTCCCGTCGTCAGGCTGCGGCCTATTTTGATGTGAGCCCGAGCTCTGCGGTGCGGATTGTCAAACAATATGAAGAGGAAGGAACCGTCGCCCTCAAGGTCCGTGCCAAGTCGAAGCGCCGTCTTGACCTTTATGGCGCGGATATCTGACCCATGAATATTCCTGGCGCTGGGTGTTTCTGATCAATATTCCCATCGGGCTGCTGGCCATATTGGGTGC
>JASLLM010000259.1 GCA_030747035.1 Alphaproteobacteria bacterium | reverse complement strand
TGGGACGAGGCCCTGGACGAGGTTGCGGCGCAGTTGCTGCGCGTGCGCGAGACCTATGGCAACGCCGCGATCCTGGACGGCTCACGTTCGGGCAGCACATCCATGCTGCATAACCGGGGTCCGGCGCAGCGCTTCCTCGCCATGTTCGGCGGCTATACCAACCTGTGGTCAAATATGTCGGCGGAGGCGGAGGTTTTTGCCGTACGCATGACCTTCGGCCCCGAGCGTATTTACAAGGCGGCGGGCCGGGAGCCCACCGACTACGTCAATTCCAAGCTGATCTGGATGTGGGGATGGAGCCCCGGCGACGGCTACTTCGGCACCACCACCATGGCCTATTTGAAGCAGGCCAAGGAGCAGGGCGTCCGCATCGTCTGTATCGACCCCCGGCGCAACCGAACCTCGCGTCAATTGGCGGATGAGCATGTCTTTATCCGCCCCTCCACCGACGCCGCCGCCCTGATCGCCATGGCCCAGGTGATCGTGGCCGAGGGGCTGCACGATCAAGCCTATTGCGACCGCTTCGTCCTGGGCTTTGATGAAGCGGGCCTGCCCGAAGGCGCGCCGGCGGGCGCCTCCTACAAATCCTACCTGTTGGGCGAGAGCGACGGCATCGTCAAGACGCCGGAATGGGCCGCCGATATCACCGGTATCCCCGCGGCCACCATCCGCCGTCTGGCCATTGACTTCGCCACCACCAAGCCCGCCGCCCTGCAGGCCGGCTACGGGCCGGGCCGCACGGCCTTTGGCGAGCATTTTCATCGCGCCGCCTACGCCCTGGCGGCGATCACCGGCAATACGGGGGTCAAGGGCGGCAGCTCCGGCGTCAGCAACGGGGCCACGGGCCGGGGTGTGATGGGTGGATTTCCGGCCGGCAATAATCCAATCGATGCACGGGTTTCCTCGCCCCTGTTGGCGGATCTATTGGAAAAGGGCAAGAGCGGCGGTTACCCGGCCGATATCAAGCTGATCTATTCCGCCGGCGGCAATCTATTCAATCAATGCCCCAACGCGGCCAAGGTGGCCGAGAACCTGGACGGCGTCGAATTCATCGTCGGTCAGGACCATTTCCTGACGCCAACCACGCGCCATGCCGATATCGTCTTGCCCGCGACAACGTTTTGGGAGCGGAATGATGTCCACACCCCCTGGGCCGGAGCGGGCCATTACGCCATTTTCATGAACCGGGCTATCGATCCCATGCATGAATGCCGCGACGATCTGGATATTTTCACCGACCTGGCCGCCCGCGTCGGTATCGAGGGTTATAACGACAAGGACGAGGATACCTGGCTCCGGGAACTCTCGGCCCAGGCCGTGGACGATTTCGATGCTTTCAAGCAACAGGGTGTGGCGCGTTTTCCGGCACCTGAAGAGGCGGTGGCCTTCGCGGAACAGATCAACGATCCGGAAAATCACAAATTTTCGACGCCTTCGGGCAAGATCGAGGTCTACAGTACGATCCTTGCCGATAATCCAGACCCCTATGGCCTGGGCACCATCGCGCCGATACCCACATGGGTGCCGCACCTTGATGTTGATCCGGCCTATCCATTGCAGATGTGCAGCGCGAAATCCCGGGCCCGTACCCATTCGGTGCACGGCAACCAGGAAAAGCTGGCCAGGGTCGATCCCGACTATGTCTGGATGCACCCGGACGATGCGGATGCCAGGGGCATCCATGATGGCCAGATGGTCAGGGTCTTTTCGGCCCAAGGCGCCACCGTCCTGCCGGCCAAGGTGACCGATGACATGGCCCCCGGCGTCACCTCCATGAACGAAGGTGCCTGGTTCACCCCGAACAAGGAAGGCGTCGATACCGAGGGCTGCGCCAATGCGGTCACGGCGGATGTCTCCGCGCCGTGTGGTGCGACCACCTACAACACCAATTTTGTCGAGATCCGGCCGATCAATATCTAGGCGCTGTTCTTGCTAGCGTTCGGCGCCATTTCGACCAGCGCATCCAGGCAGGCGCCGATGCTGCGCCCGGTGGTATCCAGGCTGGCATCGGCCTTGCTGTATAGGCCCTCGCGGCCCGACAGGATGCGGCGCAGATCGTCCATGGCTTCCCGGTTGCCGGCCATGGGACGCTGGTCGCCTTGGGCGGCGACGCGGGCCATGTGCTCCTCCGGCGAGGCTTGCAGCCAAATGGTATGGCAGGACGACAGCAGGCGCTCGTAGGTGCCCGCCTCGGCCACCAGACCGCCCCCGGTTTCGATCACCGCCCTTGGGTGTGCCTCGACCACCTGATCAAGGCATTGCCGTTCCAGCCGGCGGAACGCGGCCTGGCCGAGCAGGTCAAAAATTTCATCCTGGGACATGCCGGCTGCTGCTTCGATTTCCTTGTTCAACTGTACGAAAGGCAGCTCCAGGCGTTTGGCCAGGGCCCGGCCCAGGGTGCTCTTGCCCGCGCCGCGCAGGCCGATCAGGGCGATGCGGCCGCTCTCTCCAGCCTCGGGCGTATAACGTTGCCGCAGATGGCGGTGCAGATCGGCCAGATCGTCAGTGCTCAATTCCGCCAATTGCTCCAGGATCAGGGCCATCTCCACCGGCCGGTCCGGGCCATCCTGAACCAGTTCGGCCAGGTCCAGGTTCATCGCCGCCGCAATCTGGCGCAGCAGGATGATCGAGACATTACCCCGGCCGCTTTCCAATTGCGCCAAATAACGCTCGGACACGCCCGACTGCCGGGAGAGGATCTTGCGCGTCATGCCGCGCCGGGACCTGGCAGCCCGTACCCGGTCACCCAAAAGGGCTAGATAACGCTCGTCATCGCGCTCTCTGTCTTCCTGGTGCTGCAAGGTTCCGCGCCGCATGATTCCCCATTACTCAATTGATCCAGCATTGAATCATGGATTCAATCAACATGCACTATAATTCTTTTTGATTGTTTTTCGAATAAAAAATGCAGTATATATCATTTCGATGAAATGATGGCGCAGGCATTGGGGGAATGTATGGCGAAGTCCATTACCATATTGGTTGGCACGATCACGGGGACGGCGGAATTGGTCGCTGAAGACGTCAAACCGATACTGGAAGAAGCGGGTTACGCGGTTGAGATACTGGACATGGATGGATTGACCCAGGATGTCCTGTTGGAAAACGAACTGGTGCTGATTTGCACCTCGACCTATGGCCAGGGTGATGTGCCCGACAACGCCATGGACTTTTTCGAGAATCTGGATGTAATGCAGCCGGATTTGGCGGGCCTGCGCTATGGCGTGATCGGCCTGGGCGACAGCACCTATGCCGATACCTATAATCAGGGCGGCGCGCGCTTCGATGGTCTGTTACAGGAACTGGGCGCCCAACGGGTCGGCGAGGTGATGGCGCACAACGCCTCGAGCGATGAACTGCCCGAAGAGGCCGGCGTCGCCTGGGCCAAGGAATGGGTCAAGATATTGGCCTAGTTGGAATATTGCGGTGTTGGGAGGCATTATGAGCAATTACAGCAGCTACGATCTTTCGCAGGATCCGCCGTTGGTCACGGTGCCGCGGGACTACAACGTGGCGGTGGATTTCGTCGATCGGCGGGTCGAGGAAGGATTTGCCGACAAGGCCGCCTTCATCGACGGCAACGGCAGCCACAGCTATGGCGAGCTGCTGGATGGGGTCAACCGCTTCGGCAATGCCTTGCTGGATCTGGGCCTGCAGGCGGAGCAGCGGGTCATGATGCTGCAATTGGACAGCATCGATTTTCCCATTGCTTTCTTTGGCGCCATCAAGGCCGGCATGGTGGCGGTGCCCGTCAATACCCTGCTGACCACGGACGACTATCACTACATGCTGCAGGATTCCCGGGCCCGCGCCCTGGTTGTCAGCGCCGAGCTGTTGCCCGTCGTGGCACCGATCCTGGAGCATCTGCCCGATTTGCGCCATGTCATCGTCACCGGCGGTGGCGATGCGGGCGGGCATCAAACCATGGCGGACCTTCTATCCGGGGCCGCAACGGAACTGACGGTAGCGGCGACCTCCGCCGACGATGTTGCCTTCTGGCTCTATTCCTCCGGCTCCACCGGACGGCCCAAGGGCGCGCCGCATCTGCAAAGCGACATGATCAACACCGCCGTTCTGTATGGCATGGCGGTCCTGGGCATCCGGGAAGACGACGTGGTCTATTCGGCGGCCAAGCTGTTCTTTGCCTATGGTCTTGGCAATGCCCTGACCTTTCCCATGGCAGTGGGTGCCACAGCCGTCCTGATGGCGGGGCGGCCCCTGCCGGAAGACGTGATGGCACAGATCAAGGATAACGACGCGACCATATTCTATGGCGTGCCGACCCTTTATGCCGGCATTCTGGCGGACGAAAGCATTGACCGCGCGGCATCGTCGCCGCGCCTGCGCCATTGTGTGTCCGCCGGCGAAGCCTTGCCCGAGGATGTGGCAAAACGCTGGTCCGAACGCTTTGGCGTGGAAATTCTGGACGGCATCGGTTCAACGGAAATGCTGCACATCTTCGTCTCCAACCGGCCCGGACAGGTGCGCTATGGCGCCACCGGGCTCCCGGTGCCG
>JASLLM010000258.1 GCA_030747035.1 Alphaproteobacteria bacterium | reverse complement strand
CAAAACCACAAGATCAATTACGGCAGATAAAACAGTGGGTTAAGCAGGAACAATCGTAGTTATCTGGGTCAGCCCCTACTAATTTATCAGGCAGATACGAAAATGATGAACGGCGACGACATTACCGAAGGCGTTACCCGGTCGACCACGGTATACGAGCTGCGCGATGGCGACTGGCTGATGATTTCACAGCACCAATCGCCGGTTGAAGTGGATTGACGCAACCGGCTGGATGACGGCGTAGTGGGGAAAAGGGATGGAAGCGCCGGTTGTCATATTTTGAGCGCTTGCTGTAAACTGCGCAGACACAACCCAACCGATGATGAGAAATGTCGATCCCCAATGGCGTCGCATGTCTCCGCCGCGACGACTTGAGGAGAGTTTTATGGCCACGCCCCGCCGAGGCATCTCGTTGACACCCATGGAAACCCGGCGCGAGGTCATTGTCCGCGCCGCGGCGTTGGCGGATCAACTGGGTTATGAACTGTTTGTGGTGCCCGAAGGCTGGGGACTAGATTCCACCCTGGTATTGACCGAGATCGCCCTGCGGACAGAACGCATTCAGCTGATGTCGGGCATTCTGTCTGTCTGGAGCCGGACGCCCGGCGCGATTGCGATGAATGCCGCCACCCTGGCCGAAATAAGCGATGGCCGCTACGTCCTTGGCCTGGGCGCCAGCACCAAGGCGCTGGTGGAAGGTTTCCACGGCGTCCCCTTCACCCAGCCCGCCAAACAATTGCGCGACACAATCCAGGCGGTGCGCCAGATCTTGCAGGGCGAACGCTCCGGGATCTCCGACGAGCTTGAAACACGGGCCCTGAAACTGGGCCAGGCGCCCCAGCCTGAATTGCCGATCTATATCGCCGCCATGGGCCCGCGCGCCGTTACCGTCGCGGCGGAAGAGGCCGACGGCTGGTTCCCCTACTATGTCGCCCGCGACAGGTTCGCCACCTGGGTCCCCGAACTGCAGGACATGCGGAAAAGCGCCGGCGATCTGGAGGCGCCGTTAACCGTGATCGCAGGGCCCGGTGTTTCCGTCAACGCCAACGAGGCCGATGGCCGGCAGGCGGCGGCGAACAATCTGGCCTGGTATCTCTGCGCCATGGGCGATGTCTATGCCAATTCCGTGTCCAGGCAAGGTTATGCCGACGAAGTCGATATGGTGTTGCAGGCCAATCCGAAACCGAGCCCAAGCCATGGCGACATCCCGGCCGAGGCGCAGATTTTGCTGGATCAACTGGCTGTCTATGGCGCGCCTGAAAAGGTTCGCGAGGAACTGGAGCCCTGGGACGATGCCGTCGATGTCACCGTCCTGGGCATCGCGCCGGGTATCCCGTGGCCGGATATGGAAGCGATCCTGCACGCCGGCGCGCCCGGATAAATATGAACCGCAAGGGCACGAAGGGGGCAGGCTGACCCCTTTGTTCTCTCACCAAATTACGTCCAGCCGCTTGACGCTCTGCAATTTGCTGTCTGACGAAATTAACGGTGCGTTGTGACAAATGGCCGTCGCGGCGATGAGCCTGTCTGCTGGGACTTTGTGGGTGAAATAGTCTTCTTGGGACAACGCGGCAATTTCCGCGGTGATCGGCAGGACCGTAAGCGAGAGGGTGAGAGACAGGTCACTAATGTATTGGCCCACATCAACGTCACTGCGCAAACGCCCGGCGCGCATGAGCATGGCAATCTCCCAAAAGGAGATATCCGAACAGGCCAGATTCTTACTTTCCAGGCCCGCTTCCATGGCGGTCTTGGCCTTGTTGCTGAAACGCCCTGGGTCGTCCTGCCAGAATATCAGGACGTGGGTGTCACAAATTGTCAGCATCGCCGCCCCATTCGGCATCAATGGGATCAACAACGTTTCCGGTAATCATGGTGCCGCGCAACTTTGAAAGCCGTGCGCTAGCCTTTTCAACCTCATCCTGCTCCGGCACCAACCGGGCAATGCTTTTGCCATGGCTGGTTATCTGCAATTCAACGCCTGTCTTCACCTTTTGCAGATACAGGGGCAAATTGCCGCGAAATTCGGTGATGCTGACCCGCAGCATGATCGTCTCCATAAACAATCAAAATATGTACATTTTTTCTGTACATAATATAGGTATTTACCGTCCCCCCGTCAAGAATGCACAACCCGGCCTGCCGGCAACATGCGCTTCCCTTGACGCCGGGGCGGGCTCTGGTAAATTGGCACGGAATACAGAACGCAATAATTGTGCGGGCCGGCGTGACCGGTCCGGCGAAGGGAAGAGCGAATGGTAGGTATTACAGCGTACGGCGGCTATGTGCCCCGGCGGCGGCTGCCGCGAAATGTGATTTTGGAGAACGTCAGCTGGTTCAATGGGGCCCTCAAGGCCTACAGCAAGGGCGAGCGTTCCATGTGTAATTGGGACGAGGATGCCCTGACCATGGCGGTCGAGGCATCCCGCGATTGCCTGGACAAGACCCGGCCCGACGACGTCAAGGCGATCTATCTGGCATCGACCACGTTGCCGTTCACGGACCGGCAGAATTCCGGCATTCTGGGCACGGCCCTGAATCTGGGCCAGAACATGATGACGATGGATATTACCTCGTCCCAGCGGGCCGCGACGTCCGGCCTGATCAACGCCTTGAGCGTGGTTCAGGGAACCGGCGGCAGCGCCCTGTTCGCCACCGGCGAACATCGCCGCAGCCAGACCGCGAACACCAACGAATTGATGTATGGCGACGGCGGCGCCGCCCTGTTGCTGGGCAACGACGACGTGGTGGCCGAATATGTCGGCGCCGGCCAGATCGCGGTGGATTTCGTGGACCATTATCGCGGCCAGAACGCGGACTTCGACTACAACTGGGAAGAACGCTGGATCCGCGACGAAGGCTACATGAAGATCGTGCCGGATGCGGTGCAGGCGGCCCTGGACAACACCGGCCTCGACGCCGGCGACATCAGTCATTTCGTCATGCCCGGTACCATCCGCAACATCGCGGGCATGGTGGCCAAGCGCTGCGGCATCGCGGCGGAAGCGGCCCGGGACAATCTGCACAACGTGATGGGCGAGGCGGGAACCTCCCACGCCCTGGTGATGCTGGTGGATTGCCTCCAAGACGCCAAGCCCGGCGAGAACATCATGGTGATCGGCTGGGGCCAGGGTTGTGACGCCCTGGTCTTCAAGACCACCGACAAGCTGTCGACCATGTCGAACCGCAAGGGCATCAAGGGTCATCTGGCCCACCGCAAGGAAGAAACCAACTACAACAAGTTCCTGGCCTTCAACAATCTGGTGGAACAGGACGGCGGCCTGCGTTCGGAAACGGACAAGCAGACGGCGCTGACCACCCTGTACAGGAACAAGGAAATGGTGATCGGTTTCGTTGGCGGCAAGTGCGAGCAATGCGGCACCGTGCAGTATCCGAAAGCACGGATCTGCGTGAATCCCAATTGCGGTGCCATCAACACCCAGGAAGATCACCAGATGGCCGAAACCTCGGCTATGATCCAATCCTGGACCGCCGATAACCTGACCTACGCACCGGACCCGCCGCATCACTTCGGCATGGTCACGTTTGGCGAGGGCGGCCGCATGATGGCCGACTTCACGGACGTCGACGAAGGCGGCGTCGCGGTCGGTGACGAATTCCGCATGGTGTTCCGCATCAAGGCGGCTGACGAAAAACGTAATTTCAACAAATATTTCTGGAAAGCAGCGCCGACATTCTAGGCGGTATAAGGAGAACGAAAAATGGCCTCAGGTATTAGAGATAAAGTCGCTATTCTTGGCATGGGTTGCTCGAAATTCGGCGAACGCTGGGATTGCGATGCCGAAGACTTGATTGTTGAAGCCTATCAGGAAGCCCTGGTCGACGCCGGTATCGAAACCAGCCAGATCGACGCGGCCTGGTTCGCCACGGCGATCGAGGAAGTGCATGTGGGCAAATCCGGCGTGCCGCTTTCCGTGGCCCTGCGCCTGCCCAACATTCCCGTCACCCGGGTTGAGAACTTCTGCGCCTCCGGCACGGAAGCCTTCCGCGGCGCGGTCTATGCGGTTGCCTCCGGTGCCGCCGACATCGCCCTGGCCCTCGGTGTGGAGAAGTTGAAGGACACCGGCTATGGCGGTCTGCCCCAACGCGGCGGCGGGCCTCTGAACGACATGGTTAAGAATAACGGTTCGGCACCGGGCGGTTTCGCCCAGTTGGCCACCGCCTATTCGGAAAAGCATGGCGTTGACATGGACACGGTGAAAAAGGCCATCGGTACCATCTCGGTGAAAAGCCATGCCAACGGTGCGAAGAACCCCAAGGCGCATCTGCAAAAGGAAATCCCGCTGGAGACGGTGCTGGCCGCGCCGATGATCGCGGCGCCCCTGGGCCTGTTCGATTGCTGCGGCGTTTCCGACGGTTCAGCCTGTGCCATCGTGACCACGCCGGAGATTGCCGCCTCCCTCGGCAAAACCGACCGCATCACCGTCAAGGCACTGCAGCTGGCCGTCTCGAACGGTCAGGAATCGGGCCATAACTCCTGGGACGGCAGCTACTTCCTG
>JASLLM010000257.1 GCA_030747035.1 Alphaproteobacteria bacterium | reverse complement strand
CGGCGGGCGGCCACAATTCAACGATCTTGGCTTGATAGAAATGCGCGCTGCCGCCGATGCCGCCCAAAACGAGGACCAGGATCAGCCAGCCGACCCAGCCGCGCTTGCCCTTGGCCTCCTCCACGGAGATCTCGGCCTTGGCCCGGGCCCGTCTTTTCTTCCTTCTTTCGGACGCCGGTTCCGCGGCCGATTCCCCATCGGCGTCATCGCCGGCATCGTCTACGTCAGCGGTTTCTTCTTCAGCGTCAGAAACCTCGTCAACGTCGGACGCTTCGTCATTGCTGGATACGTCTTCTTCCTCACCGCCAGATTCCGAATCGCCGCCGTCAAGATCCTCCTCCGCTGCCTCGACGGCGGCAGGCTCCGCAACGGGTTCAGGGGCGGCTGCGGGCGCTTCCTCCTCCACCGGCAATTGGTGCCAACTTTCGCCGCACTTGGCGCACCGTACCTTGCGCCCTGCCTCGCCAAGGGCGTCGGCGGGGACGTTGAAGCGCGTTTGGCAGGATGGGCAGGAAAGGATCATGCGATCTACCGATGGACAAAGCGAAATTTCAATTAGGAGCCCATGTACAACGAAGCTGGTTGGCGCCCTGTATTGCGCAAAAGTTAGCCGCGATCGCCTGGCGGCGCAATCCATCGGCTGCGATCAATTCAGATTTCCATCTCCCCCCGCGCCGCGTGATGCATCGCTGCGCGTTTGCGGCGCTGGACCCTGGCCCGGCCACGTGGCATCTTGCGCCATGCCTGTCGTCACAGGCTTTCGATCCCTAAAGTACGCTTCGGATGGTTCACTTCGGATGGTTCGTTTCGAAAATGTTGGTGTCCGTTATGGCGTTGGGCCCGAGGTGCTGCGCGATATCAGCCTGCACATCGCGCCCGCCAGCTTTCACTTCTTGACCGGCGCCTCGGGGGCCGGGAAGTCCTCCCTGCTGAAGCTAATGTACCTGGCCCTGTTCCCGTCCCGGGGCAGGATGGAGATGTTCGGCCAGGATATCTCCATCACCCATCGCCGCGACCTGCCCGCCCTGCGGCAGCGCATCGGCGTGGTTTTCCAGGATTTTCGATTGCTTGGCAATTTGAGCGTTTTCGACAACGTCGCCCTGCCCCTGCGCTTGGCCGGCGAGGACGAGAAACGTACACAAAACAATGTTTCCGAGCTGCTGGACTGGGTTGGTCTTGGGGCCCGCCTGGATGATGGGCCCGATACTCTGTCGGGCGGCGAGCAGCAACGGGTTGCCATCGCCCGCGCGGTGATTTCGAAGCCCTCTCTGCTGCTGGCGGATGAACCCACGGGCAATGTGGACGACCGCATCGCCTATCGCCTGGTGCGCCTGTTCGAGGAACTGCACCGATCCGGCACCGCCGTGGTCGTGGCGACCCACAACGATGCCCTGGTCCGGCGCTTCTCCCACCCGGTCCTGACCTTGAATGACAGCATGCTGTATCCGGCCAGTGCCTATGCCGGCGCCGAACTGGGCGCCGGTTCGGACATCAAGGCCGGCCCCCGGCGCAAATCGGGCTAGGAGATCATGGCGGCACCAGATCTCATACCCGATTCGGAAGGTGCTGGGCGATTCCTGCCATGGGTCGTGGCGGTGATGGTCTTTTTTGCTGCCCTTGCCGGCGCCGCCGCATTGGCGTTGCACCAGGCGACGGGCACCTGGCGAAACGATCTGGCCAACACCATCACCGTGGAAATTTCGCCCCTGGACAGTCCCAGCGGCGGCGATGGCAGGAACGACGACAGCGCCGGGGCCCGGGCGGCGCGGGAAAGCGAACGGCTTGCCGCCGTGACGGCGGTTTTGCGCGCCACCGCCGGCATCATTGGCGTTCGGCCACTGGAAACGGCGGAGATCGCCAGCTTGCTGCAGCCCTGGCTGGGCGACAGCGGCCCCGCCGGCCTGATCGGCGATTTGCCCCTGCCGCGGCTTATCGACGTGCAACTGTCCGCGACCGAGCGGGTGGACCTATCGGCCCTGGCCAAGCGGCTGGCCGGCATCGGCCCGGGTATCCGTATTGATGACCACCAGATCTGGCTGGGCAAGCTGGTCCGGTTGAGCCAATCGCTGCAATGGATGATGGCCGCCTGTCTGGCGATGATCTGCTTCGCCACCTGCGCGGTGGTGATATTCGGCACCCGGGCTGCTTTTGCCGCGCATTTGGAGGTGGTGGAGTTGTTGCATGTTATGGGCGCCCGCGACGGCTATATCGCCCGGCTGTTTCAGTGGCGCGCCATGACCATGGGATTGAAGGGCGGCTTGATCGGACTTGCCGTGACCGCCGCCGCGCTGTTTGCCCTTTCTCGTCTGGCGGCGGACTTGGAGGGACCGTTGTTCGGCGATCTGGCCCTTTCGCCATTTGCCTTGCTGGTGCTGGCCACGTTGCCTTTTCTGGCCGCGGCGCTGACGGCGCTGACGGCCCGGCGCACAGTGCTGCGCGAATTGTCGCGGCTGCCATGACGGCGATAGTGACGTGATACGTCTGGTGCAGGGCATTTTTCTGGCCGTTGCCGCGGTTGTCCTGCTATGGCTGGGCGGGTTCCTGCTGTTTTCGGCGCAGTTGCCCAGGCAGCCGGTGGCGCATGCGAACGTCAGTGACGCCATCGTGGTGCTGACGGGCGGTCAGGGGCGCTTGCAGGTCGGGCTGCATTTGCTGTCCGCAGGCAAGGGTGGGAAATTGCTGGTCTCGGGCGTTAAGACCGGCATTTCAGCGGCCGAATTACAGGCAAATAGTACCGCCACCAGCGATTTGTTCAGTTGTTGCGTTGATTTGGGCTATCAGGCGCATGACACCTGGGGCAATGCGATCGAGGCCGCGTTGTGGATCCGGCGTCATGGCTTTCAAAGCCTGCACCTCGTCACCGCCTCCTACCACATGCCGCGCAGTTTGTTGCTGTTCCAACAGGCCATGCCGAAGGTTAGCCTGCAGGCCAACCCGGTGTTTTCAGAACGCGTGAAGCTGGCGAACTGGTGGCGTTTTCCCGGCACCATGAAATTGTTGGCGGTGGAATACAGCAAATATCTGGTCAGTCTGCTGCGAGTGCGTCTGACCGGGCCGGCGGGTTAGGGCGCGGCGATGCGGGCAGTTCGATCAAATTTTTTCAATCTGTTGTTTTATCTTTGGTCGGTCACCATGGTGCTGTCCTTCTCTCCGGCCCTGCTGCTGCCCTATCAAGTGACGGTCTGGGGTCAGCGGCAATGGGCCCGGGGCGTCAATTTCCTGATGCGTTGGAGTGCCGGTATCCACGTGGAAATCCGCGGCCTGGAGTACCGCCCGAAGGGCGGCGCCATTGTCGCCTCGAAACACCAATCCGCCTGGGACACCTTGATTTGGCATGTCATTCTGGATGACCCGGCAATGGTGATGAAGAAGGAGCTGCTGGCCATACCCATTTATGGCTGGATGTGCCGCAAGACCCGGATGATCGCGGTTGACCGCAGGGCCGGCTCAAAAGCCCTGCGCGCGATGCTGGAAGATGCGCGGGCGGCGGTGGAACTGGGCCGCCCGATCGTCATTTTCCCCCAGGGCACGCGCACGGCGCCCGGTGCCGGCATCGATGACATGCCCTACCAGCCCGGTGTCGCCGCCCTGTACCGGGGCCTGGACGTGCCCGTGGTGCCGGTGGCGCTGAATTCCGGGTTGTTCTGGCCGCGGCGGCAACTGCTGCGCCTGTCGGGAACCATTATCTTGCAGTTCCTCGAACCGATTCCGCCCGGCCTGCCGCGCAAGGAATTCGAGGCCCTGCTGCAAGAACGCATAGAATCCGCTAACTTAGCCCTTGAAGCGGAGGCCGTAGTCAAATAATGACAAGCGTAATTGACAAGAATCGTGTATAGTACATAACATGAACATTTGACTTTGGTTCAGGTTCACGCTTAGAGGATCCAATGCCCACGGTCGCGCCGATATCGCAGCAGATTTGGGATATGAAATACCGCCTGAAGGGCGGTGACGGCCATGCCGTGGATGATACGATCGAGGATAGCTGGACCAGGGTCGCCGGCGCCCTGGCGGCGGCGGAAAAGCAGCCTGAAGCCTGGACAGAGCCGTTTTACCAGGCGCTTGAGGATTTTCAGTTTCTGCCCGCCGGGCGCATCCTGGCGGGCGCGGGGGCCACGCGCAACGTTACCTTGTTCAATTGTTTCGTTATGGGAACGATACCGGACGATATGTCCGGAATCTTTGAGAATCTGCGCGAAGCCGCCCTGACCATGCAACAGGGCGGCGGCATCGGTTACGATTTTTCCACCCTGCGGCCCAGCGGCGCCCCGGTTCAGGGTGTCGGCGCCGATGCCTCCGGTCCCCTGACCTTCATGGATGTCTGGGATGCCATGTGCCGCACCATCATGTCGGCGGGCCATCGCCGTGGCGCCATGATGGCGACCCTGCGTTGCGATCATCCCGATATCGAGGCGTTTGTCGAGGCCAAGCAGGATCCCGGCCGCCTGCGCATGTTCAATCTTTCGGTCCTGGTAAGCGATGATTTCATGGCCGCGGTGAAGGAAAACGGGCCGTGGGAGCTGACCTTTGGCGGGCGCACCTACAAGACC
>JASLLM010000256.1 GCA_030747035.1 Alphaproteobacteria bacterium | reverse complement strand
GCTCTAGGCCGGACATTGTGCGGTAATTGCGCTGCGCGCTATCTTCCGGATAGCGCGCATTTGAGTGGATTTTCTTGATGATTTGACGGCTATGCTGATAGCGCTGTGTGGCGGCTGACTGTCGGTTTCTGTGTCGTCGATGTCGACCCAAATCATGCCTACGTAAACCGGACCCCCGCAAGGCCGAACAATTTTTCGGCGGAAAAGCATCTTGGCCGCACGATGAATGAGATGCGTCCCATCGCGGCTATGAATTTTGACGGCCAACGCCCTGCCCATTGGCGGCATGTCGTGCTATCAAATGCCCTGGTGCAATTATATCCCGTCGGGGAGGTGGTAGGTTCATGCAGGACATCCTGCGTCAGCTTGAGGCTAAGCGCGCGGCGGCGCGCGTCGGTGGCGGCGAAAAACGCATTCAGGCGCAACATGCAAAAGGTAAATTGACGGCGCGGGAGCGGCTGGAAATGCTGCTCGATCCGTCTTCGTTCGAGGAATATGACATGTTCGTCGAGCACCGCTGCGAAGATTTCGGCATGGCGGAACAGCGTATTCCCGGCGACGGCGTCGTTACCGGCTGGGGCACCATCAATGGCCGCCTGGTCTTTGTTTTCAGCCAGGATTTTACGGTTTTCGGCGGCTCGCTGTCCGAAGCCCATGCCGAGAAAATCTGCAAGATCATGGATCAGGCCATGAAGGCGGGCGCGCCTGTCATTGGCCTGAATGATTCCGGCGGGGCCCGTATTCAGGAAGGCGTGGCATCGCTGGGCGGCTATGCGGAGGTTTTTCAGCGCAATGTCATGGCTTCGGGCGTGGTGCCGCAGATCTCGGTCATCATGGGGCCGTGTGCTGGCGGCGCGGTCTATTCTCCGGCGATGACCGACTTCATCTGCATGGTCAAGGATAGCTCCTACATGTATGTCACCGGACCAGACGTGGTGAAAACGGTGACCCAGGAGGAGGTTACCCACGAAGAACTTGGCGGCGCCTCGACCCATAGCAGGAAATCCGGCGTCGCGGATCTGTCGTTCGAAAATGATGTGGAGGCCTTGGCGCAGATTAGGCGCCTGTTTGACTTTCTGCCCCTGTCCAATCGCAGCGGCGTGCCCCATCGCGCCACCGACGATCCCATTGACCGGGTGGAACAGTCTCTCGATACCCTGGTGCCGGCCAATCCAAACAAGCCATACGATATCAAGGAGCTGGTGGAAAAGATCGCGGACGATGGCGATTTCTATGAAGTTCAGCCGAAATTCGCCGGTAACATCGTCATCGGTTTTGGCCGTATCGACGGCGCCACGGTCGGTTTCGTGGCTAACCAGCCAATGGTGCTGGCCGGCTGTCTTGATATCGACTCCGCCCGCAAGGGTGCCCGCTTCGTCCGCTTTTGCGACTGCTTCGAAATTCCCATCGTGACATTCGTCGATGTACCCGGTTTTCTGCCCGGTACGGCCCAGGAATATGGTGCCATTATCGCCCATGGCGCGAAGCTACTCTACGCCTATGCCGAAGCAACCGTACCCAAGGTCACGGTGATCACCCGCAAGGCCTATGGCGGCGCTTATGACGTCATGGCCTCGAAACATTTGCGGGGCGACGTCAACTTTGCCTGGCCGGGCGCGGAAATTGCAGTGATGGGCGCCAAGGGCGCGGTGGAGATCATATTCCGCTCGGAACTGGATAATCCCGAACGGATCGAACAGTTGACCCAGGAATATGGCGACACCTTCGCCAATCCGTTCATTGCCGGTAAGCGCGGCTATATCGATGACGTGATCATGCCCCACAGCACCCGCCGGCGGATTGCTAGGGCGCTTACCATGCTAAAGAACAAGAAGCTCGATAACCCTTGGAAAAAGCACGGCAACATCCCCCTTTGAGGGCGTTTTGGGCCGGGAAATCAGAAAGCGAAAGTACAGTATTGATGTTTTCAAAGATCCTCATCGCCAATCGCGGCGAAATCGCCTGCCGGGTAATCCGCAGTGCCCAGGCCATGGGCATTGCCACGGTCGCGGTCTATTCCGAGGCTGATGCCAACGCGCTGCATGTGGAATTGGCGGACGAGGCCATCGCCATCGGTCCACCGGCGGCGGCGGAAAGCTATCTTGTCATCGAACGGATATTGGATGCGGTCGAACGCAGCGGCGCCGAGGCGGTGCATCCGGGCTATGGTTTCCTGTCGGAAAATCCGGACTTCGCGTTGGCTTTGGCTGATTTGGGCGTGGCCTTCATCGGCCCACCGGTGGGCGCGATCGAGGCCATGGGCGACAAGATCGCTTCCAAGAAACTGGCGCAGGATGCCGGCGTCAGTTCTGTGCCCGGTCATTTGGATGTCTTGCGGGACGAGGACGAGGCAGCGCGGGTTGCCGGTCAGTTGGGCTATCCGGCGATGTTGAAAGCTTCGGCGGGCGGCGGCGGCAAGGGCATGCGCGTGGCCTATACCGAGGCTGAGGCGCGCGAGGGCTTCACTTCGGCCCAGAACGAGGCGCGCTCCAGCTTCGCCGATGACCGGGTTTTCGCCGAAAAATTCATTGAACAGCCCCGTCACATCGAAATTCAGGTGCTGGCGGATGGCCATGGCAATTGCATTTACCTGGGGGAGCGGGAATGCTCCATTCAACGGCGCCACCAAAAAGTCATCGAAGAGGCGCCCAGCCCCTTCCTTGACAAGGCCACCCGCAAGGCCATGGGCGAACAGGCCGTGGCCCTGGCCCGTGCCGTGGACTACCGCTCCGCCGGCACCGTGGAGTTCATCGTCGATAAGGACCGGAATTTTTATTTCCTGGAGATGAACACCCGCCTGCAGGTGGAGCACCCGGTGACCGAAATGGTCTATGGCGTCGATCTGGTGGAACAGATGATCCGCATCGCCGCCGGCGAGCCCATGACCCTAAGCCAAGATGATGTTCAGGCCGACGGCTGGGCCATCGAATGCCGGCTGTACGCGGAAGATCCCTTTCGCGGTTTCATGCCTTCCATCGGCCGCCTGGTGCGCTGCAAACCGCCGGCCCAGAACGAAAACGTCCGGGTCGACACAGGTGTGGTCGAAGGTTCCGAGATCACCATGTACTACGACCCCATGATCGCCAAGCTGATTACCAAGGGCCAGGACCGGGACGGTGCCATCGCCGCCATGCAGGCCGCCCTGGACAGCTATTATGTGCGCGGCATCAATCACAACATGAGCTTCCTAACCGCGTTGATCTCCCATCCCCGCTTTGTCGAAGGCCGGCTGACCACCGCCTTTATCGACGAGGAGTATCCGGACGGTTTCACCGGTGCGCCGCGGGAGGGAGAGATCCTGGATGCGCTGTTGGCGGCGGGTGTATTGATGCACCGCCGCCGCGCCGTGCGCGCGGGGAGCATTGATGGGCAGTTGGCGCATTATCGCCCAACCTTTGGTTCCGATTGGGTGGTTGGTCTGGACGGTGAAAATTATGAAGTTACGGTTGCCTCGGTCGAGGATGGCTTTGATGTGGACCTTGGCGGCAGGTTGATCGCAGTGCGCAGCTATTGGCGTCCGGGCGAGCGTCTGTTCACGGGCACGGTAAACGGCCGGCATGTGGCGGTGCAGGCGGACGTGGCGGCCGCCGGGTTCCTGTTGCGTCATGGCGGGGTGGAGGCGAATGTCACGGTGCGCCGCCCCCGGGCCGCGGAACTGGCCGCACTGATGCCCCACAAGGCGCCGCCCGATACCTCGAAGTATCTGCTCTGCCCCATGCCCGGCCTGATCGTTTCCCTGGCCGTGGAAGAGGGTGAAGAGGTTAAGGCCGGGCAGGCCCTGGCGGTGGTTGAAGCCATGAAAATGGAAAACATTCTTCGGGCGGAGCGCGATGGGGTCGTCGCCGCGCTAAAGGCGGGTCCCGGCGACAGCCTCGCGGTTGATGACGTGATCATGGAGTTCGAATAGGCCTAGCCATGACGTACTCGGATCACCCAGATCGCTGTGTTCGGGTGGTCATCGAGGGCCGCGTCCAGGGCGTCTGGTATCGTGGCGGGACGGTCGATACGGCTGAGGCCCTGGGCTTGTGCGGCTGGGTGCGCAATCGCCGGGATGGCAGCGTCGAGGCGGTGTTTTCAGGACCGGCGGCGGCGGTCGACGCCATGCTGGCGCGCTGTCATCAAGGGCCATCGGCCGCCCGGATAGATTCGGTAACAACGGCACCCTGGAGCGGGAAGGTGGGTCCTGACTTCCGGCAAGAGCCCACCGCATAATGCCGCTTCATTCGGACAATGGCGCCGCGACACCTTCGGGCAGGGGCACCTCAAAGACGTTCAGGGTCATGGAGACCATGGCGTAATAGCCAAGGATGCCGATCAGATCGACCACGCCCTGTTCGCCCAGTTGTGACTTGGCCTTGCTGTAGGTGGCGTCGCTGACACGGCTGTCGCGGTATAATTCCGTGCAGAACTGATAAACGGCGGCTTCATCCGCCCTGTCGAATTTCGGCTCCCGGCGTTGCCGCAGATCCTCGATGACATCGGCGGACAGGCCGCCGTCCAGGGCCATGGGGGCATGGGCGAACCATTCGAACTGAGCCGTCCATGTGCGGGCGGTGATCAAGATCGCTAGAGCGTTTCCGGGATCTTCTGAATCGACGTTTTGCTTTTTGATCTTTGATTGAATGGGTGTTTGTGATTC
>JASLLM010000255.1 GCA_030747035.1 Alphaproteobacteria bacterium | reverse complement strand
GGAGACCCTGGCCATATGGTCCGTGCCGCGATCCGGCGCCGCCGCGCAACGGTCCATGATACGTGATTTGTCCAGATGGATATGGGTTTCGATCAAGCCCGGAGAGACCAGGCGGCCGCGCATGCCCCATTCCCTGCCTTCCGCCTGCAGGCCCGGTTCGACGGCGGCGATGGTATCGCCCTGCACGGCGACATCCATCAAGGGCGCATCAGGGGCGGTGCCCGCGATGCGGGCGTTGCGTAATATCATATCGAATGCCATGGTTTCTCGCCCGATCCTTGTTTTGTCGCCTTTGCCATAGCTTAGCCCAACCGACCCATGCAACACTAAGCTTTGCGTTGGTTGATCGATTGGAGGAATAGCCATGGGCAGATTGGATGGCAAGGTTGCCGTTATCACGGGCGCTGGTTCGGGTATCGCGCGGGCGGCGGCGAAAATCTTTACCCGCGAGGGAGCCCAGGTGGTAGTGGCGGAAATCGATCCTGAACTGGGGTCCGCCTCTGCGTTGGAGGCGGGCAACAACGCCATCTTCGTGGAAACGGACGTAACCGACGAGGCCAGCGCCGAGGCCGTGATGAGCCGGGCGGTGGAGCAGTTCGGTGGCCTGCACATTCTGTTCAATTGCGCCGGCGGATCGGTTCTGGAGGACAGCAAGGTCACGGATGTGGACCTGGCCGTTTGGGAACGGACCATTCCCCTGGACCTGAAGGGGCCGTTTCTGTGCAGCCGTTTCGGCATTCCCCACATAATCGCTAGCGGCGGCGGCACGGTGATCAATGTCTCCTCCGTCGTGGCATTGCGCGGCAACCACCCGGCGCATGTCTATTCCTCGGCCAAGGGCGGCCTGATCTCGTTCACCCGCAGCCTGGCCGGCTCCTACGCGCACGACGGCGTGCGCGCCAACGTGATCTGCCCCGGTCTGGTCAAGACCGACCGTATCAAGTCCCGCTATGTGGCGCGCAAACCTTCGGAAGAACGCGAGGGCACGGTCAGCACCTTCGAAAGCTATCCTTTCGGCGTAGGCGAGCCTGAAGATATCGCCAACATCGCGCTGTTTCTGGCCTCCGATGAATCGCGCATGGTCAACGGCGCCGTCATACCGGCGGAGGGCGGCATTTCGGCCTATTGAGGGAGACGATGCATGCTGTTTAACCGGCAACGCGCGGAGGCGGTCATGGCGCGCCATGGCCTGGATGCCCTGGTCGCGGCCTCGCCCGATAATGTGCTATATGCCACCGATTATGAATGCGTGACCCATTGGCTGAACAAGGGCTTTCAGCTCTATTCCCTGTTCTCGCCGGGGCACGACCCCGTGACATCCCTGATCGCGCCGAGCCTGGAACTGGATGCTATCGTCGATGGCGATGTCTGGGTCGACGATATCTATCTGTTCAGCCCCTTTGCCCGTGGCCCGGCACAGCTGGATGCCATGGACGAAACCGGGCGCGCCGCCAAGGCCCTGGCCGAGCGGGCCCATCACGTGGCCCGCGCCCAGGATGGCCTGGTCGCGGCGATCGAAAGCCGGGGCCTCACGGGTAGCCGCATCGGGGTGGATGAAAGCGGTATCTCGCCGCTGTTCTGGTGGGAGTTGCAACAGCGCTTGCCGAATGTGGACATCGTCTACGCCAATGCCATCTGGTGGGAAGTGCGCATGGTCAAGACGCCGGATGAAATCGAGCGTCTGGCCCGCGCCTCGGCCATCACCGAGGCATCGATCAGGGAGGCTTTTCGTCTGATCGAACCGGGGAGCACCGAGCGGCAAATCGTTGATGCCTATCACAGCGGCGTCACAGCGCGGGGTGGGCGCTCCACCTTTTGCATCCTGGGCAGCGGCAGCCGCACGGCCCAGCCGCACGCCCTTGCCTCAGACAAGGTGATAGAGGCCGGCGATCTGATCCGCTATGACATCGGCTGCACCTATGGCTATTACCATGCCGACAATGCCCGCGCCGTGGTTCTGGGAACGCCGAGCGGCGAGCAGAGCCGGATCTGGGATGCCATGGTTCAGGGCCTCAACGATGCCGTCGGCCTGATGCGCCCTGGTGCGGATGTGCGCGATGTCTACCGGGCGGCCATGGCGCCGGGCCAGGAACTGGGGCTGGAAAATTTCGAACGCTTCCATTGCGGCCATGGCATCGGCGTTTCGGTCTATGACCCACCGGTGATTACCCTGGCGGACCCGGAGGCCTCGGCCTTTCTGATGCCGGCGGTGGATGGCGGCCTCGAGGCCGGCATGAGTTTCTCCATCGAAGTCGGCTATTACATCCAGGGCGTCATGGGGTTCCTTTGCGAAGACACCGTGGTGGTCACCGAGGATGGGGTGCGCCGCCTGACCGGCAACTCAAAATCCCTTGATATCGACGCCTTTATTGCCTGAGGCGCGCGGGAACGTATACAGTTTCCGGCAATTCAGAAATGGGGAGAGAGGCCGCATGTCACGCTGGAGCAACCGCCGTCAACGTTTTCGTGAAATTCTGGAGACGCGGCAATGCGTCTATCCGGCTTCCGTCTATGATCCCATTTCGGCCCGCATCGCGGAAAATATCGGCTACGAGATGGGCATGTATGCCGGTTCCCTGGCGTCCCTGGCGGTGTTGGCGGCACCGGATCTGATCCTGCTGACCCAGACCGAATTCGCCCAGCAGGCCCACCGCATCGGCCGGGCCTCGGAACTGCCCTTGTTTGCCGATGCGGATCATGGCTATGGCAATGCCCTCAACGTCAAACGCACGGTGGAAGAGTTGGAGTTTGCGGGCCTGGCCGGACTGTCCATCGAGGATACCGACCTGCCGCAGCCGTTCGGCAGCGGCGGCAAGGCGTCTTTGCTGTCGATCGAGGAGGGCGTGGGCAAGATGCGCGCGGCGGTCGAAGGCCGTTCCGATCCCGATCTGGTCATCGCCGGGCGCACCAGTGCGGCGGCCATGACCTCCATCGAGGATGCCATCGCCCGGGCCAAGGCCTATGAAGCGGCGGGGGTGGACGCGATTTTTCTGGTTGGCGTGCCGTCACGGGAGGCGTTGGAGACAATAGCGGTCGAGATATCCGTGCCCCTGTTGCTGGGCGGCGGTGCCAAGGACATGCGCGAGCCCGGCTGGCTGGCGGGCCATGGCGTCCGCTTCCTGTTGCGCGGGCACCATACCTTCACCGCATCCGTACAGGCCATTCACGACACCATGCAGGCCCTGCGGGACGGCGTCGAACCTGAAGATATCACCGGTACCGCATCCGGCGATCTGATGCGCGCGGTGACCAGGGGCGGGGACTATGCACGCCAGGGCAAGGATTGGCTTTGAAGCCGATCCGTCGTTCAAGCGCAAATTGGGAAGGGAACAACATGTCGAAGCGATTGGAAGGGCAATCGGCCCTGGTAACGGGGTCCGGGCACGGCATTGGCCGTGCGATCGCGGCGCGTTTGGCCGAGGAGGGTGCCCGGGTCATGGTCGCCGACATCAACCTCACCGCGGCCGAGGACGTTGCCCGCGAGCTCAATGACACCGGCGCCGAGGCGGTTGCCCAGCATGTGGACGTGACCGAGCGGGCCTCCATCGCCGCCATGATGGAGCAGGCGGTCGCCCGCCATGGCCGGCTGGATGTGGCGGTCAGCAATGCCGGTATCATGGACCGGATGCCGTTTCTGGAAATGACTGACGAATTCTGGAACAAGGTCATTGGCCTCAATCTTTCGGGTGCCTTCATGTGCGGGCAGGAGGCGGCGCGGCGGATGGTGGCCCAGGGCGGCGGTGGCCGCATCGTCTTTGTCGCATCCAATTCCGGTCTGTTTGGCGGGCGGGGGCGGGCCGCCTATGGCGCGTCCAAGGCCGGCCTGATGAATTTGACCCAAAGCATGGCCATCGAACTGCACGAGCATGACATTCGGGTCAATGCCGTGGGGCCGGGCCCGACCAAAACCAGAGACGAACAGGGAGAGATCCCTCCGCCCAGCGTCATGGCCCGGATGCCCATGGCCCGTTTCGGCAGAGCGGAGGAGGTTGCGGCGGTGGCCGCCTTCCTGGCGGCGGAGGAAAGCAGCTTTGTCACCGGTCACACTTATTTTGCCGATGGCGGCTATACGGTCGCGGGCATGATGGAGGGATAAGGGCCGGGTCCTGCGGATACTGCACCATAGGGTGATCGGCCCCGTTGACGGATGCCGAAAAAATGTGAGATCGCCATCTCATGGACGAGGCCCAAACCACAACTATTGAGTGCGTTGTTGTCGCCTCCGCAAATTATTACAATTCGTACTGCGAAGCACACCCTATGCGCGAGACATATTTGGAATTATCGCTAATACCTAACAAAATTTAACAAAAAAGTTACGTCAACCCCTAATTTGGGGGTGATGAATTTCCCAAAATCCTTAATAATTCGTAAACGGTTGAATAAAGCCGTGTGGTATTGCGCGCGAACCTTGGGCAAGTTCGCTGTTGGGTGGGTAATCTTAGCTATGATGTTACGTCGTCGCGACTTCAGTTTGGACAGCGCGGACACATCGAATTCGGCGCGTGACGCAGCCCGTTACAGCCGTGCCCAAATTCCAATTCAGCTAATCCATTGCATGGCGAGCGCTGCCATATCCGCATGGTCCTCCCCCACTGATTTGGTCCACCGTTATAATTAGGAAACGGAGGATCAGAGATGGCGAACAAGCGACACAAA
>JASLLM010000254.1 GCA_030747035.1 Alphaproteobacteria bacterium | reverse complement strand
GGATTGTGCGGGGGTATGGTCGGGGCATAATCCACATCGAAGGACGGCAGATTGTCCGCCCTGGGCATGCAGTAATCCTGGAACGAGCCGGAAACAAGCTGGCCGGAATCTTCGTCATAGACGCAGTTTTCCAACAAAGCCTGCCCGATGCCATGGGCCAGGCCGCCATGGACCTGCCCCTCGACGATCATCGGATTGACCAGGGTACCGAAGTCGTCGACCGCCGTGTATTTGACGATCTCCAACGATCCGGTATCGGGGTCGATCTCCACCTCGCAGACATGGGCGCCGGCGGGGAAGGAGAAGTTCAGGGGATCGAAGAAGGCGATTTCGTCCAGGCCGGGCTCCACCCCTTCCGGGTAGTTGTGGGGCACATAGGCCGTAAACGCGACCTCGGCGATATTCATCGCCTTGTCGGTGCCCGAAACGGTGAAGTTACCGTCCGCGAACTCGATATCGTCCTCCGCCGCCTCGAGCGTATGAGCGGCGATCTTCTTGCCCTTGGCGATGATCTTGTCGCAGGCATTGGCGATGGCAACACCGCCCACGGGCAGGGAGCGCGAGCCGTATGTGCCCATGCCGAACTGGCCCTTGTCGGTATCGCCGTGCACCACCTCGACCTGTTCCACCGGCACGCCGAGGCGTTCGGTGACCAGTTGGGCAAAGGCCGTTTCGTGGCCCTGACCATGGGAGTGCGTGCCGGTAAAGACCGTGACGCCGCCCGTCGGATTGAAGCGGACCTGGGCTGATTCCCACAGACCGACGCCAACGCCCAAGGAACCGACGGCCGCCGAAGGGGCGACGCCGCAGGCCTCTATATAGGACGAAAGGCCAATGCCGCGCAGCTTGCCCCGGCCCTTGGCTTCCGCCTGACGGGCGCCAAAGCCGTCGTAGTCGCTATTGGCCAGGGCCTTGTCCAGGGATGCGTGGTAGTCGCCGGAGTCGTAGCATTGCACAACCGGCGTCTGGTACGGCATCTGATCGGCATTGATGAAGTTGCGCCGTCGGATTTCCGCCGGATCCAGGCCCATCTCGGCCGCCGAAACATCAACCAGCCGTTCCAGCAGATAGGTTGCTTCCGGCCGGCCCGCGCCGCGCGCGGCATCCACCGGCGCGGTGTTGGTCATGACACAGCGCATATCGAGATAGATCGCCGGCGTGGTGTACTGTCCCGCCAGCAGGAAGCCGTGGAACAACGTCGGGATGGAGACCGAGAACAGTTGCAGATAGGCCCCCATGTTGCCCTTGGAGGTCACGCGCAGGGCGGTGAACTTGCCGTCCGCGTCCATGGCCATTTCCGCCTTGGTCACGTGATCCCGGCCATGGGCATCTGACATAAAGCCTTCCGAGCGGTCGGAGGTCCATTTGACCGGGCGGTTGACCTTTTTCGCGGCCCAGGCGCAGATCGCCTCTTCATTGTAGGTGAAGATTTTCGATCCGAAGCCGCCGCCCACATCAGGCGCCACGACACGGAATTTATGTTCCGGCGCGATGTTCATGAAGGCGGACATCACCAAACGATGGACGTGCGGGTTTTGCGAGGTCAGATACAGGGTGGTCTCGTCGGTACCTGAATTGTACTCGCCCACCGCCGCGCGCGGCTCCATGGCATTGGTGACCATGCGGTTGTTGACCAACTCAACCTCGGCCGTTTTGTGCGCCGAGGCAAAGGCGGCATCGACCGCTTCCTTGTCGCCCAGTTCCCAATCCAGAGCCACGTTGTTGGGGCATTCCTCGTGCAATTGCGGCGCGCCGTCGGCGTCCGCATTCGCGGTCGAGACGGTCGACGGCAGTTCGGAGTAGTCAATCGCCACCAGTTCCGCGCCGTCCTTGGCCTGAGCCAGGGTCTCGGCGATCACGACGGCAATGGGATCACCAACGAACCGCGCCTTGTCCATGGTCAGAACGTTGCGCGGCGGGGTCTTGTTGACCTCGCCGCCCTTGCCGGTGACCGAGGCGCCGCAGACCAGGCCGCCGACGGCGTCGTCCAGCAGGTCCTGACCCACGAATACGCCGACCACGCCGGGCGCCGACTGCGCCGCCGAGGTATCGACGGAATTGATCGTGGCATGGGCATGGGGCGAACGGACGATATAGGCATAGGTTTGCCCCGGCCGGTTAATATCGTCGGTATAGTTGCCCTTGCCGGTGAGAAAGCGGTTGTCTTCCTTGCGCTTTGGGGAAGCGCCAATACCATTTTCAGCCATGTCATCCCCCCATGGTTTTGGCGGCTTGTTGCACCGCCTTGACGATATTGTGATAACCGGTGCAGCGGCAGATATTGCCCTCCAGCTCGGACCGGATTGTGGCCTCGTCCGGATTCGGGTTCTTCGCCACCATATCAAGGCCCGTCATAATCATGCCCGGCGTGCAGAAGCCGCATTGCAGGCCATGGTTATCCTGGAAGGCCTGCTGCATGGGATGCATCTCGCCGCCCTGTGCCAGACCTTCGATGGTGGTAACCTCGGCGCCATTGGCCTGTACCGCCAGCATGGTGCATGACTTCATGGAGTCGCCGTTCACATGCACCACGCAGGAACCGCATTGGCTGGTGTCACAGCCCACATGCGTACCCGTCAGATTTAGGTTTTCACGAATAAATTGTACCAGCAGCGTGCGGTCTTCGACCTCGCCACTCACAGCCTGACCGTTCACGGTCATTGAAACCGTTGGCATGCGGAACCTCCCTGTCGTTCGTTGCCGACTATATTGCGAGGGTATAGTGCCAGTCTCGCGACCGGCCTTCCCCCAGTAATGGAAGTGTTTCGCCTCTGTGCGCCCAGGTCAAGCCCGGAATGAGCCAACCTGCGTCAAAGTCGCAAATTTGTGCGCTTAGTCGCCCCCGAGAAGGCCGATAATCACGATCATGATGACGATCAGGCCGCCCAGCCAGACCCAACGGGGCAGCCCGCCTTGCTCCGGTTTGCCACCCGCCGGCTCCGCATCGCCTCCACCTGGCGCAATATCGCCGCTGCGGACATGCAGCATCTCGGGCGCCGCCTCGCCCGCCGCGCCGGCGGCATCGACCAGCGCGGGCGGCACTTCGGTCGCGGCCCCGGGCCGGCCCGCCTCGGGCGCTGGCGCGGCTTCCGCCGCCGCTTCCGGCGCCGGCTCAGCGGCCAGCTCGGCGAAGACGGTGAAAAATTCACCGGCGAGTTTCTTCGCGGTGCCATCAATCAGACGCGAGCCGATCTGTGCCAATTTGCCCCCCACATTGGCGTTGACCTCGTATTGCAACAAGGTGCCGTCGCCATCTTCGAGCAGGGTGACCTTGGCCCCGCCCTTGGCGAAACCAGCGGCACCGCCCTTGCCTTCCCCCTGAATGGTGTAGCCGTTGGGCGGATCCATGTCGGACAGGGTGACCTGGCCCTGAAATTTGGCCTTCACCGGACCCACCTTGGCCGTGACGGTGGCGGTGAAGCTGTCGCCGCCAACCGCTTCCAGCGCACTGCAACCGGGTATACTGGCCTTCAGGACCTCCGGATCATTCAACGCCGCCCAGACCCGCTCCCGCGATGCGGCAATGCGATATTCGCCTGATAAATCCACCTCTCCGCCCCCTCTATTTTCATTCTGCAAATAATATAGCACCATTGCCGGGGTTTGCAGAAACAATGGGAGGCGGGGAATGCGGACTTTGCGGCTGGTAACCTTGCTGGCCATTCTGGCACCGCTTTTGGCCGGCCCGGCATGGGCGCAGGAAAGCGTGAAATTCCGCGCCGCCGGCACACCGCCAACGGCGCTGCAAATGCGCATGGCCAAACAGCTCGGCGAAGAGGCCAAGGCGACGCCCGGCTTGCAATTGCACGGTCAGTTGCATCTGCCGACCCGGGGCAAGGCCCCCTATCCGGCCCTGGTCCTCCTCCATGACTGCCGGGGCATCACGGGCACGATCGAGGATTGGGCCCTGCGATTGGCGGATTGGGGGTACATGAGCCTGGTGGTGGACAGCTATGGCCCCCGCCGCCACAAGCCGGGTTGCGGCAGCTATGATGACGTGGAATCCGTGGACCAGACCTTCGATGCCCTGGGCGCACTGCAATTCCTGGGCCGCCGGGATGACGTTATCGGGGATCGGATCGGCCTGATCGGCTGGTCCATCGGCGGCAGCAAGGTGCTCGCCGCCATGAACAAGATCGGCGTCCACAATCTATACGCGGAGAAATTCCATTTTGGCGTTGCCTTCTATCCCCAATGCCTGACCGCCTCCGGCCCGTTCATCGGGCCCATATTGATGCTGATCGGGGGCGCCGACGATTGGACCAAGGCCCAGCGCTGCCAGACCCTGAGTGATGCCAACAGCAACAGCGCCCACCCGCCGCATCTGCGGATCTATCCAGCGGCCTATCACTTTTTTGATGATCCCGGGGCCGGACCAGTGCGCTACCGGCCCGAAATTGAAAACCGCGAAAAGTCACCGACCCGTGGCGCCACCTGGGGCCATGATCCGGCCGCGCAAAGGACCGCCCTGGGTCATGTCCGGGATTTCCTGGCGCGGCAACGGCCCTAGCGGACCGATCGCGGCTAGTGCGGCCGGGGAAGTGACGATTTGGTTTTCATGACAGATCGTCTTTGGTTGCCTAGTGAAACTGCTGAAAAACGATGACGGTATTCTGGCCGCGGCAGCCTGAAGCAATGCAGAGGCGCCAATTCATCTAGAGCGTTTCCGGATTATTTTGGAGCATAGCCATCCTCGGCGAAGAAGTTCCAGCATTCCTCTGGTTTG
>JASLLM010000253.1 GCA_030747035.1 Alphaproteobacteria bacterium | reverse complement strand
TGATCGAGGCGGAGGAAGGCTGGACCCTGGGGGCGGGCACTTTTGAGTGAAGCAGAAGAACCACCCGCCAACCAGGCCCTGGGCACGATCCTGGCGATCCTGGCGGCGCTGGGCCTGGGACTGGCGGTCGCACTGTCCCGCTATGCCTATGAAGGGGGCAGCAATGGTATCACCGTCGCCGCCACCCGGGCCGGCCTGATGGCGATGGGGCTGCCGTTGTTCTGCCGCCTTAGCGGCCGTTCTTTGGCCATACCCTGGCGGGCCTGGGGTCATTGCCTCGGCCTCGGCGCGCTGACCGCCATGATGTTTTATGGCCATGTGGGCGCGGTGGAGTTCATTCCCGTCGGCTTGGCGGTGCTGCTGTTTTTCACCTATCCGCCAATGATCGCGGTGCTGAATATCGTTGTGGTCCGGGCACCCTTGACCGTGCCCAATCTGATTGCCATCGCCACCGCCTTTCTGGGACTGGCCTTGATGCTGGGTGTTTCCTTCGACGTGGTGGACCCGCGCGGCGTCGCCCTGGCCCTGGGCGCGGGCATGGCGGCGGCGTGGAATGCGGTCTGGCTGGTTCGGCGCATGAAAAACCATGATCCGATGGTGGTGACCACCCATCTGGCCCTGGTTGCCGCCGCCGTATTGTTGGGCTTGTGCCTGGGCTTCGGTAATATTGCCTGGCCGGTGAACGCTTCCGGCTGGGGCGGACTTTGGGCGGTGGTTTTGTTGCAGGCCACATCGGTGCCGCTGTATTTTCTGGGCCTGAGCTATATCGGCGCCATGAAATCGGCGATGTTCACCAATGCCCAGCCCCTGATTTCCATCGCGGCGGCTTATCTGTTGTTCGGAGAGATCATGACCCCGGTACAATTGCTGGGCGGCGCCATGGTCCTGGGCGGTATTCTGCTGATGCAGCTATCGGGGAGCAAACCAGGCCTTAGGCAAAGCTAGGCCCGTATCACGAACCCCTGTCGGCGCGGCGGCGTTCGGCTATTTCGCCATCACCCGGTGTTGTTCCGCCACGCTCATGGTTTGCCAATGGGCGACTTCCTCGATGGTGCGGTAGCAGCCCAGACAGAGCTTGGTTTCCGTATGCAATATGCAGACCCCGGCACAGGGTGATACCACCCTTTGCAGCTTTCCGTCCGGTTCCGAAGGCGCTGTCACGGGCGACCCCAATTCTTCCCCATCGAATATTCCCCAAAAGCGGGGCACGGACAATTTACAAGGCTTGCTCCCGATTGTGCAAATGCTCTTGAAGGTTCTGGGCCAAACGACTATTTAACGGGCCAAATTCATCCCAATAAGACAAATCAAACAGACAGATGCAGGCGAAAGAGGCGCAACCTCCATGGATTGGATGATCGAGGTCGACGGTCTGGTCAAAACCTTTGGCCACCTAACAGCCGTCAACGATGTCAGATTCAACGTCCCCAAGGGGCAGGTGCTGGGATTTCTGGGGCCTAACGGCGCGGGCAAATCCACCACTATGAAGATGATTACCGGGTTCATGACCCCGACCGCCGGCACGGTCCGCGTGGCGGGCCATGATGTGGATGAGCAGCCCATCGCGGCCAAGGCCAAGATCGGCTATCTGCCTGAAGGCGCGCCGGCCTACCCGGATATGACGCCGATCAGTTTTTTGAACTTCATCGCCGATGTGCGCGGCCTGGATGCGGCGGCCCGGCGGCAGCGGCTGGACTATGTCATCGCCAATGTGCATCTGGATACGGTCCTGCATCAGCCCATCGATACCCTGTCCAAGGGCTTCAAACGGCGGGTCGGCCTGGCCCAGGCGATCCTGCACGACCCACCGGTTCTGGTCCTGGACGAACCGACCGACGGTCTGGATCCCAATCAGAAACACGAAATCAGGGGTCTGATCGCCGATATGGCGAAGGAAAAGGCCATCGTCATCTCGACCCATATTTTGGAAGAAGTGGACGCGGTCTGTAACCGGGCCATGATCATCGCCGAGGGCCGCATCGTCGCCGACGGCACGCCGGGAGAACTGGAAAGCCGTTCGCCCTTCCATAACGCGGTTCTGATCGATTGCCAGGACGAAGGCGTGGCCGACGCCCTGGAAGCCATTGCCGGCATATCCAGGGTTGAGACGCTGGCCGGCGGAAGCTATCGGGCCTATCCCACGAACGGCCAATCCATCGTGGCCGAGGTTGCCGATTTGGTCAAACAACGGAACTGGTCGACCTCGCGCCTGTCGGTGGAGCATCCCCGCCTGGATGAGGTCTTCCGCAATATCACGCGTGGCGGCGAGCAGGCCGACAAGCAGGGAGAAGCAGCATAATGGCAGCGACCTGGGCAGTTTTCAGGCGGGAGTTGAAGGGCTATTTCTCCACGCCCCTGGCTTACGTATTCATTGTCATTTTCCTGTTTCTAACAGGCATCTTCACCTTTTACATCGGCAGCTTTTATCCGCGCGGACAGGCCGATTTGAAGCCGTTCTTCAATTTTCATCCCTGGCTCTATCTGTTCCTGGTACCAGCCATCGCCATGCGGCTGTGGGCCGAGGAACGCAAATCCGGCTCCATAGAGCTGCTGCTGACCTTGCCCCTGTCGCTGTGGTCCACGGTGGTGGGCAAGTATCTGGCCGCCTGGGTTTTCATCGGCATTGCGTTGGGCCTGACCTTTCCCATGTGGCTGACGGTCAGTTATCTGGGCCAGCCCGACCATGGCGTCATTGTTGCCTCTTACGTTGGCAGTATGTTGATGGCCGGGGGCTATCTGGCCATTGGCGCCTGCATCTCGGCGGCCACGAAGAACCAGGTCATCGCATTCGTGATCTCGGTGGTTGCCTGTTTTCTGTTCACGGTTTCCGGCGCGCCCATCGTGCTGGATTTCTACGCCTCCTGGGCGCCGCAGACGCTGTTGGACGCGATCGCTTCATTCAGTTTCCTGACCCACTTCAACGCCATTCAGAACGGCGTTATCGACCTGCGCGACCTGATCTATTTCGTTTCGTTGATCCTGTTTTGGCTGTTCGCCAATCTGCTGATCGTCGATCTGAAGAAAGCCGGTTGAGGGGGGTGGAGACATGAGCCGTTCAACAACATCCGTCCTTGCCCTTGTTCTGGCCGCGATCCTGTTCCTCAGCGTCAACATTTTCGCCTCCAACAGTCTGCGTTCGGCCCGTCTGGATCTTACCGAAGACGGCCTCTACACCTTGAGCGCGGGATCGAAGCGCATCCTGGAGCAGATCCCGGAACCGATCAGGCTGCGGTTATATTTCTCAGAGAAAGCAGCCATTCAACTGCCCAACATCAAGTCCTACGGCCTGCGCGTCCGGGAATTGCTGGAAGAATACGTCAATTTGTCGGATGGCAAGATTCATCTGGAAGTGATCGACCCCGAACCCTTCACCGAAGCCGAGGATGATGCGGTCCGCCTTGGCATGCAGGCCGTGCCCCTGGGCACCGGAGATAGCCTCTATTTCGGCCTGGTCGCCACCAATACCATCGACGACCGCCAGGTGGTGCCGTTCTTCAGCCGCGAGAAAGAGGCCTTTCTGGAATACGACCTGACCCGGATGCTGTTCAATTTGAGCGATCCGAAAAAGCCCGTGGTCGGCCTGATCAGCGGCTTGCAGATGAATGTGGACGCCTCGCCCATGATGCGGTTCAGCGGCGGACCGCAACCCTGGGCCATCGTCGGGGCGATCCGCGATATTTTTGATCTGCGTGCTATAGATCCGCGCCTGGGGAAGATACCGGAGGATGTGGACATCCTAATGATTACCCATCCCCTGGGCCTGGACGAGCGCATCCTTTACGCCATCGACCAGTTCGTCCTGGCTGGCGGCCGGGCGATGGTCTTTGTCGATCCCTTTTCGGAAGTCACCGCACGGGCGCAACAGGGTGGCGGACAGCAAGCGCTGGCAACGGCCAGTTCGCAGCTTGAAAAACTGTTGAACGCCTGGGGCGCTTCGGCACCGACGGACCATGTGATCGGCGATTTCGACGCGGCGCAACAGGTCAATGCGGGCCAGGGAGGGCAGACCCGTATTGTCCGCTATCTGGTCTGGCTGCAATTGGCGGCGGCAAACTTGAACGCCGATGATGTGGTCACGGCCGATCTTGGCCCCATGATCATGGCCAACGCCGGCACGATAAGGGCCATGCCCGAAGCCGGGACGGAGATCACACCCCTGATCTCCACCGGGGTACAGGCCATGCCCATGGAAACCAATTTGGTCCGCTTTGGCCCCGCGCCCGAGCGTCTGCTCAAGATCTTCAAGCCGGACGGCGAACGCCACATCATTGCGGCCCGCTTGAGCGGCAATGCAAAGTCAGCCTTCCCTGACGGCCCGCCAGGCAAGAAGAACGGGGGCAAGGACGGCAAGGACGCAGCCAAGACCGGCAAAGCCCATTTGCAGGCAAGCAAAGGGTCGATTGGTGTTATCGTGGTCGCCGACAGCGATCTGCTGCATGATCAATTCTGGCTGCGGCTGCGGAACGTGATGGGTCAGAAAATGATCATCCCGATATCCGCTAACGCCGATTTCGTGATCAACGCGCTGGACAATTTGTCAGGATCGTCCGATCTGATCGGGCTGCGCAGCCGGGGCAAATCATCCCGGCCCTTCATTGTGGTCGAGGCAATGCGCCGGGCCGCGGAACAGGATTTCCTGGCCGAGGAGCGCAAATTGAAGGAAAGCCTGGAGAAAGCGAAAGGCCGTATCGCCGAGCTTGAGTCCCGGGCCCAAACCGGCGGCGGCAGTTTGCTAACGGCGGAGCAGCAGACC
>JASLLM010000252.1 GCA_030747035.1 Alphaproteobacteria bacterium | reverse complement strand
GGATACATTCGCAGCTCCGGCGGGCGTCGTTTCGGTTCGGATCTGATTGGCTCAAGCCGTGGCGGCGCTGTCCTCCTCAACCTCCTCTTCAACCTGTTCCGAAAGCGCCAGTAGCAGACGTTCGCGGATGGTTTCCAGGCGCGTTTCCGAGGTGATTTTAAGGCCGAACAGGTCCTTGACATAGAATACATCCACCGCCCGTTCGCCGTAGGTCGCGATGCGGGCGTTGGCGATGGTCAGGGACAGACTATAAAAGGCCTTGGTCAGATCATGCAGCAGGGCCGGGCGGTCGCGTCCGTTGACCTCAATCACCGTATGGGCGCGGGAGGCTTCGTTATCGATAATTACCGCCGGCTGCACCGTGAAGACACTGGCCCGGCCGGGAAGATGGCTGCGCTTCTCGCCCAGGGCGACGGACAGCAGCGTTTCACCGCTCAAGATCTTGGCGATGGTGCGGCGTAGCCGGGCAATGGTTTCCGGCCGCTCAATCGGCCCGCCTTCCATGTCCTGGATGGAAAAGATATCCAGGGCCATGCCGTCGGTGGTGGTAAAGATCCGGGCGCCGGCGATGCTGGTTCCGCTGAGCGTGATGGCGCCGGCCAGGCGGGAAAACAGCCCCGGATGATCGGCCGTATAGACCGTCACTTCCGTAAAGGACCCAAAGGGATGGACGCGTACGTCAATGGCGATGGACTCGTCGTCGTCGTCCGCCTTGCGCATCATGCGGGCCCAATATTCGTGATCCTGTAGATCGGCGGACAGCCAAAAGGCGGCAACGCCGCGTTCCAGGTGCCGGTCCACCGCCTCCGCCGGCCAATCCGCCAGTTTTTCCCGCAAGGCGGTTTTCACCGTCTCGGCCCGTTCCTCCCGGTTCGCCAGGGGCTGGCCGCCCAGCATATTTTCCTCGGCCCGGCTATACAGATCACGAAGCAATTGTCCCTTCCAGCCGTTCCAGATGGCCGGTCCAACGGCGCGGATGTCGCAGACGGTCAGCACCACCAACAGCTTCAGCCGCTCCGGGCTTTGTACCAGCTCGACAAAATCGCTGATACTTTTTGGATCGTCCAAATCACGTTTGAAGGCGGTATGCGCCATGGCCAGGTGCCAACGCACCAGCCAGGCCACCGTTTCCGTTTCCGAGGCGTCCATACCGAAGCGGGGACATAGCTCCTCCGCCACTTCCGCCCCCAGCACCGAGTGATCGCCGCCCCGTCCCTTGGCGATGTCGTGCAGCAGTACCGCGGCGTACAACACCCGCCGCAGCTTGATCTTGCCGATCACTTCCGAGGACAGCGGATGATCCTCCGCCAGCTCACCGGCCTCGATCCGGGCCAGGATGCCCATGGCGCGGATAGTGTGCTCGTCCACCGTATAGACGTGGTACATATCGTGCTGCATTTGTGCCACGACGCGGCCGAAGTCGGGCACGAAGCGGCCAAATACGCCGGCCTCGTTCATGCGGCGCAGGGTGGTCTCCGGATTTTGTTTCGAGCTTAGAATTTCCAGGAACAGGCGGTTGGCCTCCGGATCCTGGCGCAACTTGTTGTCGATCAGGCGCAAATTGCGGGTAATCAAACGCAAAGCCTGGGGATGAATATCCAGGTCTTTTTCATGGGCCACGTGAAACAGCCCAATCAGCTTCACCGGGTCGCGGCGAAAATCGTCTTCGTCCAACAGATTGATCCGGTCGCCCTCGACCAAAAAACCATCCACCTCGCGCTTGCGCAGACCGAACCGCGGCAGACGAAAACGCGGCTGCCGCTTGTGCTGTTCCTCCAGGGCGGCGCAGAAAATTCGGGTTAGATCGCCGACATCCTTGGCGACCAGAAAATAGTGCTTCATGAAGCGCTCGACGCCGGAACCGCCCTTATGATCGCGATAGCCCAAGCGGGCCGCCAGTTCCGGCTGCACATCGAATGTCAGGCGCTCTTCCGGCCGGTTGGCCAGATAATGCAGGTGGCAACGCACCGTGCGCAGGAAGGTCTCGGCCTTTTCGAACAGCCGGTATTCCTCGTCCGTGAATACACCCTGGCCGATCAGTTCCGCCACATCGTCGACCCGGTAAAGGTACTTGGCGATCCAGAACAGGGTATGCAGATCACGCAGGCCGCCCTTGCCGTCCTTGACATTGGGTTCCAGCAGATAGCGGCTGTCGCCCATGCGCTGGTGACGTTCGTTGCGTTCGGCCAGCTTCGCGTCCACGAAATCGGGCCCGGTACCGGCGACGATTTCCTGGTCGAAGCGCGCCTTCAGATCCTTGAACAGGGCCTCGTCGCCCCATAAATAGCGTGCTTCCAACAGGGTGGTGCGAATGGTCAGATCGCTTTCGGAAAGGCGGATGCATTCATCCACCGTGCGTGTGGCATGGCCCACTTTCAGGCGCAGATCCCACAACATGTAAAGCATGTATTCGACCACCTGCTCGCCCCACGGGGTCTGCTTGTAGGGCAGGAGGAACAGCAGGTCGATATCAGACTGCGGCGCCAGTTCGCCACGGCCGTAGCCGCCGATGGCCACCAGCCCGATACGCTCGGACGCGGTCGGATTGGTGGCGCGAAAAACAACGCCGGTAGTGAAGTCATAGAGCACCCGGATCAATTGATCCATCAGGTAGCAGTTGGCGGCGAGCACCATATTGCCGCTGCCACCCGCCTCGAAACGCCGGCGCACCTCCTGATGTCCGCTGCTCAGCGCGTCTTTAAGCTGCTGCAATACCGCATTTCGCAAAGTGGGGGAGTCGGGGGCATGATCCTCCGCCAGCTCGTTCAGGGCATCGCTCAGGGCGGCGCGGTCGATCACCTCGCGCCGATCCGTGAATATGTCCGGTTCCGTCATGGCGCTGTCGTGCCCCCGATCCCCAATTCGGTCCGGCTAGCCGGCCCCCACCGCGGTCACGCCGCCGTCGATACAAAAGACCTGGCCGGTGGTCCATGAGCCGGCCTTGGAGGCCAGATAGACGGCGATACCGGCAAGATCCTCGCCTTCGCCCAGGCGGCCCATGGGCGTGGCCTCCTCCCGCTTGGCCGCGACTTCCGGGTCTTCATAAAGGGCGCGGGCGAAATTGGTCTTCACCAGGCCCGGCGCGATGCAGTTGACGCGGATATTGTCCTTGCCGAATTCAGCTGTCAGGTTGCGCACGATCTGCATGTCCGCCGCCTTGGAAATACAATAGGCGCCCAGCACCGTGCTGCCGCGCAAACCGCCGATGGAGGATACGATCATGATGGCACCGTCCTTGCGCGCCTGCATCTCGGGGATGACTTCGCGGCAGAAGGCCAGATTGCACTTGATATTCACATCCATGGTCTTGTCGAAAGCGTCGTCGGGGATGTCCAATGCCGAACCATAGAAGGGATTGACGGCGGCATTGAGGATCAGAATATCGATCTGGCCATAGGCTTCCCGGGTCTTGGCCAGCAGATTGTCCATGTCTTCCTTGCGCGACACATTGCAGGGCACCGCGATGGCCTCGCCGCCCTCGGCCTTGATACTGGCCGCGACTTCGTCGCACAGATCCGCCTTGCGCGAGGTGATCACCACCTTGGCGCCATGTTCGGCCAGGCCTTCCGCCATGGCTTTGCCAATGCCCTTGGTGGAGCCGGTTACAACAGCAACTTTGCCAGTCAAATCGAACAGGTTCATGGCCACGATATTGGTTCCTTTTTCAAAACAGGTTAGCTTTGCCGCGCAATATAGCCGATCCCCGGACGCCGTGCGCGGGCAAATCGTGAGATTTTTCCACTATCATGGTCTAATCCTGTTTACGCTTGGCGACGGGATCGCGTAACAACAGGGGGCTTGTCCATGGGTTTGTGGATTGCCGTGCATCTTTTGGCGGCGACGTTTTGGGTGGGGGGAATGTATTTCGCCCACCGCTGTCTGCGTCCGGCGGCGGAACTGCATCTGCCGCCGCCCCAACGACTGGTGCTGTGGCGCGGCGTGCTGCGGCGGTTTTTTTCGCGGGTCTGGATGGCCATCGCCGCGCTTTTGATCTCCGGCTATATGATGGTGTTTATCTATTTGGGCGGTTTTGCCGATCTGGGCCTGCATGTGAATTTGATGCAAGTCTTGGGATGGGTCATGATCGGGCTGTATCTGTATATCTATTTTGGCCCCTATCGCCCGTTCAAGGCGGCGTTGGACGACGATGACTTTGCCGCCGCCGCCGAGCAGTTGGCCAGGATCCGCAAGATCGTCGGGATCAACCTTGCTCTTGGGCTGATCACTATGCTGTTGGGTGCCAGCGGGCGCTATTGGGCTTTTTTGTAAATGGACGGGAGGAGACATAATGGGCCGGGTTGAAGGAAAGACCGCCATTGTTACCGGTGCCGGGACGGGCATCGGCCGGGCCTGCGCCAGGCGCTTGGCGGAGGAGGGTGCCAAGGTCACGATCGCGGAGTTTAATGCTGATAGCGGCCAGGCGGCCGCCGATGCCCTGGGCGGCGATACGGTTTTCATTCAACATGACGTGCGTGACGAGGAAAGCTGGCGCAGCCTGATGGCCGCCGTGGCCCAGCATCATGGCCGTCCGGATATTCTGGTCAATAACGCGGGCATTCTGGCGACGGAAGACTTTCAGTCCCTGGCCCAGACCGAAATGGAACAATGGCGGGCGGTGCAGGCGGTCAATGTGGAAGGCGTCTTTCTGGGCTGCAAATACGGCGTCGCGGCGATGACCGCCGACGGCGGCCGGGCCAGGGGTGGCGACGGCGGCGGCGCCATCGTCAATATGTCATCATTGGCCGCCATGATCGGTTCGGCGCATCTGGTAGCCTAC
>JASLLM010000251.1:4254-4834 GCA_030747035.1 Alphaproteobacteria bacterium | reverse complement strand
CGGTTTCCCTTGCGCCGGCTGCTGTACCGGGCCGACCGCCTGGCCCGGCCGGACAGCAAACTGGCAACTTCGGCGATTCAGCCGGATGACGGCTGGTGCGATGATCCCGCCGATGCCGCCTATAACCAGGCCGTGCGCCGGCCTTACGGCGCCAGCGCGGAAAGCATGTGGCGGCAGGACGGCCTGTACGATCTGGTAGTGATATTGGGGCACAACGACGCGCCGGTGGTGCCCGGCGCCGGCAGTGCCATCTTCATGCATGTGGCCAGCCCGGGCCATGGCCCGACCGAGGGCTGCGTCGCCCTGGCGCGGGATGATCTGCTTGCCTTGCTCGCCGTACTAGACAGCGACAGCGAAATTCAGATTTCGATCTAGGGATTTCGTCTAGGGATAAGGTTTGCGGGCACCGAAAATGGCCGTGCCGACCCGTACCAAGGTGGCGCCGAAGCGTATCGCCACCTCGAAATCAGCGCTCATGCCCATGGACAGGCCGTCCAGGCCATTGCGCCGGGCAATCTCGCGCAACAGGGCGAAATGCAGGCTGCAGTCCTCGTCCAGCGGCGGAATGCACATCAGGCCG
>JASLLM010000251.1:0-4246 GCA_030747035.1 Alphaproteobacteria bacterium | reverse complement strand
ATTGCGCCGGGCAATCTCGCGCAACAGGGCGAAATGCAGGCTGCAGTCCTCGTCCAGCGGCGGAATGCACATCAGGCCGCGCACGGACAATCCCAGTTCATCCCTGACCAGGGCGATAAAGTCGTCCGCCTCCTCGGGCCAGACGCCGGCCTTTTGCTCTTCTTCCCCCGTATTCACCTGAATGAAACAATCCAGCCGGCGGTCCTGTTTTTCCATCTCCCGGGCCAGGGCGCGGGCCAGTTTCGGCCGGTCGACGGTTTCTATGACATCGAACAGCGCCACGGCAACCTTGACCTTGTTGGTTTGCAGTGGCCCGATAAGATGCAGGCGCAACTCGGGATAGGCCGCCTTCAGGTCCGGCCATTTCTCCTGGGCCTCCTGCACCCGGTTCTCACCGAACAGGCGCTGACCGGCCTGGATTACCGGCACGATGGCCTCGGCGGAATGGGTCTTCGATACCGCCACCAAGTCGGCGTCGCCGGCCTCCCGGCCCGCCGCGACGGCGGCATCGGCAATAGCGGCCTGGACTTCAGCCAGATTGGCGGCAACGTCGACCGCCGCGGTGTCAGCTTCGGTGGCTGGTTCCTCACTCAAACCCATGGCATGTTCATCCTTATGTCTGCCGCGACCCTAACAAAGCTGTCCCTTCGCCTCAATCGTGGTGGGGGAAATTTCGCCCGCCTGCCCCGGATTATCCTGCTGAGCGATACCGGCCGGCTGGCCGATCCCCTGCCCGCCGCCGCCGCCCTGCCCTCGGGCAGCGCCGTCATTCTGCGCCACTACGAAGATGCGGAACGGGAAGCCCTGGGCCGGGCCTTGATGGCGCTGTGCCGCGCGCGCGGCCTTTCCCTGTTGGTCGCCGGCGATTGGCGCCTGGCCTGGAAGCTGGATGCCCATGGCGTGCATCTGCCCGAATGGCAAACCGCCCGGCCGCCGGTTTTGCCCCGCAGACCGGGCTGGCTGATCACCGCCGCCGCCCATTCCCGGCCGGCCCTTATACGGGCGCTCCGTATCGGCGCCCATGCCGCCTTGCTGTCGCCTGTTTTCCCAACCGCCAGCCATCCCGGCGCCCGGAGCATCGGTCCGCACCGCTTCGCCCGGCTGAACCAGGACGCCGGTCTGCCGCTGTATGGCCTGGGTGGCATCGATGCCCGCAATATTGCCCGCCTAGGGCCATGCGGCGCCGTGGGCATCGCCGCCATATCGGGACTGGTGGATTAGGCCGTCATTCGCCGCCCTTATTCATCGCCGTTGTCGGCTTCGAGATAACCATGTTCTTTTAGATAGTTGATAATCTCATCCGCCGCCTGTTCCGCCGACAGGGCAACGGTGTCAATCCGCAGTTCAGCCAGTTCCGGTTCTTCGTAAGGTGAATCGTAGCCGGTGAAATTCTTGATTTCGCCGGCGCGGGCTTTCTCGTAGAGGCCCTTGGGATCACGCTGTTCACAGACCTCGAGCGGTGTATCGACGAAAATTTCCAGGAATTCGCCCTCCACCAGCAGATCGCGCGCCATGCGACGTTCCGCCCTGAACGGCGAGATGAAGGCGGTCTGCACCATCAGGCCAGCATCGACCATCAGTTTGGCCACTTCGCCGACCCGGCGGATATTCTCCACCCGGTCGGCATCGGTAAAGCCAAGGTCCCGGTTCAGGCCGTGGCGCACATTATCGCCGTCCAGCAGATAGGTATGCCGGTTCATGGCATGCAGTTTCTGCTCGACGATATTGGCGATGGTGGATTTGCCCGAGCCGGACAGGCCGGTAAACCACAAGACACTGGGGCGTTGATGTTTCTGGCCGGCCCGGGCCTGCTTGTCCACGGCCACCGATTGCCAGTGAATATTGGTGGCGCGGCGCAGGCCGAAATCGATCATGCCGGCGGCGACCGTGTGATTGCTCAACCGGTCGATCAGAATGAAACTGCCAAGTACTCGGTTCCTGCCATAAGGCTCGAACGCAATCGGCGATGCCAGGGTGATATTGCAGATACCGATTTCGTTCAGCTCCAGCACCTTGGCCGCTTCATGTTCCTGATTGTTGACGTTAATCTTGTATTTCAGCTCCGAAACGGAGGCGGGCACGATCTGATTGGCGGCCTTAATAAGATAGGACCGCCCCGGCAACAGATGTTCCTCGTGCATCCAGATCAGGCGGACCTGAAATTGGTCTGAGGTTTCCGGGCGCCCTTCCATGCTGGCGATCACGTCGCCGCGCGAAATATCGACGTCATCGGCCAGGGTCAAAGTCACTGCATCGCCGGCCGCCGCCTCCTGCCAATCGCAGCCATGGGCAACAATGCGTTCGATGCGCGAGGTCTTGGCCCCCGGCAGAACCACGATCTCGTCACCAGGGCGCAAACGGCCAGCGGTCAGGATGCCGCTGAAGCCTCGAAAACTCAGTTCGGGACGGTTGACCCATTGCACCGGAAAGCGTGCCGGTCCGTCGCTGTTGCCAGCGCCGCCAGCCTCAGCGCTCTCCAACGCAGCCATGAGGGTTTCACCCTGGTACCACGGCATCAAACTGGACGACTTCAGGACATTCTCGCCTTGCAGGGCCGAAAGCGGAATAGCGGTGATGTTTTCCAGGCCGACGGTGCCCGCAAATTCCGAATAATCCGCGACGATGGCGTCGAACACGTCCTCGGCGTAATCGCATAGATCCATCTTGTTGACCGCCAGGATTACCTGTTTGATGCCCAGCATGGCGACGATGTGGCTGTGGCGCCGGGTCTGCGTCGCCACGCCGTTGCGTGCATCGACCAAAATGACAGCAAGATCGGCGGTGGAAGCACCCGTCGCCATGTTGCGGGTATATTGTTCATGGCCCGGCGTGTCGGCGACGATGAATTTTCGCTTATCGGTGGCGAAGAAACGGTAGGCAACATCTATGGTGATACTCTGTTCCTGTTCCGCCGCCAGGCCATCGATGAGGAGGGTCAGGTCCATGTTCTGGCCATGGGTGCCAAGGCGTGTGCTGTCACTTTCAAGCGAGGCAATCTGGTCCTCGAATATCTGTTTGGCATCGAATAGCAAACGGCCAATCAGCGTGCTTTTGCCGTCATCAACACTGCCACAGGTGAGAAAGCGTAGCAGGCCCTTTTGGCCTTGTTCGGCCAGATAGGCTTCTGCCACGGCCCGTGAGCTTTCGCTCGCCAACGTATTTTCTGGATTGTCCGACATCAGAAATACCCTTCCAGCTTTTTACGTTCCATAGAGGCGTCGGCATCCTGGTCAATGACCCGGCCCTGACGCTCAGACGTCGTCGACAACAGCATCTCCCAGATAATTTCCGGCAACGTCGCCGCCTTGGAGCGGGCGGCGCCGATCCGCTACGGACCGAGTGGCGGCAAATCAGCGCTTTCGTAACAGGGGCAAGCGGGACAGACAATCTAAATAGCGTATCATTATGAATTTCTTCCGCCACACCTGACCGTGGCCAGGGAGGGGAATGCAGTTTATACTATGCCTTGGACTGTGCCGGGAACCTTTTTGAATTCGAGAAGTTAGCTTAATGCGCCTAAATCTAGGTTGCGGCTTTGACAAAAAGGCCGATTGGATCAACGTCGATAAGAGCCCGCTGTCAGAACCGGACCAGCTTGTAGACCTCGAAGCGACGCCATGGCCCTGGGAAGACAATAGCGCAGGGGAAATCCAGCTGCGCCATGTGTTGGAGCATCTGGGCGCCAGCACGGACGGCTATCTGGCCATTATCAAGGAGTTATGGCGGATTTGCCGGCCTGGGGCCCAGGTCCGCATCGTTGTGCCCCATCCCCGTCACGATCATTATCTGAACGATCCGACCCATGTTCGGCCAATTACCGTGCAGGGTCTGGAAATGTTTTCGCAAAAACGTAACCGGGAATGGCAAAAAAAGGGCATTCCCAATACGCCCCTTGGGCTTTTTCTAGGCGTCGATTTTGAAATCGTTTCATTTGATGTGCTGCCGGACGAGCCTTGGCGCAGCCGCCTGCAAAAGGGCAAGATAAAGCCGGCGGAATTGCAGGAGGCCATGCAGCTCTATAACAATGTGATCATGGAAACCACCATTGTCATGCGGGCGGTGAAGAACGGCGCCCCGGCGGCGGCGTAAAGGGCCTGAAAAGGGTTATCGAACCCCTGGGAGGGGCGCGGCGCGAAGTATGCGCTAAACAACCCCTAAATCCCTTATTTGGGGCTGACCCAGATAACGCCAATGAGGTGTTATTATGGTCCGCATGCGGAAGAGCAGATTGATCCAGGCAAAACAG
>JASLLM010000250.1 GCA_030747035.1 Alphaproteobacteria bacterium | reverse complement strand
CCATGCCCAGGCCATAGCCAATGCCCTCGGCACTGGATTCACTCCATACCGGCTGGCCCATGGCGGCCATGTCCTTGTTGTCGGGCAGATGGTTGACGGACATGAACTCCACGGTCTTGCGGCCCAGAATGCGGTTGCCATCCAATTCCCCCTTTTGCAACAGCATCTGGCAGAAACGGCCATAGTCGCCGATGGTGCCGGTCAGACCGCCGCCGCCCGAAAAGGTATCCGGCGTCGCCAGGTAATGGCTGTCGGCGGGCGCGTCCGCCAATTTCAGGCCAACGCCCTCGCTCTTGCGGATGCCGGCTTCCAAGGAGCCGATGCCGCCCAGGCCACCGCCCTCGGACGGCTCGTAACAGGCGGCGAACCGCGCCACCTTGTCCGCCGCCACGGCAAACGCCGTGTCGGTCATGCCCAGGGGCTGGAAAATCCGTTCTTCAAAAAAACGGTCCAAGGGCTGGCCCGACCAGACCTCCACCAGCCGTCCCAGCACATCGATGGAAACGGAATAGCCCCAGCCACTGCCCGGCTGCCGCACCAGGGGCGCCTCGGCCAAACGGGAAGTCATGGCGGCCAGGTCATTGCCGCCCTCGGACTGGCGGCCGGGATTGAAGCTGATCTTTTCGTCCCGGTAAAACGCCTCCACCGGGGTGGCTTCCATGAATTCGTAGGAGAAGCCGGCGGTATGGGTCATCAGGTGGCGCACCGTGATATAGCTTTTGGCAGGCACGGTATTCAGCGCATCCGGGCCACCGTCCCAAACCTGCATCTCCGCGAACTCCGGCAGGAACTTGGCGATCGGGTCATCCAGTTGGAAATGACCCTCCTCGTAACAGATCATCGCCGCCACGGCCGTTATGGGCTTGGTCATGGAATAGATGCGGAAGATGGTGTCTTCGGCGACCGGTTTGCCGGCCTCCACATCCATCCGCCCGGTACAGTTGAAATAGGCGCACTCGCCTCGCCGATGGATCATGGCGGACAATCCCGCCAGGCGGTTCGAGCTGACCTGCCGCTCCATCCACGATGTTACTTTGTCCAACCGTTGGCCCGACAGGCCCACGGATTCGGGTGCCGCTAACTGCATTTGCACATACTCCTTCGACGCAAAGGCGCAAATCCCGGTACCACCAGCGATACCGGCCACCGCGCCCTTGCCCGTTACATAACCCGAAGGAAAAATCGGAGTCCAGCCGACGGTCCGGCATTTTCTCAAACCGGGCTAAATTCCGAAACACGGGCCGCCATGGGCGTTTCGCCACCGGTTGTGGGGTTTCCACTGGCGGCGGGGCCACGATTTCACTTGCGGCGCGAGTCGAATTAGTCGTAATAACTAGTTGGAATCGGGCAATAATGGCCGATTTGTCGAATCTGTTTTTCAGGCTTGGTTTAGGCGGGAGTCCGCTGCCACATTGCTGCCCCAATTTATGGTTAATGGGTATCCAATGAGGATCATGTTCGCCGTCAAAAAACCGGGTAGGTGGATTGGATGTTGCCGCCGGTAGCGCTCGGTTAACCTTAAGGTTTGGTTAACGGGATTAGGTTAAGACCGGTTGCTGACAGACAATTGAAGACAAAGGCCCTTGGGCCGGAGGCGAAACTAGGTGTTTTCCAAGCTATTCGGTTTATTATCCGCGGACATGGCCATCGATCTGGGCACAGCCAATACTCTGGTCTATGTCAAGGGCCGCGGTATCGTCTTGAATGAACCCTCGGTGGTTGCCATCACCACCCGCAAGGGCAAGAAAATGGTGCAGGCCGTCGGCGACGAAGCCAAGATGATGTTGGGCCGCACGCCCGGCAATATCGAGGCGATCCGCCCCCTGCGCGACGGTGTCATCGCGGATTTCGAGGTGGCGGAAGAAATGATCAAGCATTTCATCCGCAAGGTTCACAACCGGCGCAGCTTCGCCTCGCCCCAGGTGGTTGTCTGCGTGCCCTCGGGCTCCACGGCGGTGGAACGCCGCGCCATTCAGGAATCCGCCGAGAGCGCGGGCGCCCGCCGGGTCTACCTGGTGGAGGAGCCCAGGGCCGCGGCCATCGGCGCCGGCCTGCCGGTGACGGAGCCGACCGGCTCCATGGTGGTTGATATCGGCGGCGGCACGACCGAGGTCGCCGTGCTGTCCCTGGGCGGCATCGTCTATTCCCGCTCGGTCCGGGTTGGCGGCGACAAGATGGACGAGGCCATCATCGGCTACATCCGCCGCACCAACAATCTGTTGATCGGTGAAGCCACGGCGGAACGGGTGAAAAAGGAAATCGGCTCCGCCTGCGCGCCGGAAAATGGTGAAGGCGTGGAAATGACCATCAAGGGCCGTGATCTGATGAACGGCGTGCCCAAGGAAATCATCGTCAGCCAGCGGCAGATCGCCGAAAGCATGGCGGAGCCCGTCGGCGCGATTGTCGAAGCGGTCAAGGTGGCACTGGAACATACCGCGCCGGAACTGGCCGCCGACATCGTTGACAAGGGTATTGTCCTCACGGGCGGCGGCGCGCTGCTGGGCAATCTGGATTTCGTTCTGCGCCACTCCACCGGCTTGCCCGTTTCGATCGCGGATGAGCCATTGTCTTGTGTTGCATTGGGCACCGGCCGGGTGCTGGAAGACATGAAGAATTTCAAGGACAAGGAGGTCTTTGATACGACCTACTAGAGACCCAGAAATGGGGCCTCCCACAGCGGCCTGAATGGTGGCCAGGGCATGGGGAGCAAGACGGGCGGGAACGGCAGTGGCGAAAGGTCCAAGGTTAAGTACGTTGTCAAAGGTCGCGGCACCCGCGCGTGGGGTGGCGCAACGCTTTGGCTTGCTGCTGCTCATGGCCACCGCCGTGGGCCTGTTGATCCTTGGCAAGACCCACGGCGATGCCATTCGCCAGTTGCGCGTCATGGCGGTGGAAGTCGCCGCGCCGGTTCTGGAAGTCTTAAGCGCGCCGGTGATCTCGGCCCGCCACGCCATTGCCGAAATTGAGCATTTCTGGAATACCAGCCGCGACAACGATGCCTTGCGCGAACAAGTATCCCGGCTGTCGAAATGGCAAACCATCGCCCGCAACCTGGAACAGGAAAACGCCAACCTCCGCGCCTTGCTCAAGCCGGCCCATGATGCCGCACCGGTATTTATTTCCGCCAGGGTAATCGGTGATACCGGCGGCCTGTTCGTGCAGTCGGCGCTTTTGAATGCGGGCCGCCGCGACGGCGTGGAGCCCGGGCAGGCGGTTACCACCGGCCTCGGCCTGGCCGGCCGGGGGGTCGAGGTGGGGCGGCGTTCGTCCCGCCTGTTGCTGCTGACCGACTTGAACAGCCGGGTGCCGGTAATGGTGGAACATTCGCGGCATCGGGCCGTCCTGGCGGGGGACAATTCGGCCCGTCCGCGGCTGACCTTCCTGCCGGCCAACGCCAAGATCAACTCCGGCGACCGGGTGGTCACCTCTGGTCACGCGGGCGTCTTTCCCCCCGGCCTGCCCGTCGGCATCGTCTCTTCCGTCACCGAGGGTGAAGCGCGCATACAACCCTTCGTGGACTGGGCCCGGTTGGAATATGTCACGGTGCTGCGTTACCGCACCCTGCCCGCCGGTGATCTCACACGCCACGATGATGGCAAGGCAGCACGTGGAGCCGGCAACGGCAAAGGCGCCAGCAGCGGCCTCAATGCCCCTGGAGCGCGGTAGATGGAAACATCACTTGCGGGCAGAGTCGCGAATCTGGCCAGGGCCTGCATCCCGTTTGCCGTCTCGCTGTTTCTTGTTCTGGCGGCGATGCTGCCCTATGGGCTGCCAAAATCATCTCTGGCCGCGCCTGTCCTGGCACTTATCTCGGTCTATTACTGGAGCGTTTTTCGGCCGGAACTGATGCCGGCGGGGGCCGCCTTCCTGCTTGGCTTGATGGTCGATGTACTAAGTGGCGGGCCACCGGGATTGAATGCCCTGGTGTTGATCCTGGTACATTGGGCGGCCTCGGGCCAGCGCCGGGCCCTGGCAGGTAAATCCTTCGCCGTCGGTTGGCTAGGCTACCTGTTGATCGCCGCCGGCGCCGCCGTCGTCAACTGGTTCTTCGCCTCATTGTTTCACACCACGGCGATTGGGTCGGTCCCCCTGATCGTCAGCCACGCCATCGGCACCGCCGCCTATCCGCTGGTGGCCATCTTTCTGGCCCGCATGCAGCCCCTGACAAGAATGGGCTGAGTGAGCATGGAACGGGGAGACGGCAACCGCCACAAGATCTTCACCCGACGGCTGGCGCTGTTGGGCGGCGGCAAGCTGACCCTGGCGGCCTTGCTGATGGGGCGGATGTATTATCTGCAGGTCCTGGAATCAGACCAGTACCAGATGCTGGCGGAAGAGAACCGCATCTCCATGCGCCTATTGGCGCCGCCGCGCGGTCTGGTACTTGACCGTTTTGGCCGGGAGCTTGCCTCGAACCGGCAGAATTACCGGGTTGTGCTGATCGCGGAGCAAACCAACGGCGTGACCGAAACCCTGGACAGGTTGGCCAGGGTGATCCCCATCAACCCGCATCAGCGCCGCCGCGTCCTGCGCGAGGTGGAGCGCAAGCGCCCCTTTGTGCCCGTGAAAATCGCCGAAAATCTGACCTGGGAGCAATTCGCCCGCATCAATGTGCTGCTGCCCGATCTGCCTGGCGTGCAGCCCGATGTCGGCGAGGGCCGGCACTATCCCGTGGGTGCGGAAACCGCCCATATCGTCGGCTATGTCTCGTCCGTGTCCGAGGCCGAATTGACCGGCGATCCCTTGTTGGAACTGCCGGGCTTTCGCATCGGCAAGAATGGCATCGAGAAAGTCTATGACGAAAGCCTGCGTGGCAAGGCCGGCAATTCCAGGGTA
>JASLLM010000024.1 GCA_030747035.1 Alphaproteobacteria bacterium | reverse complement strand
TCAGCAGGGCATTCGGGCCCGGGTCGGCGTCGGCGTCCTTGGGCTCCATGGGCAGATGCACCAGGATTTCATGCCCCGCCGTCCGCGCCCGCGCCACCAGACCGGCCAGGTGATTGCCATAGGGCAGAATGGCAAGTGTGATGGGCCGGGGCAGCGCGATGGCCCGGTCTGAGCGGAACTGGCTGAGCCCCATGTCGTCCAGCACGATGGCGATCCGGGCCAGAGCCGGGTTCTGCGCATCGAAGGCGGGCGTCAGGGCGGCGAAGCGCTGCCAGGTCGGGCGGGGCGCGGCGGCCGGGTCGGCGCGCGTCAGGGCAGCGGCTGCGCCCGCCGGGGCGTCGGGCACGGTCGCCCTTGCCGGCGGCGGCGCCGGTGCCGGCGGCAGAACAGGCGGTTTGGACAGCTTCGCCAGACGGACGTTTTCATGTTCGATCTGTTCACGGCGCCGGGCCTCCATCACATCAATCATGAAGGGGGCGGGCGGCGCGGAATCTTCCACCCGGGCCATTTGCACCGGTTCGGGTTCCGGTTCAATTTCTGGCCCAGGTTCCAGTTTCAGTCCGGTTTCGGTTTCAGGTTCGGTTTCGGTTTCAGATTGGGTTTTGGCGTCCGGCGCGGCTTCGGCTTTGGCTTCAGGTTCGGCCAGGGGCGCGGCCACGATTCCGGCCTGTTTCACCACCGGCATGGCCGGGCCCGGCGATGGCGCCGCAATGAGTGGCGCAGGAGGAGACGGCGGCCGCGACTCCTTGACGGCGGCGATGCGCGGAAGCTTTTCCACTTCCCCACGGGCCGGCGGCTGGGACGGCGGTTTGGCAGGGGTAGCCTCGGCCGCCCGGGTCTCGGGCGGCAGGGGCAGCAGGGAGATGCGCTGCTCGACCACGGGAACCGCCACCGGGCCCCGCGCCATCGGCGTATTCGCCTGCAGCCCGCTGCCGTCCACCACCGGCGCAATAAACGTCAAAGCGGTGGTGACGCCCATGCCCACGGCGAAGCCGGCCACGGCGACCATAAATGATTTCATCATCAACCTTGCCTACCGCCTACGTGCCCGCCGCTGCCGTATGGGCCGCATCTGCTTCCCGTACCTTGGCATTTTTTTCAGCGCATCCTGGGCCAGTAGCCAACCCCCTCCTTGAATGGGACCCCATGTCAGTTTGCGCATGGATTCTATCATATGGAGCCGAGGTACCGCGGTCATGATTGGACGATCGGTCAACGGGAACCCGCGAGGTCGTCCAAAATGGGGCATTCCGGGCGATCGTCGCCGTGGCAGCGGGCCACCAGATCGGACAGAACGGCGGCGATGGATTGCAATTCGGTGATCTTGCCCTCGATTCGCGCGATGGCGCCCTGGGCCAAACCCCTTACCTGGGCGCTGGCCCGGCCCCGGTCCTGATAGAGCGCCAACAGGTCCGCGACCTCCGAAACCGAGAAACCAAGCCCCCGGGCCCGGGAGACAAAGCGCAGCATATGCACATCGTCATCGCTGAAATCGCGATAGCCGTTGCCGCTGCGCCGCGCCGGCGTGATCAGATTTATGCTCTCGTAATAGCGGATCGCCTTCGACGATACGCCGGAGCGCTCGGCCGCCTGAGAAATATTCATGACTTTCAACCCCCATTCCCTGAATAATCCGATGTCAGTTGTCAATCGCTCCGTTCCGGCCGCCAACGGCGCAACAGCAGAGCATTGGAGATGACCGAAACACTGCTCATGGCCATGGCCGCGCCGGCGACCGCCGGGTTCAGCAAGCCCGCCGCCGCCACGGGCAGCGCCACCACGTTGTAGATAAAGGCCCAGAACAAATTCTGCCGGATCCGCCGCGCCGTGGCCCGGCTGATCGCCATGGCATCGGCGATCAGGCCCGGTTCGTCCCGCATCAGGGTAATACCCGCCGCCTCCATCGCCACGTCAGCGCCGCCGCCCATGGCGATACCGATATCGGCCGCCGCTAGGGCCGGGGCGTCGTTAATGCCGTCGCCGACCATGGCCACCACATGGCCCTGGCCGCGCAGACGCACCACTTCACCCGCCTTGCCGTCCGGCTGCACGCCGGCAATGACGTTCTCGATGCCTACCTGGCCGCCAATCCGGCGGGTGGCCGTTTCGTTGTCGCCGCTCAGGATCGAAGTCTCGATGTGCTGTTCATGCAGCCGCTCAACCGCACGGGCGGCACCGGGCCGCACCGCATCCGCCGCGCCGAGACAACCCAGCAGCCGCGGCGCGGGCGTCAACGCGGCGACCTGGATCAGGGACAGCCCCGACCAATCACCATTCTCACTGTCGTCGCTGGCCATACCCGTAAGGTTGAAGTCGTCGAGCAAGGCCTGGTTGCCGACAATCAGACGCTGGCCCGCGACCACCGCCTCCACGCCCTTGCCCGGATGATTGACGAATTCGCTGGCGGCCATGACCGGGATTTCCCGCTCCGCCGCCAATTGGGCCACGGCACGGGCCAGAGGATGCTCGCTATTGGCCAGGACCGAGGCCGCCAGGGCAAGCAGGCTGTCTTCATCGCCATTGCCCGCCTGGATGCGCTGCACCTTGGGTTTTCCTTCCGTCAACGTGCCGGTCTTGTCCAGCAGCACCAGATCAATGGCGCGCGCGCGCTCCAGCGCCTCGGCATCACGGATCAGGATGCCATGGCGGGCCGCCACGCCTGTGCCCACCATCACCGCCGCCGGCGTGGCCAGACCCAGGGCGCAGGGGCAGGCGATGACCAGCACCGTGATGGCCGCCGCCACGCCGCCATCCAGATTGCCTAAGTACAGCCACCAGGTCAGGAAAGTCAGGAGCGCGATAACAATGACCACGGGAACGAACACCGCCGCCACCCGGTCCACCAGTTGCTCCACCGGGGCCCGGGTCGCCTGGGCGCCATCGACCAGCCGGATAATGCGCGACAGCACCGTATCGGCACCCACCGCCGTCGCCTCATACGTCAGAACGCCGTTCAAATTGATCGCGCCCGCGGTCAGGCGGGCACCGGGCTGCTTCGCCACAGGCCGGGCCTCGCCGGTCAGCAGACCCTCGTCCACCTCGCCCTGGCCCTCCGTCACCCGGCCATCCACAGCAATGCGTTCACCCGGCCTGACGCGCAAGAGATCGCCAACCATGACGGCCGCCAGCGGTACTTCCACCTCCGCGCCATTGTGCAGCAAACGGGCCTGATCGGGCCGCTGCGCCATAAGGGCGCGGATCGCGGCGGCGGCGCTGCCCTTGGCCCGCTTTTCCAGCCACTTGCCCAACAGCACCAGGGTTATCACCGTGGCCGCGCCTTCGAGATACAGATGGCCAACGGGTTGACCGCCGGCGGCCCACCATAGATAGGCGCTGTAGCCATACGCGGCCGAGGTGCCCATGGCGACAAGCTGATCCATGTTGCCCGCCAGGACCCGCAGCGCCTTGTAGCCCGCGACATAAAAACGCCAGCCGAAATAGAACTGCACCGGCGTCGCCAGCAGGAATTGCAGCCACGGCTCCAGGCTAATGGGGAAACCCAGCCAGCCCGAGACCATCTGCGCCACCAATGGCAGGGTAAGGAGGGCGGAAAACGCCACCAGCCAGCCTTGCCGCCGGGCCTCGTCCGTATCATCCAGGCCGGGTTCTTCCGCCTCCAGCGGCGTCGCCTCATAGCCCGCCGCCTCGACCGCCGCCACCAGACGGGCCAGATTGTCCTGTTGTCCGCTCAGATCGACGGTCGCCTGCTCGCTGGCCAGATTGACCACCGCCGTTTGCACGCCCGGCACTTCATCCAGTGCCTTGTTGACCCGTCCGGCGCAGCCGGCACACGTCATGCCGCTGATGGCCAGGCGAACCCGCTCAACCGCGCCGCCCGCCTCATCGTTCGGCGCCCCGCCTGGTGCGGCGGACGCATTTTCAATTGTTTGTATCTGTGTTTGCATTAGCACTATATAAAGCTTCCCCTTACAGGAAGGTCAAGGTTTACTGCACATTTCATTCCTCGGAAGATATTGCAGCCTTGACGGCGTCCAACAGGCACGGTTTGTTGTGCCGCGCAGCCAAAGACGGCTGTCAAGTTTCGCAGGGTTGGAGAACCTTTGATGGCCGGGGACATGCCAGATTTCAAAGCGCTGATCGGTACCGTGGCCGACGGCAATTCGTTGAACGTCGATGAGGCGCGCGCCGCATTTAATGTGATGATGTCGGGCGATGCCACACCGTCACAGATGGGCGCCTTTCTGATGGCCCTGCGGGTTCGCGGCGAAACGGTGGAGGAAATTACCGGTGGCGTGATGACCATGCGCGACCGCATGACGCCAATCGTGGCCCCGCCCGGCGCCATGGATATCGTCGGTACGGGCGGCGATGGCAAGGGCACACTGAATATCTCCACCGCCGCCGCGATCGTCGTTGCGGGTTGCGGCGTACCGATCGCCAAGCATGGCAACCGCGCGGCATCGTCAAAAACCGGCACCACGGATGTACAAAGCATGCTCGGCATCAATGTGGATGCGGACTTTTCCCTGTTGCAGGCCGCCTTGGACGAAGCTGGCATCTGCTTCATGGCGGCCCCCCGGCATCATGGTGCGATGCGCAATGTGGGCCCGACACGGGTGGAAATGGGTACGCGGACGATCTTCAATATCCTGGGGCCCATGTCCAACCCGGCCAACGTGAAACTGCAGTTGATCGGCGTCTTCGGCCGGGAATGGCTGCGCCCCATGGCCGAAACCCTGAAAACCCTTGGTTCGGAACGGGTCTGGGTGGTCCACGGCGCTGACGGCACGGACGAGATCACCACCACCGGGCCAACCTACGTGGTGGCGCTGGAGGACGGCGAAATTTCCGAGTTCGAGGTGGCGCCGGAGCAGGCCGGCCTGCCGCTGGCGACCCTAGACGATTTGAAGGGCGGCGAGGCGGAGGAGAATGCCGCCGCCCTGAACGCCCTGCTGCAGGGTGCCGCCAGTGCCTATCGCGACGCCGTGCTGCTTAATTCAGCCGCCGCCCTGATCATCGCCGGCAAGACCACGGAACTGCGCGAAGGCGTCGCCATGGCGGCCCATGCCATCGACGAAGGCCTGGCGCTAGAAAAACTGCATCGGCTCGTGGAGATCACCAACCGCACGGTTCAGAGCGCAAAATGAGCGATATTCTCGACCGCATTTGCGCCGACAAGCGGGAGCATATTGAGGCCTGCAAGGCGGCGCGCTCCTTGGCGGAGATCGAGGCAAAGGCGAAGGCGGCCTCACCGGTGCGCGGTTTCGCCGGCGCCCTGCGAGGGGCGGTCGATGAAGGCCGCTTCGGCCTGATTGCCGAGATCAAGAAAGCCTCGCCTTCAAAGGGCCTGATCCGCGCTGATTTCGACCCCGTTGCCCTGGCCGGGGCCTATGCCCGTGGCGGCGCCAGTTGCCTCTCGGTCCTGACGGATGTGCCGTATTTTCAGGGCCATGATGATTTCCTGGTGCAGGCGCGAGGGGCCGTTGACCTGCCCGTGCTGCGCAAGGATTTCATGCTGGACCCCTATCAGGTGGCCGAGGCGCGCACCCTGGGCGCCGATTGCATATTGTTGATCATGGCGGCCCTGGATGATGGCCAGGCGGCCGAGTTGGAGGCCGCGGCGCTGGACTGGGGCATGGATGTTCTGGTGGAAGTTCATGATGGCGATGAGATAGAGCGCGCCTTGAAGCTGCGCAGCCGCCTGGTCGGTATCAATAACCGCAATCTGAAAACCATGGTGACGGATCTGGCCACCACGGAAGAATTGGCGGCGCGGCTGCCCGAAGATGCCCTGGGCGTCAGCGAAAGCGGTCTGAACAGCCATGACGACCTGCGCCGCATGAGCAAGGCGGGCTGTTACTGTTTCCTGGTCGGTGAGTCCCTGATGCGCCAGGACGATGTGGAAGTGGCTGTGCGGAATTTGCTTGGCCCGGAAGGAGCCTGAAAATGGCCGAACTGACCCATTTTGACGACGCCGGCAACGCCCATATGGTCGATGTGGGCGGCAAGGCGGTGACCGAGCGTGTCGCCCGCGCGGCCGGCCGCGTTGAGATGGCGCCGGAAACCCTGGCCCGCATTCAAAGTGGTGCCGTGGCCAAGGGCGATGTGCTGGGCGTGGCCCGCCTGGCCGGGATCATGGCGGCCAAGCGCACCGCCGATCTGATCCCCCTGTGCCATCCCCTGCAACTGTCTTCCGTCAGCCTGGATCTGTCCTGCGACGAAGCCGCGAACTGCGTGCGAATTATTGCGGAAGTGAAACTGACCGGGCGCACCGGGGTGGAGATGGAAGCCTTGACCGCGGTCAGTGTGGCCGGCCTGACAATATACGATATGTGCAAGGCCGTGGATCGCGGCATGCAATTATGCGATGTGCGCCTAATTCATAAATCTGGTGGTAAATCAGGTAATTACGACGCACCGTGAAGAAAACACATTAGGAAATCTGTCGAATGATCTCAGTCGCCGAGGCCCTGCAACGCATCCTGGACGGGGTGCACCGGATGCCCACCGAAAGCATCAATCTGGCCGACGCCCATGGCCGGGTGCTGGCCCGTGATGTCACCGCACGCCTGACCCAGCCGCCCGCCGATGTCTCGGCCATGGACGGTTATGCGGTACGCGCCGCGGACGTGGCGGAGGTTCCCGTCAGCCTGACGCAAATTGGCGAGTCCGCCGCCGGCAGCGCCTTCGAAGGTACCGTCGGGCCGGGACAGACGGCGCGAATTTTCACCGGCGCACCGGTACCCAAGGGTGCCGACGCCATCGTCATCCAGGAAGACACTGAAACCGATGGCGACCAGATCACCATGAAAGAGGCTCCCAGCCCGGGCCAATTTGTCCGCCCGGCGGGTTTGGATTTTAGCCGCGGCGACGTGGGTATTCCTGCCAACCGGGTGCTCTCGGCCCGGGATGTCGGGCTGGCCGCCGCCATGAACGTGCCCTGGCTGACCGTGGCCCGGCGTCCGCGCATTGCCCTGCTGGCCACCGGCGACGAGATCGTCCGTCCCGGCGAACCCGTGGGTCCGAACCAGATCATCTCGTCCAACACCATCGCCCTGATGGGCCTGATCAAAGCCTCGGGCGGCGAGGCGATTGATCTTGGTATCGCCCGGGACGACGAAGACTCTCTGCGGGCCCTTGCCTCGGGCGCCCGCGGTGCCGATATGCTGGTGACATTGGGCGGCGCCTCGGTCGGGGATCATGATCTGGTGCGCAAGGTGCTGGGCCAGGATGGCCTGGAACTGGATTTCTGGCGCATCGCCATGCGGCCCGGCAAGCCGTTGATATTCGGCCGCATCGGCGAAACACCTATGATGGGCATGCCGGGCAATCCGGTTTCCTCCCTGGTCTGCGGTATTGTCTATTTGCGCCCGGCGATCCGCGCCATGCTGGGCCTTGACCCCCACGCCAGCAATCGAACGGCGCTGTTGGGCGAGGACCTGCCCGCCAACGATCAGCGCCAGGATTATCTGCGCGCCACCGCGACCCTCAACGAGAAAGGCGAAACCGTCGTCAAACCGTTCGAAAAGCAGGACAGCTCCATGCTCTCGCGCCTGGCCAAGGCCGATTGTCTGGTCCTTCGCCCACCCCACGCCGAGGCGGCAAACGCCGGCGAAAGGGTTGAAATTCTGCCATTGAATGGGGAAACCACCGGTATCTGAAGCGCGCCCTGTGGATAAATTATCCACAATTCAACATTATTTCTTGACGGCCACCGTGAACCAAACTAGAACATAAAGCCACGTTTTGCTTTTGTTCTGGAAAATCCTTGGAATTTCGGTTGTAGATTTTGATTAATTGCCCGCTATAATCGAAAATCCGCGATTGAAGATACGAAAAAGAGGGTCACGGGATGCTGACGCGGAAACAGCACGAACTTCTCACTTTTATCCATGGCCATATACGCAAAAACGGCTTTTCGCCGTCCTTCGATGAGATGAAGGATGCGCTGAACCTGAAATCAAAATCCGGCATTCATCGACTGATAACCGCCCTGGAAGAGCGCGGTTTCATACGCCGTCTGGCCCATCGGGCGCGGGCGTTGGAAGTGCTGCAACTGCCCGATGCGGTACTGCCGGGCGGGGAAAAACTGGGTCCCAATGTCATTCAGGGCGAATTCAATATCGCCGCGCCGCATCAGGCGCCCAGTTCCGATGAAATCGTTTCCATGCCGCTCTATGGCCGGATTGCCGCCGGCACCCCGATCGAGGCGTTGCGGGACCCATCCAATTTTGTCGATGTGCCCCGCGGCATGCTGGCACGGGGCGAACATTTCGCCCTGGAAGTGGCCGGCGACTCAATGGTGGATGCGGGCATTCTGGATGGCGACACGGTGATCCTGCAGCGCCGGGACACGGCGGAAAACGGCGCCATTGTGGTCGCTTTGATCGATGACAACGAGGCGACCTTGAAACGGCTGCGGCGCCGGGGCAATTCGGTCGCTCTGGAACCGGCCAATCAAACTTACGAGACACGCATTTTCCCGCCCGACCGGGTGAAAATTCAGGGTCAGTTGATCGGGCTGCTGCGGCAGTATTGAAGCCGTATTGAAGCCGGCACAATTCCGGCGGCGCCTATTGCCTGCGCCGGCGTTCACGCGGACGGCTCCAGGGCCGGTCACCGCGACGATTATTGCCACCTTCGACGTTGATCACCCCGTCCCGCCACCGCACGGCAATGGCGCCCCGGCGCCATAAATCAAAACGGTCGATGACCATTTGCGCCGACGGGCAGTTGAACCTTACGGGCACCGCCGCCAGCACCAGATCGGCGATCCGGCAATCATCCTCCAGGGCCCGCGGGTCCCGGGCAAATCCCACGGAAGTGGTGCCGTGGACCAGGGAACAGCCCAGCCGGTCGCAGCGCATGATCCTCTCATCCACCACCGGTTCCTCCGCCCCCCACCGGCGCAGCCAGGTTGACAGCGTAATATTGTCGCGCCGATAGGCCGCCGCCAGCAGGACATTGCCGTTGGGCAAGCGCGCCGCCATGGCTCTGCCCCGGCCGTCAATCAGGATATCCGGTGGATCGCCCAGCCCGGCCAGTGCCGCGCCCAGGCCGAGCGCGAGCAAGCCGCAATAACGCCATCGCCCCCGCCAAAGACAGAGCCATAAACCACCCAGGCTCATGACCACCAGGGCGGCCATGGGGAAAGCCGGCACCAGGGTCACGGCGCCGGGCCAGGCCGCCACCGCATCGGCGACCGACAGGATCACTTCTATCGCCAGGCCCATGGGGACCAGCGCCAACTGCTCCAGGCCAAATGGCAGCAGGATATAGGCGACCAGGGCGCAGGGCATTACGAACAGGGCGGTCAGGGGAACGGCCAGCAAATTGGCCGCCAGGCCATACATGGCGACCCGGTTGAAATGGAACAGCGCGAACGGCGCCGTCGCCAGACTGGCCACCAGTGTGGTCAAAAGCACCGCGCCCAGATAGAGGCCCGCGCGTTTGGCCGGGCCGCCGTCGGCGCGCCAGCGGGTCATGGTCGGGGCCAAAGCTTCGTAGATGGCCGTCAGGCCGACCACGGCGGCAAAGGACATCTGGAAACTGACCGATAACAGGCTTTCCGGCGCCCAGAGCAGGACCGCGACGGCGGCCCAGGCCAGCAGGCGGAAGGATATCGCCACCCGGTCCAGCATTACCGCCACCATGACCAGGGCCAGCATCAGGAAGGCCCGCTGGGTCGGCACGGTGGCGCCGGTCAACAGCATGTAGGCGAAAGCGCCCAACAAGGCGGCGCCGGCGGCCCATTTCTTGATCGGCGCGCGCAGAGCCAGGAACGGTATCAGCGACAGCAGGAAACGCACGGAAAAGAACAGCCAGCCGGCGATCAGACCCACATGCAAACCGGAAATAGCCAGCAAATGCGCCAGACCCGCATCGCGCATGGCCGACAACGTCGCCTCGGGAATGGCGCCCCTGTCGCCGGTCATCAGCGCTGCCGCGACGGCCCCTGCCCGGCCCGGCATTTGCCCGCGCAAATGCGCCGAAAGCGACTGCCGCCAGCCCACAATGGCATGCTCCATGGTTTCAAGCATGGCCGAGAGGCTGCTTTGCTTTGCCCCGGCGATCACCGTGGCACGGGAAACAGCATAGCCAACGGCACCGATTTTCTTGAACCAGGCGGCGCGGGCGAAATCGTAGGCGCCCGGAGCGGCGGGCCCGGCGGGCGGCATCAACACCGCGCGCAGCCGGATCCGATCACCCACCGCCAAGGCCGAGGTGGAATTGCCGCGCAACGTCAAACGGATCACCCGCGGCGCCCGCCAATCAGGCCGGCGGGCAATCTTGCCGTGCCGCAGGGATAGCCGCAAACCATGGGAGCGGGTCTCGATCTCGGCAATTGTGCCGGTCAGGCTGACCGGCCCCATCTTGGCCGCCACGACAGGTCCGGCGACGCGGGCGCTGCGGTCCTGGGCGGCCCAAAATCCAACAGCCATGGCCAACAGAGCCAGCGCCACCAGCAATGCATAGCCGTGGCGGCGCAGCACCCAGGCGGCGCAAATCAACAGCCCGGCCGCGCCCGGACCGGCGTACCGGGGCGGCTCCACGGACAGGGAAAAATAGAAACCGACGCCGACCGCCAGCAATACGGGCAGCCACAACGGCCAACGTTCCCGTTCCGCCCCAAAGGCATCCGCGAGGTGTTTGGTTGGCCTCCGCCAAGACGATGTGATAGATAACGCCACCCGCTATCATAGGCCGACAATCCGGATCTCAAAAGCATGTCAGTTATCACGCGCTTCGCCCCTTCCCCCACCGGCTTTCTGCATATTGGCGGCGCCCGCACGGCACTGTTTAACTGGCTGTTCGCCAAGCACCACGGCGGCGAAATGCTGCTGCGTATCGAGGATACGGACCGGGCCCGCTCGACCGAGGCGGCGGTCACCGCGATCCATGAGGGTCTGCATTGGCTGGGACTGGATTGGCAGGGCGAGCCCATATCGCAGTTCGCCCGCGCCGGGCGGCATGCGGAAGTGGCCCGGCAACTGCTGGCCGACGGCAAGGCCTATCACTGCTATTGCAGTCCGGAAGAGTTGGCCGAGATGCGTGAATTGGCCAAGGCGGAGGGGCGTTCGACACGATACGACGGCCGCTGGAGGGAGCGGGACCCATCCGATGCGCCCCAGGGCGTCGACCCGGTCATCCGCCTGAAGGCACCGCAGGCAGGCGCCACGGTCGTCCAGGATCTGGTGCAGGGCGATGTCACCGTGCAAAACAGCGAAATGGACGACATGGTGCTGCTGCGCGCCGACAGCACGCCGACATACATGCTGGCGGTCGTGGTCGATGACCACGATATGAACGTCAGCCACGTTATCCGCGGCGACGACCATTTGACCAATGCCATTCGCCAGCGGCAGATTTACGACCTGATGGACTGGGCCGCGCCGGAATTCGCCCATATTCCCCTGATCCACGGCGCCGACGGCGCCAAGCTGTCAAAGCGCCATGGCGCCCTGGGCGTGGAAGCCTACCGCGACATGGGCATTCTACCCGCCGCCCTGCGCAATTATCTGCTCCGCCTCGGCTGGAGCCACGGCGATGAAGAGATCATCGATACCGAACAGGCCATCGCCTGGTTCGATTTGGACGGCGTGGGCAAGTCACCGGCGCGCTTTGATGTTCCGCGCCTGGAAAGCCTTAATAGCCACTATATTCGCGAAATGGACGAGGCTGAACTGTGCGCGCTGCTGGCAGCACAGCTCACTCAGGAGCACGGCCGCGCCTTGAGCGATGTGGAAGCCGCGCGTCTGCCCCTGGCCCTGGCCGCCCTGAAGGAACGGGCCAAGACCGTGGTCGAGCTGGCCGACAAGGCCGGCTTCCTGCTGGACGGTCGGCCCCTGGCCCTGGAAGAGAAAGCCGCCAAGCTGCTGCTGGGCGAAGCCCCGGCGATCCTGGCCCGTGCGCATGCCACCTTGAGCGCGCTGGACGATTGGGATCTTGACGCCTTGAGCGAAGCCCTCCGCGGCCTGGCGGAGGCGGAGGGTCTGAAGCTGGGAAAACTGGCGCAGCCCCTGCGCGCGGCCCTGACCGGGCGCAATGCCTCGCCAGGCATCTTTGAAGTCCTGTTCTTTCTTGGCCGCCAGGAAAGCCTGGACCGTATTGGCGATCACATGGCATAATCGGCATATATTCACTTTTTGTTCACTGTGACAAAATCCACCCTACGCTAATGGCTTTGCCTCCGCTATAATGGGGGCAGCATCGATAGCATTACCTAAAATGCCGATCCTGATGAAGACGGGCCGGCCAATCACAAAAGACTGGAGAGATTCCATGGCGGAAAAGACGATTTCCCTTGGCAACGCGGACAGTGGCGTGGATTTTGACGTCATGTCGGGCACATTGGGGCCGGATGTGATCGATATTCGTAAATTGTACGGCGCGACCGATCAGTTTACCTACGATCCCGGCTTTACCTCGACCGCGAGTTGCGAAAGCAAGATCACCTTTATCGATGGTGAAGAGGGCGTGCTGCTCCACCGTGGCTATCCGATTGATGAACTGGCGGAAAAAAGCGATTTCTTGGAGACTTGTTATCTGTTGCTGAACGGCGAATTGCCCAACAAGGCGGAAAAGGACAAGTTCGTCCACGACATCACCTACCACTCCATGGTGCATGAGCAACTGGCGCTGTTCTATCGGGGCTTCCGCAGGGATGCCCACCCCATGGCCATCATGGTTGGCGTGGTTGGTGCCCTGTCGGCGTTTTACCATGACAGCACCGATATCGATGATCCGCACCAGCGCATGGTGGCCAGCTATCGTCTGATCGCGAAGATGCCGACTATCGCCGCCTGGGCATACAAGTTCTCCATCGGTCAGCCCTTCATGTATCCGCGCAATGATCTGTCATATGCGGAAGATTTCCTGCACATGATGTTCGCCGTGCCGTGCGAGGACTACAAAATGAACCCGGTTCTGTCACGGGCCATGGACCGGATTCTGATCCTGCATGCCGATCACGAACAAAACGCCTCCACCTCCACCGTGCGCACCGCCGGCTCTTCGGGCGCCAATCCGTTTGCCTGCATCGCCGCCGGCATCGCCTCGTTGTGGGGTCCGGCCCATGGCGGCGCCAATGAAGCCGTGTTGAACATGCTGGGTGAAATCGGCGACATCAGCAATGTCGCTTCGGCGTTGGAGCGGGCCAAGGACCCGGATGACAATTTCCGCCTGATGGGTTTCGGCCATCGGGTCTACAAGAACTACGATCCCCGCGCCAAGGTGATGATGGCGACCTGCCACGAAGTGCTGGACGATTTGGGCATCAATGATCCGCTGTTGGAACTGGCGATGGAGCTTGAAAAGATCGCCCTGAGCGATCCCTATTTCGTCGACCGCAAGCTGTATCCCAACGTGGATTTCTATTCCGGCATCATCCTGCGTGCCATGGGTTTCCCAACGTCGATGTTCACGGTGATCTTCGCCTTGGCCCGGACGGTGGGCTGGGTGGCGCAATGGAACGAGATGATCGAGGATCCGAGCCAGAAAATCACCCGGCCGCGTCAGCTTTATACCGGCGAGACCGAACGGACGTTCATCCCCGTGGACAAACGCTAACCGGCGTACCAGACAACAAACCGGACATTAGGAAGGGCCCGCCATGGCGGGCCCTTTTTTGTCTAAATGCTATCGAGGAATTTCAAGATCGAATCCGCTGCGCGCAAGCTGGGCGGGGTGCCGCCCTGGCCCAGCATCTCGGCGATGTGCGCCAGTTCGGATTCTTGCGCCGCGCGTCTGTCGGGATCGTCCAGCAATTGAGCCAAGGCGCCGGCGATGGGTGCGGCCTGGCAGTTCTCTTGCAGGAATTCGGGCACAACCTGTGTCTCTGCCAGAATATTGGGCAAGGCGACATGGGGAATAGTCAGCATGCGGCGGACCAGGGCCGCGGTCAGCGGATTGGTACGGTAGGCGACCACCAAGGGAATGCCGCGCAGGGCCAGTTCCAGCGACACCGTGCCGGAGGCAGCCAGGGCCACATCCGCGGCGGCGAAGGCATCCGCGCGGCCATCGCTACCCTTGACGATGTGGGTCGGCACCGACCAGGGGCGCACCGCGTCCGCGACCGTGGCCGCCACCTGCTCCACCGTGGGTATGACCACCTCCAGGCCCGGGCGCCCGGCATGCAGCAGGGCCGCGGCTGCGCCGAAAACCGGCAACAGACGGCTCGCCTCGCCGACCCGGCTGCCGGGCAACATGGCCAGAACCGGGGCATCGGCGGCAATACCGTGGGCCCGGCGGAAACCGACTCCGTCGCCCGGCGTCTCGGCCACGCCCTCAATCACCGGATGGCCGACGAAATCGCAGGGCAGGTCGTAATCGGCAAAGAACGCGGGCTCGAACGGCAACAGAGCCAGCAGATGGTCAATGCGTCCGGCCAGATGCCGCGCCCGCCCCGGGCGCCAGGCCCAAACCTGCGGCGCCACATAATGGATCAGCGGAATGCCCTCCCCATCCAGGCGTTTAGCCAGGCGAAAGGAAAACCCGGGCGCATCTATGGTGATCACCGCCCGCGGTCTGACGGCCCGGATATGCGCCGCCGTCTCCGACAGGCGCCGCAGCAACAGCGGCAGGCGGGGCAGAATTTCCGCCAGCCCCATGACCGACAGATCGGCGATGGGAAATAGGCTGTCCAGTCCCTGGGCCGCCATCAGGGCGCCGCCGACGCCACTGAATTCGATCTCGCCTTCATTTCGGCCGCATCGCTGGCGCAAGGCGGCGATCAAACGTGCACCAAGGACATCGCCCGAGGCTTCCCCCGCGACCAGAACGAAATGGCGGTCATCGGTGTTCAGGACCCATCCCCCGCGCCTACGCCACAGACGAAGATCCCGGCCGCATCCGCCGCCGCCGCCACCGCGTCCAGGTCCGTGACCAGGGCGCCGCCGGCCTCCACCGCTATACCCTTCAGGCCAGCCGCCGCCGCGCCTTCCACGGTGGCAACACCAATGGTGGGCAAATCGACCCGGCGTTCCTGATCCGGCTTCGGCCTTTTGACCAGCACGCCGGCGCGCTCCGCCATGCGGAACTGGGCGCAGCGCCGCAACATGGCATCGGTGCCCTCGGCCGCCTCCACCGCCAGGACATAGCCGTCCCGGACGACCACTGCCTGGCCGATATCCAGGCGGCCCAACTCCGCGACGATGGCCATGCCCCGCCGGATATCCGCCCAGTCCGCCGCATCGGCTTCATGGACGCCGAAACTTCCGCCCGGCGCGCCAAGATTTTCAAACACTTCCTCGGCGCCGATAATGGTGAAACCCTGGCTCTCCAAATCATCCACCACCACCTTCATTAACGCATCGTCCCCCTGGCGCGCCGCCTTGATGATCTTGGGCAGCAGCTTGGCGCCATGCCAATCGGGCTTCAAATTGGCAAAATCCGGACGGCCGACGGGGCCGATAAGGACGAGGTCGCCGACCTCCGCCTCCTTCAACAGTTTGATGGTTCTGCCAACCGCCGGCAGGTCGACCCAGGCGTGCGCCACCCCGCCGATCACGGTGTTCGGGTCGGTTTCGCCGTTGAAGGCAATGACAAAGAAATCCCGTCCCGCCGCCTGACATGCCTGGACGATGGTGCGGGGCAATTCCCCCCGCCCGGCAATGATGCCCAGTTTAGGCGGCACGGTCCAATTTCGGCTGACAGAGGGCGCGCGATGAATCGGCCTGGATAAAGGCAACGATCTCCATCACCTGCTCATGCTCCGAAAACATGGCGGCGACATCGACCAGGCGCTCCTGCATGGTGCCCTCCTGGGCGAACAGCAGCCGGTAGGCGGCGCGCAGGCCGTGAATCTCATCCCGGCTGAAGCCGCGCCGCTTCAGGCCAATGATGTTCAGGCCGCTCAAATAGGCGCGATTGCCCAAGACCGAGCCATAGGGGATAACATCGTGTTCCACCGCCGATTTGCCGCCGATCATGGCATGGCGGCCAATTCTGACAAACTGATGCACAGCCGACATGCCGCCCAGTATGGCGTGGTCCTGAACCTCTACATGACCACCAAGAATGACGTTGTTGACCAGGATAACGTGGTCGCCAAGCTGACAATCGTGGGCCAGATGGGCGCCCACCATGATGAGACAATTGTTTCCAACCCGGGTCACCATGCCGCCGCCCTCGGTACCGGGATGCATGGTGACGTGTTCGCGGACGACATTGTTGGCGCCCAGGACTAACTCCGAAGGTTCGCCGGCGTATTTTGTATCCTGCGGCGCGGTGCCGATGGCGGCAAAGGGATAGAAGCGATTGTTGGGCCCAATTGTCGTACGTCCGCCGATCACCACATGACTGTCGAGGACGACGCCGTCGCCCAGCTTGGCTTCCGAGGAGACGATGCAATAGGGGCCTATGCGCACGCCCGTGCCCAGTTCGGCGCCATCTTCCACGATTGCCGTTGGATGAATTTCCACCATTGTCCTACCCTATCGCTCCAGCCTACTCGTCAGCGATCATGGCCATGAAACTGGCCTCGCTGCAAAGTGAATCATCGACATATACTTTACCCTGAAAACGCCAGACCTTGCCCTTGCTGCGTTCCTTTGTGACTTGCAAGCGCATGACGTCGCCCGGTCCCACGGGCCGGCGGAAACGGCAGCCGTCAATGGCCATGAAATAAACCAGCTTGCCTTCCACCTCGGCGCCAAGGGAGTGCACCACCAGAACAGCCGCGGTCTGGGCCATGGCCTCAACAATCAGCACGCCCGGCATCACCGGCCGTTGCGGAAAATGGCCCTGAAACTGCGGCTCGTTGATGGTGACATTCTTGATGCCGACGGCGCTCTCACCCGGCACGATATCAACGACGCGGTCGATCAACAGCATGGGGTAGCGATGCGGGATCATCGCCATGATCCGGTTGATGTCGACGGCATCCGCCTGTTCCAACGCCACCTCTTCAGTCATGTGCCCTCACCATCGCTTTTTCCTTCGCCTTTACCCTTGGATTGGGTCAGGCGGCGCAGGGTTGCCACCCCGCGAAAGAACTCCTTGATCGGTACCGCCGGCGTACCGCACAGGGTCAGGCCCGGCGGCACATCGGCCATAATCCCGCTTTGCGCCGCGATCTGCACGCCATCGCCGATATGCAAATGACCCGCCATGCCGACCTGGCCGCCGACAGCGACAAAATTACCCACCGTCGTGCTGCCGGAAATACCGGCCAGGGCGGCGATCACGCAACCGCGGCCCAGTTCCACGTTGTGCCCGATTTGCACCAGATTATCAATCCAGCAGCCGGGACCGATCACCGTGTCGCGCATGGAGCCACGATCAATCGTCGTATTGGCGCCGATTTCGCAGTCATCGCCGATCACCACCAAGCCTAGCTGGGGCACCTTGACATGGCCGGCCGGATCGATGGCAAAGCCAAAGCCGTCCTGACCAATCCGCACCCCCGGATACAGGGTGACCCGGTCGCCAATCCGGCAATGGGAGAGCGAGGCATTGGCCCCGACGATACAATCCTCGCCCAAGATGACGCCGGCGCCAACGGTCGCATTGGCGCCGATGGCACAGCGCGGGCCCAACTGCGCCCCGGCGCCGATGACCGCGCCCGGTTCGATGAAACAGCCCTCGCCCAAGACCGCCGCTTCATCCACCGTCGCGGCCTGGGATACCGCCGATGGGGGCCGCGACCGGGGGTAAAATGCCTGGGCGATCAGCGCGAAGGCGCGATAGGGCTGCTCTGCCACGATTAACGCCATGCCGTCCGGCGCACGGTCGGCATACTTTGCCGCAACGACGCAGGCGGCGGCCCGGCTGTCGGCGAAGGCATCGATATATGCCTTGTTATCGAGAAAGCCCAGTTGCCCCGCACCGGCACTTTCCAGGGGGGCGACGTCATCGATCGGCAAATCGGCCGTGGTGGCATCGGCCAACTCGGCATCTGCCTTCTGCACCAGTTCGGCCAGCCGGAATGGCCCCTGCCGCTGGAAATATCTGGGATCCGCCATCTCCCTACCGATCGTCCCTGTTCAGGCGGCGCAACGTCATTGCGGCTTTTGAACCGCAACCGTGCGCAAGCTCTTATTTAATTCAAGCATGACGGCCTGGCTGATATCCAACGAGGTGTAGGCAAACAGAACCTGTGATTTGTCCACCACTATGGTGTAACCCTTTTCCTCCGTCAGTTTCTTGACGATCGGGATCACGGCCCGCTGGACCTTCTCCATGGCCGCCTTGTACGCCCTGTCCAAATGTTGCTTGTGCCCCTGGCCCTTGCGTTGCGCCGCAATCACCCTGGTCTTGAATTGCTCCCTTTTTTCAGCGAATGCCTCCGGGCTCAGGACGCTTCGTTGCCGTTTCAAATCGGTTTCTTCCTGGCGCAAGGCGATTTCCTCGGCCTGTACTTCATCGCGAAGCGCCGTTCGATATTGCTGGATCTGCCGGCGCACGTCCTTGGCAGCGTCCGAGGCCCGCAAAATCCGCTCGTAATCCAAGACCGCCACCACCGCCGCCGGCATCTCCTCGGCACGCACACCGCCGCCCTTCAAGGCGGTGATCGGTACCGCAATGAGCAAAATCGAGAGAACCGCCAGCAGCCGCATGCATCTCCCTCCAACGCGCCCGGGGGGACCTCGCAAATCGAGGACGGCCCGGAACCGGAGTATCCTAGAATCTGGTACCAAAACTAAACCGGAAAAGTTCTTCCTTGTCGAAACTTTCCTTGATCAATGCCTGCGCCAGATCGACACGGATGGGGCCGAACGGCGAGCGCCATGATACGCCGACGCCGAGGCTCATGCGCGGTGCTTTCGAATCTTGCAGATCCGCGCCGCTGACATCCGGGTCCAGCAGCGTGCCGATTTCGGTAAAGGCCCGGCCCAGGACGCCGAAATCATTGGGTAGGCCAATGGGAAAACGTAACTCGCCGGTTGTCACGAAATAGGCGTTGCCGCCAATGGCGTCATCCGTCGATCGGTCCCGGGGGCCGACGCCGCCGGATTCGAAGCCGCGAAAGTCATCGCCGCCCAGGAAAAACCTGTTCAGGACGCGGACATCCTGTCCCAGACCGATAATATGCCCGCCCTTCAACCCCAGACTGGCCACCAGATCCCGCGTGATGGCGTAGTAATAGGCCCATCTCGCCGCGCTGCGCACATACCTGACGTCACCGCCCACACCCGCGAAATCCTGGCCGCCACGGATAATGATACCCTTGGTGGGCAGGAATATGTCATCCCGGGTGTCATAGGTCAGATCATAGCTGATGGACGAGGTCAGATAATCGCCTTCATCCAGACTGATCAGGGGGGAGGTACTATTGTTGATGTTTTCGATCGTATCCGAGCGCAGGGTGTAGCGCAGGCCCTGCTTCAAATTCTCGGTAATGGGAAACCGGGACCGCAGGCTAAAGCCTTTTGACTGTTCATCAAACGAGCTGCGATCCTGCTGATCCTCCTTCAGGCTGAAGACGTCAAACCCGGCCGATAGATTTCGGTCGAGGAAATATGGCTCGGTAAAGGATAAATCGATCTGCTGCCGCGTGGCGGACAGGCCCAGGGACAACTTCAGATCCTGCGCCTTGCCCAGTAGATTGCGTTCGCGGATTGAAATGTCGCCAATCACTGATTCTGTTGTGGAGATGCCAAGACCGAAACTCAGTTCACCGGTTGAGCGTTCCTGTACGTCAACATCGATAGCAACCTTGTCTGCCGTTTCGCCTTGTTTCTGCGCCACGTCAACCTTGTCGAAAAAACCCAGGCGCCTGATTTGCTGGCGCGAACGCCGCAACTTGGCGGTGTTGAAGGCGTCGCCTTCGACCAGTTTCATTTCCCGGCGAACAACTTTGTCCAAGGTCCGGATATTGCCGGTAATATTGATCCGGTCGATATAGACGCGCGGCCCCTCGTTGATCTGCAGCACCAATTCGATCACCCGTTCCTCCCGCAGGCGTGTGACCTTTGGGCGGATGTCGACGAAGGCATAGCCAAGACGGCCGACGGCAAAATTCAGGTTATCGATGGTTTCCTCGATTGCCTCGGCATTATAGGTCTCGCCCTCGACGATGCTCAGCGAGCCGCGCAGCGTCTCCGGATCCAGGTTTCGCAAGGTAGTGGCCAGTTCGACCTTACCGAATTTGTACAACTCCCCCTCTTCAACGGTAAACGTGAGGAAGAAATCGCTACGGTCATGGGTCAATTCGGCCACCGCGGAGAGAACCCGGAAATCGGCGTAGCCGCGCTCCAGGTAGAACTTGCGCAGCAACTCCCTGTCCAGGGTCACCCGATCGGGGTCGTAGCTATCGTCCGAGGAGAAAAACCGGTACCAACGGGATTCCTTGGTGGCTATGGCGCGGCGCAACTTGCCGTCGTCGAAATTCCGGTTACCAATAATATCGATGCGGCGAATGCCGGTGACCGGCCCCTCGTTGATCTCAAAAATCAGATCGACGCGGTTCTGTTCAAGCTGCACGACTTTCGGTTCCACGGAGGTGGCGAAGCGGCCGTTCCGGCGGTAGACCTGCAGGATGCGTTGTACGTCCGACTGCACCCGGCTGCGGGTGTAGACGATGCGTGGCCGAAGCTGCACCTCCGGTTCCAAAACATCATCGTCGATGCGCCGGTTACCTTCGAATGCAAGGCGATTGATGATCGGGTTTTCAACCACATTGACCACCAGCACGTTACCCTGGCGGCGGATCGAAACATCGGCGAACAGGCCGGTGGCGAAAAGCGCCTTCAACGACTGATCCACCTTGCCCGCGTCAAGCGGCTCACCCGCGGCGATGGTCATGTAGGATTGTACGGTCAGGGCCTCGATGCGTTGATTGCCCTGGACATCCACCCGCTCCAGCACACCCGAAGCGGCTGTCTGCGCCGACGCCGAACCGGCAAACGGCGGGACAGCCAGCAGGGCGCCCAGCAGCAAGAAAGCGAGGGACAGGGAAATCTGGCAAAAACGCAAAACGACGGCCTCCCATAGGCCTGTTTCATGTTTCATGAAAACAGGCCGGAAATGAACTCCACAACGCGTAAGTTTACCAGATCATTCCATGTGGCAAAGACCGTAAGTGTAAGTACCAGCGCCAAACCGATACGAAAGGCGAATTCCTGGGTCCGTTCCGTCAGGGGGCGGCGCAATATCGCTTCAAAGCCGTAGAATAGCAGGTGCCCGCCATCGAGTATGGGGATGGGAAACAGATTTATCATGCCCAGATTCAGCGACAGCAAAATGGATAGCATGATCAATTGCTCGACCCCGACTTGAGCCGCCTGGCCGGAGGCGTGGGCGATTCGCAACGGTCCGCCGAGATCTTCCGTGCCCCTACTGCCCGAAATCATCTGGCCCACATAGGCCATGGTCTGAACCAGCATGTCGTAACAGGTCACCACCGCCTGCGTTACCGCATCGCCGGGGCCAAGCTGCACCGGCGGCCGCTGGGCCCGCAAAATGCCGATCAACCAGGGCTCCGTGACGATGGTTTCACCGGCGGCCTGTTCCGTCCCCGCCGCCTTCCGTTCCCTCACATCCCGCCTGGCGGAAACATACAAACGCATTTCCCGGCCATCGCGCAGCACGGACACGGCCAGACGGCGTCCCTGGCTTGCCGCCACCAGATCTTGCAGTCGCTCGAAATTATCGATGATTTTACCGTCAATGGCCGTGATCCGGTCGCCGACCTGAAAACCCGCCACCGCCGCCGGACTGCCTTCATAAACCTTGCCGACAATGGCCGGATTGGCAGGCCATAAACCCAAATCGCCGAATTTGTGGATGATACCCTGGGCATCGGCTCTTTCAACCAGGCGCGGCGTAGCGACGATGGTCTGTTCCAGACCGCCGCGGCTTATTTGGAAGGTCAGCGGCCGATCTGGATTGAGGAAGACCGCCTGTTGAAACTGTTCGAAGCGGTGAATGGCATCACCATCGATAGCCAGAACCACGTCGCCTTCCTGAAAACCGGCGCTTTGCCCGGCGCCCTGCTCGACAACCCGGCCAACCTCGGCCGGCGTGACCCGCTGGCCAAAGACCATGTACATGGCCGCCAAGACGATGATTGCGTAAAGAAAATTGGCCAATGGACCGGCCGCTACCACGGCGGCACGCTGTCCAAGGCGCTTGTGATGAAATGAAACGGCGCGATCCGCCTCGCTCAATTCCTGCAACGCTTCGCCGTCAGGCCGGCTGGCGCCGTCGCTGTCGCCAAAAAATTTTACGTAGCCGCCAAATGGGATCCAGCAGAATTTCCACCGTGTGCCGTGGCGATCATTCCAACCTTTGATTTCAGGCCCAAAACCAATGGAAAATACCTCAACCCGCACATTATTCCATCGCGCCACCAGGTAATGGCCCAATTCATGGACAAAGACCAGCACCGTCAGGACAATCAGAAACGGCAGCACATAGCCGCCCGCACCGGAGATAAAATCAAGCACCATGCCCATCGTGGAACTAACCCTGTACCAAACTTAGTCGGCCGTCGTGCCGGGGCGGCAAGCCGGCCAGTTCACGCGCCACCGCCCGTGCCTCGTCATCGGCGGCCGTGACAGCCGCTAATTCCGTGACGGATGTTACCGCCAACTTGTTTAAGGTTTCCTCAACCACGCGGGCAATTTCCAGGAATCCCAGGCGTTCGGACAGGAAGGCGGCGACCGCGATTTCGTTGGCCGCGTTCAGGATTGTCGGCGCCGTGCCGCCGGCCTGCAGTGCCTCCCGCGTCAGACGCAGGGAAGGAAACCGCATGGGGTCGGGCGCCTCGAAATCCAGGCTGCCGATACGGCTTAGATCCAGCCGCTCGGTCGGCGTCGCTATCCGGTCCGGCCAGGCCAGGGTATGGGCAATGGGGGTCCGCATATCCGGCGCGCCCAATTGCGCCAGAACAGAGCCGTCCACGTAGGCGACCAGACTGTGCACCACCGATTGCGGATGGATCAGGATTTCAATTTGATCCGCCCCGACGGGAAACAGATGGTAGGCCTCGATCGATTCAAGGCCCTTGTTCATCATGGTCGCGGAATCGATCGAAATCTTGTCGCCCATGTCCCAATTCGGATGCGCCAACGCCTGGGCCGGCGTGACCTGGGCCATGGCGGTCACATCCATATTCAGGAACGGTCCACCGGAAGCGGTAAGAATGATGCGGTCAACGGTCTTTGGCCGATCGAAATCAAAAACCTGATAGATCGCGTTGTGTTCGGAGTCGACGGGCAACAGCTTGGCGCCGCTGCGCCTGACCTCTTCCAGCACCAATTCCCCGGCGCAGACCAGACATTCCTTGTTGGCCAGGGCGACAATCACGCCCTGCCGGATTGCCGCCAGGGTCGGCCCCAATCCTGCCGCACCGACAATCCCGGCCATGACCCAATCGCTCGGCCTTTGCGCCGCCTCGCACAGCGCCTCCGTCCCGGCGGCGGCCTCCACGCCGCTGCCGGACAGGGCATCCTTAAGGGCACCAAAGTGCGCCTCGTCGCCGATCACCGCCAATTCCGCGTTGAATTGACGGGCCTGGGCCGCCAACAGGTCTACATTGCGCTGCGCGGTCAACGCCACGACCTTGTATGCATCGCTCTGGCGGCTGATCAGATCCAAAGTATTGCGGCCCACCGAACCAGTCGCCCCCAGGATCGACACCCGCCGGGGTGCAGTATCCGTTCCGGCGCCGGCCTTTTTTCGCGCTATTGCCATGGCAACACCTTCAAGTTTGGCATCGACATGGATGCCAGAGTAATCACGCCCAAGGCGGGCGCGGCGAACAGGATGCCGTCCACCCGGTCCAATATACCGCCGTGACCAGGGATCAGGGCGCCGCTGTCCTTGACGTCAAAGTGCCTCTTTACCGCCGATTCCGCCAAATCACCAGCCTGTGAAACCAATGCCAGAAGCGCGCCCAACAAGGCGAAAAGCGCCATCCCCGATTGTCCCGACGCCATGGCCAATAGAGCCGAGGCGATCGCGGCCAAAAGCATTCCGCCTAACAACCCCGACCAGGTTTTCTTTGGGCTGATCCTTGGCGCCAGCTTCGGCCCGCCGATACCACGGCCAGCAAAATAGGCTCCGGTGTCACAGCACCAGACCGCCAGGAACAGCCATGAAACCGCCAACAGACCGGAATCCCCGCAACGCAGCCACAACAAGGCCAAACAAGGCAAACCCAGCCAGAACAGGCCAAGCACCGGCCAAACCAGATGCCGCCGGAGCAAACGGCTTAGCAGCGCGAGGATCAGCGCCAAGGGTACCAGCATCGCCAGGGCCCAACCGGCATGGCCGCGATAACCAAGAAACAAGACCAGCAACAGCGACAGCGCCAAGGCCAAGCCAGGCAACGAAATATTTGCACCACCCATGGCGGCCACCGGCACGCCGCCTGTCAAACGGTCCCATTCCGCCGCCATCAGGACCGCCGCCAGAGCCAGCAGCAGGGCAAAGCCCAGACCGCCGAAATAGAGCAGCACCAGAACCACCGGCAACAACACCCGGGCCGACAAAACCCGAGTCCGCAGCGAAGAGGAAATCGGATCAGCCGCTGGTTGCGCCATACCGGCGTTCGCGGCGGTGGTATTCGTCAACGGCCTGCTCCAGGCTGCGCTTGTTGAAATCGGGCCATAGCACATTCATGAAGACCAATTCTGCATAGCAGGCCTGCCAGAGCAGAAAATTACTCAGGCGCTGCTCGCCGCTGGTCCGGATGACCAGATCGGGATCGGGGATGCCGTCAGTGTGAAGATGCGCGGCAAATGTCGTCTCGTCGATATCATCGGCGCTCATTCGGCCATCCGACACCGCCACGGCGATCTGTCGGCTGGCCTCGACGATTTCGCTATGGCTACCGTAGTTGACGGCGATTACCAGGGTCAAGCCGGTGTTATCGGCCGTGGTCCGTTCCGCATCCTCGATCAATTTGACAATATCGGCGGCCAGGCGGCGCCATTCGCCGATAAACCGGATACGCACGCCGTTGCGGTGCAATTCCCGCAGTTCGCGCCGCAAATACAGGCGCAACAGGCCCATCAGGTCATCAACCTCGCTCGGCGGCCGCTTCCAATTCTCCGAGGAAAAGGCATAGAGGGTGAGATAGTCGATGCCCATTTCCTGGCCCGCCTCGACCACGCCACGCAGGGCATCCACGCCACGCTGGTGTCCAGCCACGCGGGGTAGACCGCGGGCCTTGGCCCAACGTCCATTGCCATCCATTATGATGGCAACATGTTGCGGCGGCGGCGGTGTTTCCGCCTTGAGCGAGGCTTCGGTAGACATCAAATTCCTGCTAGACCTGCTTGATCTCTTCATCTTTCGTCGCCAGGACCTCGTCAATTCTGGCGATTGTCTGGTCGGTCAACTGCTGTACTTCGTCGCTCCACAGATGGTGGTCGTCCTCGTTGAGTTCGCCGTCTTTTTCCATCTTTTTCAGGGTTTCCATGCCGTCACGGCGGACGTTGCGCACCGCGACGCGGGCCTGTTCGGCATATTTATGGGCTATCTTACCCATTTCAATACGCCTCTCCTCCGTCAATTCCGGGATTGGAACCCGCACCAGCTGACCGTCCGCCGCCGGGTTCAGGCCAAGACCGGCGGAACGGATCGCCTTTTCCACCGACGATACCGCCGATTTATCCCAGACCTGCACCGTCAGCATGCGCGGCTCCGGCACCCCGATGGTGCCGACCTGATTCAAGGGCATCTGCGCGCCATAGACATCCACCATCACCGGTTCCAACAGCCCGATCGAGGCGCGTCCCGTACGCAGGCCCGCGAATTCGTGCCGCAACGCCTCAACAGCGCCTTTCATGCGTCTTTCAAGATCGTCCAGGTCAGGATCCGCCACCTTTCACTCTCCCTCGTCAATCACCTTCATCAATTACGGTGCATGTGCCTTTTCCCTGCAGTACCTGGGCAAACGCGCCGTCGTTATGTATCGAGAACACCAGGATAGGGATCGCGTTCTCTCGTGCAAGTGAAATGGCGGCCGCGTCCATGACCTTCAAGTCACGGGACAGCACCTGGTGATAGCTTAGACGCGCAAAACGTTCGGCATCGGGGTTGCTGTTCGGGTCCGCGGAATAGACGCCATCGACCTGAGTGCCTTTCAAAAGGCAATCGCAATCCATTTCCGCCGCCCGCAGGGCCGCCGTGGTGTCCGTGGTGAAAAATGGATTTCCCGTGCCGGCGGCGAAGATGACAATGCGGCCTTTTTCCATGTGCCGCACCGCACGGCGCCGGATATAGGGCTCACATACGGTTGCCATGGGGATCGCCGAAAGGACCCGCGTGGGCAGGCCGATGCCCTCCAACGCACTTTGCATGGCAAGGGCATTCATCACTGTGGCCAGCATGCCCATGTAATCGGCGCTGGCCCGCTCCATACCCACGGTGGCCCCGGAAATGCCGCGAAAAATATTGCCGCCGCCGATCACCAGGCAAACCTCGGCACCCAGTTGGTGTACTTGTTTGACGTCCTCGGCGATACGGCGCACGGTTTCGAAATCGACGCCATATTCTCCGTCGCCCATCAGGGCCTCGCCGGAAATTTTCAACAGGGCCCGGCGATAGCGCAATTTCCCACCGCCTTCAGCCACGCCGGATTTTCCTGACGCGGGTGATTTGCCTGTCGCGGACGCTGTCACAAGCGGCTCCCCCGTTGATTCTAGACGCCGATTATGCCAAAGCCCCGCCGGTAGCGGAAGCGCGGATTGACCTAGGCCGAGACCTGTGCGGCAACCTCGGCGGCGAAATCGCTTTCTTCCCGGTCAATGCCCTCGCCGAGCACATATTTGATGAAGCCGGAAACCTTGACCGGCGCACCAAGATCCTTGCCCGCCTGTTCCAGCACCGCGGCAACCTTGCTTTCACCATCGATTACCCAGGTCTGCTCCGTCAGGACCACTTCCTGGTAGAACTTCCGCAGACGGCCCTCGACCATCTTGGCAATGATGTCCTCGGGCTTGCCGCTGTCGCGGGCCTGCTCGCTCAAAACAGCGCGCTCCCGCTCCACCGCTTCCGGGTCCAGGTCATCGGTGCTGACCGACTGTGGCGAGGCGGCGGCGACATGCATGGCGACCTGTTTGGCCAGAGTCGCCAATTGCGCCTGATCAGCGGATGATTCCAGCGCCACCAAAACGCCGATACGGCCCAACCCGGGCGCCGCCGCGGAGTGGACATAGTTGGCCACCACGCCCTCGGCCACGGACAGGGTATCGGCCCGGCGCAATGACATGTTTTCACCGATCGTCGCGATCATATGGGTCAATTCCTCGGCCACATTGCGTTCGCTGCCGGGGTAGGGCACCGCCTGCAGAGCCTCGAGATCGCCATTGCCATTGGCCTGAACCAAACCGACCAAGGTGCGGGCGAAATCCTGAAACTGATCGTTGCGGGCGACAAAATCGGTCTCGCTGTTCACTTCAACGACGGCGCCCTTGTTGCCGTCCGCCTGCACCGCGACCAGACCTTCCGCCGCGACCCGGCCGGCCTTTTTAGCGGCCGCCGCCAGACCCTTGGTACGCAGCCAATCGACGGCCGCTTCGATATCGCCCTCGGATTCCTCCAAGGCCTTTTTGCAATCCATCATGCCGGCGCCGGTCTTGCCGCGCAGGTCTTTGATCATCGCTGCTGAGACTTGTGTCACTGTTGATCTCCTAAATGAAATATACAGTGTAAACTGTTGATATTTATATGTTTAACTTGATTATGAAGCGGGCGTCTCGGATGCCGTCTCGGCTTCCGCATCGGCGCTGGCTTCGGCTTCGGGCTCAGGAGCCGCCTCGGCTTCAGGCGCTGCTTCTGCCTCAGCTTCCGGTGCTGCTTCTGCCTCGGCTTCCGGTGCCGCTTCGGCTTCAGCTTCAGCTTTGGCTTCAGCTTCAGGTTCAGCTTCCGGGGCCGCCGCCTCGGCAACCGCTTCCTCAACCGCCGCGACTTCCTCGATCGGCAACTCTTCCGCCGCGCCCAGGTCCTCGCCGTCGGACTGCCGCTCCTGCTGCAGTCCGGCAATAACCGAGCGCGAGATTAGATCCAGATAAAGCGAAATGGCCCGCGCCGCGTCATCGTTGCCGGGAATGGGGAAGTCGATCAGATCGGGGTCGCAGTTGGAATCGACCACGGCAATGACGGGGATGTTGAGCTTCTTGGCCTCCTGGATGGCGATCTCTTCCTTGTTGGTGTCGATCACGAACATTACCGCCGGCAGGCCGCCCATTTCCTTGATGCCGCCCAGGGCCCGCTCCAGCTTGTCCCGCTCCCGGGTCAGCTGCAACAGCTCCTTCTTGGTCAGGCCGCTGCTTTCTTCCGCCAGTTGATCTTCCAGCACCCGCAGACGCTTGATGGAGTTGGAGATTGTCCGCCAGTTGGTCAGCATGCCGCCCAGCCAGCGGTGGTTGACGTAATACTGGCCGCAGGCCTTGGCCGCGTCGGTCAGGGGACCGGAGGCCTGGCGCTTGGTGCCGACGAACAGCACCCGGCCGCCGCGGGAAACCTCGTCACGCACCCGGACCAGGGCCCGCTGCAGCATGGGCGCGGTTTCCCGCAGGTCCATGATGTGGATGTTGTTGCGCGAACCATAGATGAACTGGGCCATCTTGGGGTTCCAGCGATGGGTCTGATGGCCGAAATGAACGCCGGCTTCCAAAAGCTGACGCATGGTAAATGTCGGGACGTCCGAAAGAGTCATTGTCTTCTCCGGTTATGCCTCCGCGGGCGTCCATCCGTTGCCGGACACCGGAGCACCAATGGGGTCTGTCTCTCCCACCGACGCAAGCCCGCGTGCGATTTCAAGTTAAGTCGGGCGCTCAATAGACGGAAACAGCGGCCATTGCAAGGCGATTTAGGGCATTTTCGCCCGAATCGCGCCATTGGTTGCCGCGACGGTGGTTACCATGCTTGGCGGCGCCCTGGACGACGCCACCGACCCGGATGAAAGCCCCACCTGGATCAGCAGCAATCCGCGCCAGCCGGTTTTGCCAGCAAGCCAGATCTGGCGATGAATTTATCCCAAGGGAAAACATAATTCTCGATCGGTTGCACCAAATCTATGAAGCGCTCTTGTCGTTTTCCACACTTGCGGTCCGTTGTTAGGAATGGCGTATAGAATCAATCGCGGCGCGAATGCCGAGGAAAGAAGTTGCTTCGCAAACCGGCTGAACAGTCGATAGTGCTGCGCTCTTTTGGGACCCAAAGTGTTCATCTAGTTTGCGGGTGCTGGCGACATAGAATTGCCATTGGTCGGTATCCAGCGGGTCGGCCTCGATGGGGTCTTGCTCTTTGAAAAGACAGAAGACGTACGCATCTGCCAGCCGCCGAGGCTTGGGGAGTTTTGAAACAATATTGGTTTTCGGGTCCCATTTCTCCGATCGTGGCGCAATATCAAAAACGATCCGCGATGGCGCGGATTGATGCCACGTCTGCAGGTATCCCGAAGATTTCACTTCAATGGCTAGCTCCGCATAATGGAGATCTGCATATTCCCATTCAACGCGTTGCCCCTTCGCTACATCCAGGGCCTTTGCTACGACGAATTCAGCGACCTTTCCCCTGGTTGCATTGTCCATGAGGTTGCCAAAGGCCCATTCTAGGCACTCCGATTTATTGAGTCTTGTCATCCACCTACTCCACGGTGTTCCAGACGGACACATACCCGAGTTCTGGAATGGAGTTCCGGGAACACATTACCCAGTTTCCTTCCCTTCAAGATAGCTTTGACAAGGCACCGCTCGTAAAACGGTGACACCATGGCCAACGGGTAGGACGACGCTTTACCCGCCCCAGTCTCGCATGCTATCCCCGTTTTGCGCCGGCCGCCGCCAGAACATGTTCGTGGCCTTGGCGGATTGCACCACTTCGTCGCGCTGATTGCGGATCTCGCGGTCGAACGAGACGATGCCCATGTCAGGTTTGGAGGTTTCCCGCTTGAAGGTGACCTTTTGCACCACGTGGATGGTATCGCCGTGCTTAACCGGCAGATGCACCCGCCAATCGTCCACGCCCAACATGGCCACCACGGTGCCGTCGGTGATGCCGGAGGCATAGCCCAGACCGCCGGCCATGG
>JASLLM010000249.1 GCA_030747035.1 Alphaproteobacteria bacterium | reverse complement strand
CGGCTGCCGGGACCCGGGGATGGGGAATCGATCAAATGACACGACCATTTCGGGCAAAGGCGCATTGCCTTTTTTGCCCCGGTGGGTAGGATCGGCCCCGTACATTTCCGAGGAGACGATTGTGGCGGATATTAAGGTTCAGTCAGAGATTACCGGCAAGGTTTGGGCGATCGAGGCCAGCGTGGGCGACGCCCTGGAAGAAGAAGACACCATCATTGTATTGGAATCCATGAAGATGGAGATTCCCGTGGTGGCCCCGTCCGACGGCACTTTGAAGGAAATTCTGGTCCAGGAAGGCGATGCGATCACCGAAGGCCAGGACGTCGCCATAATGGAAGGTTAGGCGTGCATGAAAGCTCAAGTGGGGGCAAGGGAAGCTTGAGTGGGGGAAAATAGATGTATATCGCCATGAACCGTTTTCGCGTCGCAAAGGGCGCGGAAGCGGATTTTGAACGCGTCTGGGCCGAACGGGACACCCACCTGGGCACGGTTCCGGGCTTTATCGAGTTTCACCTGTTGCGCGGGCCGGAGGCGGAGGATCACACCCTCTACGCCTCCCACACCCTGTGGCGGAGCCATGGGGACTTCGAAGCCTGGACCAAATCGGAAGCCTTCCGCAAGGCCCACGCCAACGCCGGGAACAGAAGCGAGGGGCAGAAGAGCCTCTACCTCGGCCCGCCCCAGTTCGAGGGTTTCGAAGCGGTCCAGGTGGTCAAGCGGAGCTAAGCCGGTTTTGATTCTGGACTGTCTATGCTAGGCCGCGACGGCGGCCCGGCGCTAATGCGCCGCCCTCGCGGAGCGCTGCGCCTTGGCGCATTAGCGTGAGCGACAATAACTAGTTCAACTGCCGAGGCTGGAACGGGCTGTCCAGGGAAAAGGCCGGAATGTCGATATCGAAATTCGCACCGTCGGTCGCGGTCATCTCGTAGCTTCCCACCATCACCCCCGACGGCGTCTTGAGCGGACAGCCGGACGTGTATTGGAAGCTTTCGCCCGGGCTCAACACCGGCTGCTCCCCGACCACGCCGGGGCCCCGTACTTCCTCCACATGGCCCAGGGCGTTGGTTATGATCCAGTGCCGGTTCAGCAATTGCACGGTCTCGCTACCGCCGTTTTCGATGCTAATGGTGTAGAGCCAGAAATATTGATCCGCCGCCGGGTCCGACTGCTCGGCCAGGTACTGCGGCTCCACCCGCACCGTGATCTCCCGCGTTGTCGCCGTGTACATCGCCCGTTATCCCCCAAAAAAGGACGCCGCCCCTCGAAGTAACAGTTAGTTCGCCTGCAATCCCATGACAAGGGTGCAGTGGGGCGGCGGCAGACCGGTTTGCCTTGCCCTGGAGCCAGCGGGCGGGCACCATGGGCGGGAGAAAAATACTGTAAGCGTGGCACGAGGGCCCCCGAATGGACGATCTGATCGCGGAATTGCAACAACGCCAGGCCGCCTCCCTGGAACATGGCGGCGCCAAACGCGTGGCCCGGCAGCACAATCTGGGTAAGCTGACGGCGCGGGAGCGGGTCGATCTGCTGTTCGATGACGGCAGCTTCGAGGAATTGGGGCAGCTGGCTACGCATGTCCATACCCCCGTCACCACCATTCCAGACAAACAGACGCCGGCCGACGGCGTCGTCACCGGCTTTGGCAAAATCGATGGCCGCCAGGCGGCCGTGGTGGCGGAGGATTTCACCATTCTGGGCGGCTCCCTCGGTATCAACAATTTTCTCAAAAAGACCCGCATGCTCGAGCTGGCGCAGCGGGACAAGCTGCCCATCGTCTGGCTGTTCGACGGCGCCGGCGCCCGGACGGACGAGTTCATCGGCGAGGGGCTGGCGCCCATGCATCATTTCATGGATGTGGCCAAGCTATCCGGCGTGACGCCGCAGATTGCCGGTGTGCTGGGCCCTTGTGCCGGCGATAGTTCCCTGCTGCCGGCGATGATGGAATTCATTGTCATGGTCGAGGGCACCGCCATGCTAGCCGCCGGCGGACCGCCCCTGGTCAAGATGGGCACCGGCGAGGATGTCTCCAAGGAAGAGTTGGGCGGCAGCGATCTGCATTGCCGCGTCTCCGGCGTGGCCGACAACCCGGCCAAGGATGATGCGGACGCCATCCGGCAGATCCGCCGCTATCTCTCCTACATGCCGACCAACACCTATCAATATCCCCCGTACCTGGAGCCCGACGACAGCCCCGACCGCCGGGACGAGGACCTGGCCGCTGCTCTGCCCGAGAACCGCCGCCGGCCCTACGATATGATGCGGATCATCGATCGGGTGGTGGACCGGGACAGTTTTTTCGAGATCAAGCCTCTCTTTGCCAAGATGATGATCACCGGCCTGGCCCGCATGAACGGCCATGCGGTAGGCATCATCGCCAATCAGCCCAAGGTCATGGCCGGCGCCATCACCGCCGCCGCCGGCGCCAAGCACCGCCACTTCATGGATCTGTGCAACGCCTTTCATCTGCCGATTATCTTCCTGATGGATACGCCAGGCGTGATGACCGGGCCGCAGTCGGAGAGGGAAGGCGCCCTGCGCGCCGGCATGACCATCGCGCATTCCTTTGCCTTCGCCCGGGTGCCCCTGTTGACCCTGACCATCCACAAGGGCTTCGGCTATGGCGCCGCCGCCATGGGCGGTCTGGGCGCGGGGCAGTCGACAACCCTGGCCTGGCCCAGCGCCGATTTCAACGCCATTCCCCTGGATAGCGGCATCCAGGCCGCCTACCGCGCCCTCTTGGAGGCTTCCGATGATCCGGCGGCGGAACAGGCCCGGCTGGAAGCGGAACTGGGCGCCCTGTGTGGTGCCTTTCCCGCCGCCGAGCAGATGAAGATCGATGATATCATCGAGCCCGCGGCGACCCGGCCCCGCCTGATCCAGGCCCTGGAACGGGCCCTGACCCACCGCGCCGAAGCCCCCGTGCCCGCCACCCGTTGGGGCATCCTGCCGTAGAGGAAAGATGTCAATAAAGGATAGGTGTCATTCCCGCGTACGCGGGAATCCATGCCTCCAACGGTGATGCAACACGGTGGTCGCAATACCGACCGCACTGGAGCCCGCGCGCGCCCATCCCGCCACCACTGATCACACAGCAAATCTCAGGCATGGGTTCCCGCCTTCGCGGGAACGACAAATCGCGACTATCACGTTAGACTTGCATCATGCCCAAGCCCGGCTACGTTTACCTTCTTTCCAGCCAACGCGGCGGCACGCTGTATATCGGCGTGACCTCCAACCTCGCGCAACGTATCTGGCAGCATCGCGAGGGGCTTGTCGATGGCTTCACCGGAAAGCACGGCGTCAATCGACTGGTCTATATTGAGGCTTTTGACGATATCGAAGCCGCCATCGCCCGCGAAAAGGCGATGAAGAAATGGCGCCGGCGTTGGAAGATCGACGCCATCGAAGGGCAGAACCCTGAATGGCGGGACCTCTACGGCGACATCCAACGATGATTACCGACGGGATCGTGTAAATCCTTGCGCACCGGATCACCCCGTCAGTCTCGAACATGGGTTCCCGCTTTCGCGGGAACGACATATTCCTCGCATCCAATACCTCCGTCATTCCCGCGAAAGCGGGGATCCACGCCACTAGCGTCGACGCACCACGGTGAGCGCCAATCTGACTCCTGTATGCCCTTGGCCCTCCCTCCAGCTCTGCTACAGTGGAAGCCCGGTATGTTGGCAGCGTAAGGTACTTTGATGTCATTTTCGCTTACTGACGAGCAACGTCAGGTTCAAGACACCATCCGCCGCGTGGCGCGGGAGAAGGTCGCGCCCCGCGCCGCCGAAATTGATGCCAGCGCCGCCTACCCCCAGGACATGTTCGACCTGCTGTGCGATCTGGGCCTCTTTACCCTGCCCTTCCCCAGCGAATACGGCGGTTCCAACAGCATGCTGGCGGCCTGCCTGGCGGTGGAGGAGCTTTGCCGGGTTTGCTACAACACCGCCTATTTGCTGGTGGTGCAGTGGACCCCGTTCAGCGCCATTCTGGCCGGCGGCAGCGAGGCGCAGAAAAAGCGCCTGCTGCCTGGCCTGGCGGATGGCACCTTGCGCGCCGCCTTTTCCACCACGGAAGCGCACAGCGGCTCCGACGTTGCCGGCATCAACACCAGGGCGGTGCGGGTGGATGGCGGCTACCAGTTGAACGGCGCCAAGATCTGGTGCACCAATTCCTCCGTCTCCGATTTCGTTCTGGTCGCCGCGAAGGTGGTTGATCGGGGCGATGAGGCGCCCAAGCGCGGCGCCATCAACCTCTTCATTGTCCAGCACGATGCGCCGGGCTTCACCATCGGCCCGCCGGAGAGCAAGATGGGCGCCCGTGGCGTGCCCTCCTGCCCGTTGTTCCTGGACGATGTTTCCGTCGCCGAGGAAGACCGCCTGGGCCCGGAAGGTCTGGGCTTCAAGATCGTCATGGAAGCCTTCAACAAGACCCGGCCGATCATTGGCGCCCGCGGCGTTGGCCTGGCCCAGGGGGCGATGGAGCTGGCCATCGATTTCGTGCGCGAGCGGCAAACCTTTGGCCAGCAGGTCAGCAACTATCAGGGCGTGCGCTGGATGATCGCCGACATGGCGATCCAGATCGAGGCGGCGCGGGGACTGGTCTACCGGGCCGCCGCCATGGTGGACGACGGCATCACGGGACAGGAGCTCTCCCAGGCCTCCGCCATCGCCAAGGCCCAGGCCACGGACACGGCAATGGCGGTGGCCACGGATGCGGTGCAGTTGTTCGGCGCCTCCGGCATCTCCAACGACTATCCCATCAACCGCTATTTTCGCGACGCCAAGGTGCTGCAGATCGTCGAGGGCACCAACCAGATTCAACGCAACATCATCGCCAACAATCTCATTGGCCGAAGCTAGAACAGAACTAGGGACAGAATAATGGACAACATGGAGACCGTCGGCCTGGGCTTTTTCTACGAGGATCTGCCCATCGGCCGCCAGTTCAAGACCATCGGGCGCACGGTGACGGAATCCGACATCGTCAATTTCATCAACACCACGGGCATGACCGAGG
>JASLLM010000248.1 GCA_030747035.1 Alphaproteobacteria bacterium | reverse complement strand
CCAAAACGTGCATATGGAGGATGTGCACCGGGCCGGCGGCATCATGGCGATCATGGGTGAATTGGCGCGGGAGGATCTGCTGCACATGGATGTGCGCAATATTCTCGGCGACAGCCTGGAAGATACCCTGGCCATGTGGGATATCCGGCGCACCAACAACGAGGATGTACAAGATTTCTACCGTGCCGCGCCGGGACGCATCCGCTCCATCGCCGCTTTTAGCCAGGACAGCTATTACGATGATCTTGACCGCGACCGGGAAGCCGGCTGTATCCGCGATGTAGAACATGCCTACAGCGCCGATGGCGGCCTGGCGGTGCTGTACGGCAATCTGGCGGCGGACGGCTGCATCGTCAAAAGCGCCGGCGTGCCGCGGGATATGTTGAGCTTCACCGGGCCTGCGATCATTTTCGAGAGCGAGAACAAGGCCGCCGCCGGCATCCGCACCGGTCAGATCCAGCCGGGCCATGTGGTGGTGATCCGCTACGAAGGCCCCAAGGGCGGGCCTGGCATGCAGGAGATGCTGCGGGTCACCGGGTTAATGAAATCCATGGGCCTGGCGGAAAAATGCGCCCTCATTACCGATGGACGCTTTTCCGGCGCCACCTCGGGACTTTCCATTGGCCATATTTCGCCGGAAGCGGCCGAGGGCGGCCCCATCGCCCTGGTCGAGGAAGGCGACCAGATCAGCATTGATATCCCCAACCGGTCCATCGCGCTTGATATCGAAGCTGACGAAATGGCCCGCCGCCAGGCCGCTATGGAGGCCCGCGGCGATGACGCCTGGCTGCCCACCATGCGCGAACGCACGGTCAGCCGGGCCCTGGAATCCTACGCCCTGCTGGCCCGCAGCGCGGCCCATGGGGCGGTGCGTGATCCCAGGCAGTTCAAGAATTTGCTGAAGAAGGGTTAAGCGGTCGAGGCAAAACTACCGCCGGGGCGCCAGAGATATTCAGGCGCTCAGGGCGTGCTCTTGAAGCACGCAGGAACTGGGGAATCGCACGGTAACCTGGGTACCTTCCCCGATTCTGCTCTCGATTTCCAGGCTGCCGCCTTGCAATTCGACCAACGAGTCAACGATGGACAGCCCAAGTCCCGTTCCCCCCTCGTTCGCGAGTACTTCGCTGCCCACTTGGGAGAACGGCAAAAGTATCGTCTGCAAATCTTCCTGGGCGATGCCGATGCCGGTATCGGCCACTGTAATACAGACACCACCCTGGCCGTCCAGCGCGGCGCGCACATGCACTTCGCCGCCCTCGGGCGTGAACTTGACTGCGTTGGAAAGCAGATTGAGCAGAATTTGCCGCATTGCCCGCATGTCGGCGCGAATGATCGGTAGATCGCCGAAAATCGAGATGTCTATGCGCAGATCCTTGTTCTTGGCCGTCTCCTTCAGGACATCACAAGACGAAGCCACGATCTCGGCGATATCCACTTCGCCAAGGTTCAACTCGTACTGTCCCGCTTCGATGCGCGAGAGATCAAGGACGTCGTTGATCAGATCCAAAAGGTGCTGCCCGCTGGACAATATGTCGTCGGCATAGTCCCGGTAACGGGCATCGCCGATGGCGCCGAACATCTCCTGCCGCAGAATATCGGAAAACCCGATGATGGCGTTCAACGGCGTGCGCAATTCGTGGCTCATGGTGGCCAGGAATTGCGATTTGGAGCCGTTGGCCTGTTCGGCCCGTTCCTTTTCCTCGCGCAGGGCGTCCTCTCGGGCCTTTAGCTCCGTGACGTCCGTGTTGACCAGATAGGTGGCACCGTCGGGCGCACGTTTCTCCCGCAACAGCAACCATTGCCCATTGGCCCGCTGTGATAGGACGGCTTCGTCGGGTGGTGCGCGGTGTTGATCCATGCGTTCGCGGAAGTAGGCCTCCTCCCGCCCAAGGGCTTCAATAATGCGGTTGTTGTTGATGTTGTCCCGCAACATGTCCTCGAACGTCATGCCCGGCCGGATATTGACGGCTAGTCCCGGGTTCAATTCCCGGAACATGCGATTGCAAAAGATCAACTTGTCATCCGGGTCGAATAGGGCAAAGGCGTCCGTCAGGCTATCCACCGCTTCCCTGAACCGATTTTCCGATTCCCGCCGGGCATCCTCGGCGTTCTTGCGCGCGGTGATGTCAATGTGCCAGACAATCGTCGCGTCCTGGCCTTCGAAGGTTATCGCTTGGCCATTAATGAGGACCCACCAGCGGGAACCATCGCCGCGTACACGCTCTGCCTCGAAATTCACCAATACCTTGTTTTGTTGCAATTCCGACCAGGCCTCGTACATGAGGTCATGATCCACCCAGGTTTCCTTGAAATTATTGCGCAGTAAATCCTGCCGCGTGCCCGACCCCAGCATTGTCACCAGTGCTGAATTTACGAAAAGACGCTTCCCGACATCTTCCGCCAGGATTGCTATGCCGATCGGGCAGGCTTCGAGATAGCTAACCAACCTGCTTGCAAGATAGTCCGGCCCTACTGGTTCGCCCGCGGCGGCCAGCGCCGCCTCCAGTTCCGCGACGCGCCGCCGAAGCCTGATGTTCTCGGTTTCGGGACTGTCGCTGCTTGCGGGGCCAAGGTCGATTGCATCGATAAATCTCTGCCTCGGACGTGTCTCGTCCGAGATGGAGAACAGTTTTCTCATGCTGGGCATGACGCCTAATCCTATAGCCACTGCTTGCTGACCCGTTGCCCTCAAACCTTGCGAAAATTCAATCGCGCCGTTTGCTCTGAATTTCTTCGGTTACGCCCATCAAGCCGTACCGCCAGCCTGTGCTTTCCGTTTGCCTGGCGATCAGCGGCTTTGTTTCACCAATTTATCTTCCGCGAATATGGTAAACAAAGTATTACACAATGGCGCCCTGCGCGTGTGCCGTGCGGTGGACTCTCCGGGAATGGTTGTCGATCAGCCGGTGTGTTGCTGCAAATTCGTGGCCTGCGTTTTTTCCGCTTCGTGGTGCAGCCAGTCCTTGATCGACTGAAACAGCGGGTCCGCTGCCTTCGAAGTCGGATAGACCAATTGGATCGGGTGGTGCGAGCGGCGCTTGATATCAAAGGGGCAGACCAACTGCCCGTTCGCCAATTCATCCTGGATCAAGGCTTCGATGCCAATGGCGATGCCAAGCCCCTCAATCGCCGCGTGAATGGCCAGGTTGGTGCTTTCAAAGTTGAGGCCGCCGTCGGCGTCGACCTGGTCCACGCCGGCGAAATCCAGCCACTGCCGCCAATCGGTCAGCCTGGGTGCCGCGTGCAACAGGGTTTGCCCGGCTAAATCCCCCGGTTCATGGATGGTTTCCGCCAGGGCCGGGGCACAGACGGGAAAGGTGTCGACATCCAGCAGTTTTTCGACGCTAAAACCGTCTCGCGCGGCCTCGTCGCCCTGGACCTGAATGGTCAGGTCATAGTCGTTGCTGCCGAATTCCGCCACATTGAGCGAGGTTGTCAGACGGATATCAACATTAGGATTGCGATCATACAGGGCGCCCCAGCGGGGGATCAGCCAGCGGATCGCGATCGTGGGGTAGGCGCAGATGGATATGGTTGAGTTTTGATCCAACTCCCTGATGCGCTGGGAGGCATCGGCGAGGCGCCCCAGCGGTCCCTTGATTTCCGCCAGATAGTCCCGCCCCAGGGCCGTCAGATGGACCTGTTTGTGCCGGCGCTCAAACAGCTTTTTGCCTAAAAACTCCTCCAAATTGCGGATTTGCCGGCTGATCGCACCGGGTGTGAGGTTCAATTCCGCCGCCGCGTCCAGAAAGCTGCCGTGGCGGCCGGCGGCCTCGAACGCCTTGAGCGCGGACATGGTGGGCAGATGGCGCATGGCAAAGCCTACATTGAGTGAGAAAAACTCACCTATACAGTGTCAAATATTCGTTTGCCCGGCAAGCCATTCCTGCCCATGCTGCAACCCTCAATTCATCCGCCCACGCTGTTGCGACGCCAGAAGGAGCCCGGAAATGAATATCCTGAGCAATCACATGTTTGCCGATAACACGGAACTCGACGAATGGGTTGCGCCCGACTGCAATGGCAAGAACTTCTTCGACATCGACAAGAGCCTGCAGGACGTCATCAAGATCTATTTGCCCGACGATTTGCGGGCGCATTTGACGCCCCACTTCCAGCGCCTTGGCGAACTGGCCGGCAACGAAATTGATGACTGGTCGCGCCTGGCGGACCGGCACACACCGATCCTGCACGACCGCGGCCCGCGCGGCCAGTTCGAGGACCGGTTGGAATTCCATCCCGCCTACCGCAACATGGAGGACGTGGCCTTTCACCAGTTTGGCTTTCACCGCATGGTGCACAAACCGGGCATGTTCGGCTGGCCGGAGAAAATCCCCCACGGTGCCAAGTTCGTCTTTCAATACCTGTTCGGCCAATCGGAATTTTCCCAGCTCTGCCCGATCTCGGCGACGGAAACCACCGCCACCATGATCGGCCTGCACGGTGACGAGGCGTTGAAGGAAAAGCTGTTCGACCGTCTGGTCAGCCTGGACAAGAACGAGATCCTAAAGGGCGCCCAGTTCATGACCGAGCGCACGGGCGGCTCCGACGTTTCAAATATCAATCTCGAGGCCCGTTTCGAGGATGGCCAGTGGCGCCTGTATGGCGAAAAATGGTTCTGTTCCTGCGCCGACGGCGATGTGGCCATGCTGCTGGCCCGGCCCAAGGGCGCGCCGGAAGGCAACAACGGCATCGCCCTGTTCGCCATGCCGCGCACCCTGGACAACGGCAAACGCAACAAATACCGGATCATCCGTCTGAAGGACAAGCTGGGCAGCCGCTCCATGGCCTCGGGCGAGATCGTCTTCGACGGCGCCGTGGCCTACGCCCTGGGCGAGGTTGGTACCGGCAAAAACCGCGGCCTGAAGATGATGATGGACCAGGTGGCCCTGTCCCGCCTCTCCCACGGTGCCCGCGCCGCCGCCATGATGCGCCGGGCCTACAACGAGGCCATGGAAGTGGCCCATAACCGCAGTGCGTTCGAGGAAATCATTATCAACAAGCCGCTGTTGCGCCGGCAGTTGATGAAGATCATGCTGCCGACCGAACAATCCC
>JASLLM010000247.1 GCA_030747035.1 Alphaproteobacteria bacterium | reverse complement strand
CAGGCTGCCGTCTTCGGCCAGATCAAAGGCATGGATCAGGCCGGCAAAGGTATCAGTATGATAAAGCGTGCGGCCATCGGGGCTGAAGGCCGGGCCATTGCTGACCACATAGCCTTCGTCGTGTTTTGTCCAGCTCAAGTCGGGATCGAGGCGATATAGGACGCCGGACGGATCCTGTTCATTGTCGTCCATGGTGCCGGCCCAGAAGCGGCCCTTGCCATCGACCTTGCCGTCATTGAAACGGTTGCCGGGACGATCGGATTCAGGATCGGCAATGGGGTGCAATGCCATTTCGCCATCGCCCAGAGAGACCTTGGCGAAGCCATTGCGAAAGGCGCCGATGAAAGTGCCGTCAGCGGCGGGTGCCAGACTGCAGGGTTGCACGGCCGAGGCCCAGGAGCTGCGCCAGCCGGATGCCGGCGAAAGGCGGTGTATCCGGCCGCCCTTGATATCGACCCAGTACAGGGCGCCCTCACGCGCCACCCACACGGGCCCCTCGCCCAGGCTGGCGCCGGCATCCCATATGCAGCGGACATGCGTCATGGGAGCTACACCCAGCCTCCATCGGCGATATAGTTTTGGTTGGTGCAAATGCCGCTGTCATCGGCGGCAAAGAACAGCACCACCCTGGCCAGATCCTCCGGCTGCAGGGGCCGCTTCAGGCATTGCCGGGTCAGCAATTCCTGCTCGCCCTCGGACGTCAACCAGTTGTCGATCTGGCGCTTGGTCATGATCCAGCCGGGCAGCACGGAATTGACGCGGATGTTCTTTGGCCCGAGGTCCCGCGCGAGCGATCGGGTCAGGCCGGCGATAGCGGCCTTGGATGCGGAATAGCAAGGCATGCCGCCCTGGCCGATCAGCCAGGTCACCGATCCGATATTGACGATGGCGCCGCCGCCGGCTTCCGCCATGGGGCCATGCACGGCCTGGGTGGCGAAGAACTGATGCCGCAGATTGACCGCGATACGGTCGTCGAAATACTCCGGCGTCACATCGTCGATGCTGTGCCGTTCATCGTTGGCGGCGTTGTTGATCAGGGCGGTAATGGGGCCATCAGCCGTAATGACTTGGCCGATGGCATTCTGCAATGCTTCGACATCCTTCAGGTCGCAAGCCAAAAAACGCGGCCGCGGCAGATCGCGGGCGGCGATGCCGCCGGCCAGGGCTTCGCCGGCGTCTTCGTCGATATCAACAAAACTGACCTTTGCGCCTTGTTCGCAGAACTGCTCCACAATGGCCGCACCGATGCCCGAGGCACCGCCCGAGACGAACACCACCCGGTCGCGGAGGCTGGGGTATATCGCGCCGTTTGCCATGATTTGCGCGCCCCTAGAACCGCAGCCAGCCGCCACCGGCGCGGCTCGACTCCACGGCCCGGGTGATGAAGCGCACCCCATCGACGCCGTCGGCCACTGTTGGGACAGTCATGGCCAACGGATCGGCGTCGCCGCCAACGATGCGGGCGCTGATCTGATCCGCCAGATCGGAATAAAGAGTGGCGAAGCCCTCCAGATAGCCTTCTGGATGTCCGGGAGGAATGCGGCTGGCGTGCTCGGCCGCGGCACCCAGGCCGGGTCCGCCCCGGCGCAGGATCCTGGGGGCTTCGCCCAGGGGAGAGTGGGTCAAGAGATTGGGGTTTTCCTGGTCCCAAGTGAGGCCGCCTTTTTCTCCGTAAATACGGATGCGCAAGGCATTTTCGTTGCCGGGCGCCACCTGGCTGGACCAGAGCATGCCTTTCGCGCCACCCGCGAAGCGCAGCATCATGTGGGCATTGTCGTCCAGGGCCCGGCCGTCGACGAAGGTGTGCAGATCGGCGGCGATCTCGTCCAATTCCAGCCCGGTGATAAAGCGGGCCAGGTTGTAGGCGTGGTTGCCGATGTCGCCGACACTGCCGGCGGGGCCGCTGCGGGAGGGATCGGTGCGCCATTCCGCCTGCTTCACGCCATCGTCTTCCAAACGGGTGGAAAGCCAGTCTTGCGGATATTCGGCCTGAATCACCCGGATACGGCCCAATTCGCCCGCCGCAACCATCTCGCGGGCATGACGGACCAGGGGATAACCGGTGTAATTATGGGTCAGCCCAAACACCAAACCGCTGCTTGCAACCGCGGCCTGTAGGGCCTCGGCGTCTTCCAGTGTGGTGGTCAGAGGTTTGTCGCAGATGACATGGATGCCGGCATCCAGAAACGCCTTGGCCGGGCCGAAATGGGCATGGTTAGGCGTTACAATGGCGACCGCGTCGATACCGTCGTCGCGCCCGGCCTCGGCCGCCGCCATCTCTTCATAGGAGCCATAGGCCCGGTCTTCCGCCAGCAACAAATCGGCACCGGAGGCCTTGGCCTTTTCCGGGCTGGACGACAAGGCACCGGCTACCAGTTCATAGCGGTCATCAATTCGGGCCGCGATACGGTGCACACCGCCGATGAAGGCGTCGCGGCCGCCGCCGACCATGCCAAGGCGCAAGCGCCGGCCAAGGGTTTCCATACCAGCCATCATCCCGCTCCTCAGGCGATGCCGAGCATGCGGCGGTTGGCAGCTTCATCACTGCCGCCGTCGGCGAAGTCATCGAAAGCCTTTTCGGTGACCCGGATGATGTGATCGGAGATGAAGGGCGCGCCCTCGGCGGCGCCGTCCTCTGGGTGCTTAAGGCAGCATTCCCACTCCAGCACGGCCCAGCCCGCGAAATCGTGGGCGGCGAGCTTTGAGAATATACCCGAGAAGTCTACCTGGCCATCGCCCAGGGAACGGAAGCGCCCGGCCCGGTCGGTCCAGGACTGAAAGCCGGAATAGACACCCTGACGGCCCGTGGGATTGAACTCCGCATCCTTGACGTGAAACATCTTGATGCGCTCGTGATAGATGTCGATGAAGCTGAGATAATCCAGTTGCTGCAAGACGAAATGGCTGGGGTCGTAGAGGATGTTGCAGCGGGGATGATTGTTCACCCGCTCCAGGAACATTTCGAAGGTGACGCCGTCGTGCAGGTCCTCACCAGGATGGATTTCATAGCAGACGTTGACGCCGGCCTCGTCAAAGGCATTCAGGATCGGTGTCCAGCGCGCCGCCAGTTCATCAAAGGCGGTTTCCACCAAACCGGCGGGACGCTGCGGCCAGGGATAGAGGAACGGCCAGGCCAGGGCGCCGGAGAAAGTGGCATGGTCCGTCAGGCCAAGATTTTCAGACGCCTTAGCAGCCTTCAGCATCTGATCCACGGCCCAGGCCTGCCGCGCCGCCGGGTTACCCTGCACTTCCGGAGCCGCAAAACCGTCAAAGGCTTCGTCGTAGGCCGGATGCACCGCGACCAACTGGCCCTGCAGATGGGTCGACAGCTCGGTCACGGCCAGGCCATGTTTGTCCAGGGTGGCCTGGATATCCTCGCAGTAGGCCTTGCTTTCCGCTGCCTGGCCCAGATCGATCAGGCGGTCATCCCAGGACGGGATCTGCACGCCTTTGTAGCCTAGACCCGCGGCCCAGGCGCAAATGCTGTCCAGGCTGTTGAACGGCGCATCATCGCCCGCGAATTGCGCGAAAAATATGGCTGGTCCCTTGATCGTCCGCATCTTTACCCCTCCGCTTTTGCGATCCGCTGCCCCGCCAAGGCCCGCTTCATTCTTGCCGTCCCGGGCGGTATTGTTTTGTTATTGAATTAAATTAAATCTAAAGAGCCTGAATATGTCAATAGATAAATATGATTTTATCTAACCATCATCGTACTTTTAAGAAATTTTACGCTGCATTCTTCCAAATTTCTGCCAATATTCGACATATTTATGCAATTAAAAAAATCCTATTTAAATTTTTCGGTTGCTATTTAATTCGATTGCTGAATAAATTGATTCCAGAATCAGACCTAGAGCAAGCACGCGGGACAATCCGGTGGAAAAACCACTTTCTGGCAGATTTCGGGTATTGGACAGCATTCGCCGCCGCGGCCCCATCAGCCGTGTCGAGATCGCCGACGCCTGCGGCCTTAGCCGTTCGGCGGTAACCGGTGTGGTGCAGTCCCTGCAACAGGAAGGCTGGATCACGGAATTGCATGCTCCCGGCAATGGCGAGGCCGGCCATAATGAAACGAATCGGGGCCGACCGCGGGTCAACCTGGACATGAACCCCAACGCGGCCCACGTTCTGGGCGTGAAGTTGTCGCTGCATCTGATGAGCGTGGCGGTCACGGATTTTCGCGGCGATGTGCTGCACACCACCACCCTGCCCTTCAACGGCAGTCAGCACCCCGATATCGCCGCCGACATGATCGAGGTCGGCGTGCGCCGCTGCCTGATCGAGGCGAAGATCGAAAAATCAAGGGTGCTGGGCCTGTGCGTGGCCATACCCGGCCATATCAATAGCCTTGAAGGCCTGTGTTACTGGAGCCCCATCTTCGACCGGGATGATGTCGCCTTCGGCCCCCTGTTGGCGGAACGCTTTCCCTTTCCGGCCTCCATCGAGAATGACGCCAACGTGGTGACCCTGGCGGAACACTGGTTCGGCGAGGGGCGGAACCTATCCAGTTTCGCCGTCGTCACCGTGGAGCACGGCATCGGCATGGGCCTGGTAACCCATGACCGCCTGTACCGGGGCCATAACGGCATCGGCCCGGAATTCGGCCACGCCAAGATCGAATTTTCCGGCCGGCCCTGCCGCTGCGGACAGTTGGGCTGTGTCGAGGCCTACGCCACCGACTACGCCATTCTGCGCCAGGTTCTGCCGCACTTCTCCCTGGACAGCTACAGCCAGGACCCCAAGGCCTATCACGTGGAGATCGAGCGCATCACGGCCGAGGCCAAGGCGGGCGATGGGGCCCTGGCGGGTGAATTCGCCAAGGCGGGGCGGATACTGGGCCGGGCCATCGGCAATCTGATCGCCACCCTGAACCCGCCGAAAGTCATCGTCACGGGCGAGGGCCTGCGCGCCGGCGAGATGCTGTTTGCCCCCCTGGTGGAAGAAGCGCGCAAGCTGCAGCTGGCCGGCAACCGTTTCGCTACCGAAATCGTCGCACATTTGTGGGGCGATGAGGTCTGGGCCCGGGGCGCCGCCGCCCTGGTCCTGCAACAGGCTTATA
>JASLLM010000246.1 GCA_030747035.1 Alphaproteobacteria bacterium | reverse complement strand
AGAGGCATAGGCGGGAATCTCGGCCCGCCGTGCGCCGCCAAGCAGGGTGGAGAGGGGCTGGCCGGCGGCCTTGCCCGCCAGGTCCCAGAGCGCGATATCGATCCCGGAAATGGCGAACATGGTGATGCCATAGCGCCCAAGCAGGTGGTTGCCCTGTTGCAGGAAATAGGACAGTTGCGCGATGGCCGAGGCATCCTTGCCAATCAGCGTAGGCGCGATCCTATCGTCCACCAGCGCCTTGACGGCGTTTGCGATGCCGCCGTAGCCAAAGGCATCGCCCCAACCGACCATGCCGTCTTCGGTCTCTATGCGGATCAGGACATAGTCCAGCGTGGACCAGTCCATATTGCCGATATTCCCTCGCCCGCCCGTGCTGTAGGGCAGTTTCACAATTATCGTATCCACTTTGCCGATTTTCATTGGCCATGCTCCTCTCAGGCGGTAATCCGGTAACGGCCTATGGCGTCAGGATTGAAGGTGAAGCCCAGACCCGGCCGATCCGGGATCAACAGATCGCCATCCACCAGTTCCATGCTCTCGTTATAGAGCGCGCCGAACCAGGGCATCATTTCGCTGTATTCAACGTTGTTCAGGGCACCGCAGAGCTGCAGGCTTTGCTCCGTATAGACGTGCGGCGAGACCGGAATGTCGAAGGCATCGGCCATATGCGCCACCTTGACGAATTCGGTGATGCCGCCGACCCGTTCCAGATCCGGCATCAGAACATCCGCCGCGCCCCGTTCGATCATGTCGCGGAAGCCATAGCGGGCATATTCGGTCTCGCCACTGGCGATGGGGGTATCGATCTCCGCCGCGACACGGGCCGATCCCGCCAGGTCATAGGCCTGCACCGGTTCCTCGAACCAGACCAAATTATAAGGCTCCAGCGCCCGGCCGATACGGATGGCATGATTGACCGTGAAGCCCTGATTGGCATCGGCCATCAGATCGATGTCCGGGCCGATGGCCTCGCGCACTGCCGCCACACGCTCGATATCCTCCGCCACCGAGGGTTTGCCCAGGCGCATCTTCATGGCGCGGTAGCCCTGGCCCAGATAGTCCCTGGCCTGGGCCTGCAATTCATCGATCGATAGCGAGACCCACAGACCGCCCGAATGATAGGCCCGCACCCGGTCCCGGCTTTGCCCCAGCAGGCGGCAGACGGAGAGGCCGTGCGCCTTGCCGACCAGGTCCCAAAGCGCCATGTCGATGGCGGCGATACCAAACAGCGTGATGCCCTTGTGCCCAAAGAAATTGACGTCGGCCCACATTTCGGCCCACAGGCCGGCATGTTCGTGAGGATCGCGGCCGATCACTTTTCCGCTCAGGCTTTGGATCATGGCATCGAGCACGGGCAGGCGGACCGGGGTCATGCACCAGACCAAACCCTCGCCCACCAGGCCCTCGTCCGTATCGATGTGGAGCAGCACGCAACAGAGGGAATCCACATAATGAATGGCGGTGCGGATCGGTGTTTCGAAGGGAATTTGCACCGCCTCCGTACGCAGCCCCGTGATCTTCATGACCATCTCCCTGTGGATCCGACGCTGCCGCGATCAAGCAGCAGCATCAATAAGTAACCCGCCACGAAGCCGCCGATATGGGCCTCCCAGGCAATCGCCCGCACCTCGCCGGCAACGGGCAAGCCGGTATATCCTATCACTAGATTGCTGCCGATAAAGACCGCGCCGGCGATCCAGGCGCGCTTCGTAGTGACCTGCAGAATGGCGCCGAACAGGCCCGACACGGCGCCCGAGGCACCAACGATGATGGTCTGCTGGAAGGTGTAATAGAACAACGCCACGCTGGCGCCGGCGGCGACCAGGGCGCAATGGACATAAAGGGTCAGAAACCGGCCCCGTCCCAGGCGCCGGTCCAGGGGCGTGCCGAAAGCGAGCAGGAACGCCATGTTGATGACCAGGTGCAAAAGGTCCGCATGCAGGAAGGCATAGGTAAGGGGCGAGGCCAGCAGGAAGACGACGTAGTCCTCCTGCTCGCCCATGACCGCGCCCAGGAACCATGGCGGTGAAAAACCGCCCAGGGTGCCAATGATCATCGACCATTGTTCCGGTAGCAACAGGCGCACGAGATGGATGGCGACATTCGCGCCGATCAGGGCCAGCACCGCGGGTGTGGCGTTGATCATGGGTTGACTGGGTTGGGACAACTGGGGCTCGTTTGCTTGGCGGCGTACATGTTTCGTGTACTGGGAATTTATCCAGCATAAGCGCTGAGGGTGGTCAATCAAGACTGGTGAAGGCGCGGTGGCCGGGTTATTTTCTACTGTACTAATAAAGAAGAGGGCGAATTATGAGCGACATAGACTATCAGGCAGTGTTGCCGGAGGGCTGGAACCGGGCCAGGGGTTTTTCCTATGGCGTGGTCGCCAATGGTGCCCGGGTTTTGCGCATCGCCGGGCAGATTGCCGCCACCGAGGGCAACAAGCCCGTGGACCCCGGCCTTGATTTCGGCGGCCAGTGGGAACGCGCCATGGGCAACCTGGTCACCGTCCTGAGGGCCGCCGGCGGGGAGCCGGCAAATCTGGTCATGATGCGGGCCTTCGTCACGGATATCGATGCCTTCAATAGTGCGGGCGCCGCCGTCGGCGCGGCCTGGGTGACACATTTGGGCAAGCATTTTCCCGCCATGACCCTGGTCGAGGTCAGCCGTCTGATCGATCCCAACGCCATGGTCGAGATCGAAGGCGAGGCGGTTCTGCCGTAGAGTTACCTGCGGCCATTTGCCCTTATTAGGAAGATTGCGTCCGCAAGGCCAATGGGTATGCTTACGCCAGCGAATGGGGAACGGACTGAATTGAATGGCTGAGCTTGACCGAGAAACGTTTGAGCGCCGGACGGGTATCCGTTCGTCTGACTATGACCAGCTCAAACAAATTCCCTTGTTCGCCGGCATGGGTGATGACGGCATAAAGATGCTGCTGCTGGACGCCACGGTACGGCGCTATCCGCACGGCACCTCATTGTTCATGCAGGGGGAGCAGGCGGATCGGTTTTTCATTATCCTGGATGGCTGGGTAAAGGGGTTTCGCCAGGCCCCGGATGGCCACGAAAGCGTCATTGCCGTCTTTGGTCCGGGCGAATCGTTCGCGGAAGCCGCCATGTTCGTCTCCGGCAACTTCCCCATCAGCGCCGAAATTGCCGCCGATGCGCGGCTTTTGGTGATCCCCCGCAGCGGCATGTTGAAACAACTGCGCGACGATCCCGATATCGCCCTGAAGATGCTGGCCTCCATGTCCCGCCGTTTGCGCGGCTTTGTTCAGCAGGTGGAGCAGTTGACGGTTAAATCGGCGACCCAGCGCCTGGCGTCGTTCCTGGAAAAACTGGTGGATGTGGAAGAAGGCCCCGATGAGTTCGAACTGCCCCTGGACAAAATGCTGATCGCCGGCCGCCTTGGCATGCAGCCGGAGACCTTGTCGCGGGCCCTTTCGAAACTGCGTTCCATCGGCGTGGCGACCGAGGGGCACCGGGTAATCGTCAAGGATGTTGCCGCTCTGCACGCCATCAATGACGACGATGAGTAGCCTGTTGCGGTAATCCGGCCTCGAACATCATTTGTTGTTAAGGCTAATAGTATTGTATATATATTGTTGGGTATACAAACAATCCATTAGGTGACAGTGATGAGCGTGACCCGGAAAGTGCCGCAGTATTGTTATCAATGTGTAGCAGGACCGGATTTCCTAACCGTCAAGGTCGAGGACGGCGTCGCCACCGAGATTGAGCCGAATTTCGCCCTGGCCGATGTGCACCCAGGTGCCGGCAAGGCCTGCGTCAAGGCCTATGGCCTGGTGCAAAAGACTTACAATCCAAACCGTTTGTTGACCCCGATGAAGCGGAGCAACCCGAAAAAGGGCCGCCATGAAGATCCGGGCTTCGTTCCCATTTCCTGGGATGAAGCCCTGGATTTGGTGGGCGGCAAGTTGCGGGAAATCAAAGCCAAGGGCCAGCGCGACGAATTGGGCTATCCCAGGGTCGCGGCATCGTTTGGCGGTGGCGGCTCGCCGACCTATTACATGGGATGCTTCCCGGCCTTTCTCTCCGCCTGGGGACCGGTGGATTTCAGCTTCGGTTCGGGGCAGGGGGTCGGCTGCACCCACTCCGAACATCTATACGGTGAACTGTGGCACCGCGCCTTTACCGTTGCTTCCGACACACCGACCACGAACTATATCCTTTCCTTCGGCGCCAATCCGGAAGCCTCCGGCGGCGTCATGGGCGTAACCCGGCATGCCGCGGCGCGCGAGCGCGGCGCCAAGCGGGTGCAGATCGAACCGCATCTGTCGATCACCGGCGCCTGTTCCGCCGAATGGGTGCCGATCCGCCCGAAAACCGATCCCGCCTTCATGTATGGCCTGATCCACGTGATGCTGCACGAGATGCCGCGCGAGCGGCTGGATTTGCAGTTCATTACCGATCACACCGGCTCGCCCTATCTGGTGGCGCCGAACGGCTACTTCCTGCGCGATCCTGTCAGCCACAAACCGCTGATGTGGGACAACCGCACCGGCGCGGCGCTGCCCTTCGATACGGAAGGTATCGAACCGGCCTTGGAAGGCAGCTTCACCGCCTCGGGCATAGAAGTGGGCGCCGACGGTGAAGAATGGCAGCATGAAGCGGTCCAGGTAGAGACCGCCTTCACTCGCCTGGCGCAGCAAATGGCGGCATACACGCCTGAATGGGCCGAGGAAATCTGCCAGGTTCCCGATGGCTGTATCCGCCGTATCGCCGACGAATATGTCAGCCACGCCCAGGTTGGCGACACCATAGAGATCGATGGCGAAGTACTGCCGCTGCGCCCGGTCGCGGTGGTGCTTGGCAAGACCGTCAACAATGGCTGGGGCGGCTACGAATCCTGTTGGGGCCGCACCTTGCTGGCCTGCCTGGTCGGCGCCCTGGAAGTGCCGGGGGGCACCCTCGGTACCGCGGTTCGCCTGAACCGGCCCGCGACCACCCGTCAGGCCTCAGTCGTCGGGGGACCGGATGGTTTCATGCAATTCCCCATGAACCCCACCGACAAGGACAGTTGGCACGAAAAGCCCAATGTCCGCCA
>JASLLM010000245.1 GCA_030747035.1 Alphaproteobacteria bacterium | reverse complement strand
CCGATTTCCGAGGTGTTGGCCACATGGGTGCCGCCGCAAGGCTGCAGATCGCAGCCATCCACGTCGATCAAACGGACGCGCCCCTGGCCCATGGGTGGCTTCACCGACATGGTCTTGACCAAATCCGGCTGCGCGCTCAATTCCTCATCGCTGATCCAGCCGACGCTGACCGGATGGCCCTCTCCAATCAACTCGTTCAGACGCGCCGTGATCGCGTCCTTTTCGACGGTCATCTCGGGCATGTCGAAATCCAGCCGGCCCCTGCCGTCGCTGATCTGCCCGCCCGTGACCGGATACTCCACCACGGATGAGAGCAGGTGCAGGCAGGTGTGGATGCGCATCAGGCGGTGACGGAGGTCCCAATCGATCGCCGCCGTGACGGCCGTGCCCACGGCGGGCAGGTCATGGTCTTCGGCGGGCACGTGGATGACATCGTCCGCTCCTTCGCCCTTGACAGTGGTGGCGATGGCGATCTCGGTGCCGTCCGCCAGCCGCAATACGCCCTTGTCGCCCGGCTGACCGCCGCCCGTGGGGTAAAACACAGTGCGGTCCAGTTCAATGCCGCCACGATCGTTAATGGCCGTTATGGTGGCCTCGCAGTCCTTGGCGTAGGGGTCGTCGCGGAACAGCAGTTCGGTCATTCGGGCCTCGTGGTTGTCGCTACCCGCCGTTCGCCATCCAGCTTGGTACGGGCAGGCCTTTCTCGGTCAGGAAAGGCACATTGAACATCTTGCTTTGATAGCGCTGGGCGCCATCACAAAGCAAGGTCACAATTGTATGGCCAGGCCCCATTTGCTGCGCCAGGCGAATGGCGCCGGCCACGTTGACGCCGGAGGAGGAGCCCAGGACCAAGCCCTCCTGGATAATCAGGTCGAAGGCGATCTGCAGGGACTCCCCATCCGGGATCTGAAACGGCGCATCAACGTTTAGTCCTTCCAGGTTGGCGGTGATGCGCCCCTGGCCGATGCCTTCCGTGATCGAGTCGCCCTCGGCCTTCAATTCGCCATTGGCATAGTAGTTGTACAGTGCCGCGCCAGGCGGATCCGCTAGGCCGATGGTGATGGCGGGGTTTTGTTCGCGAAGATACTGCGCGATGCCGGCCAGAGAGCCGCCGGAACCCACGGCGCAGATAAAGCCATCCACCTTACCGTCGGTCTGGTGCCAGATTTCCGGTCCGGTGGTCTCGTAATGGCCCTGGCGGTTGTCGACGTTGTCGAACTGGTTGGCCCAGATCGCGCCTTCGGGATGGCTGGCGGCGATTTCCTCCGCCAGACGCCCGGAATACTTGATGTAATTGTTGTCATCGCGGTAGGGCACGGCTGGGACCTGCCGCAGGTCGGCCCCGCACATGCGCAGCATGTCCTTCTTTTCCTGGGTCTGGGTCTCCGGAATGACAATTACCGTTTTGTAGCCCCGCGCATTCGCAACTAAGGCCAGGCCGATGCCTGTATTGCCCGCCGTGCCCTCGACGATGATGCCGCCAGGGCGCAATTCGCCCCTGGATTCCGCCGCGCTGACGATGGCCAGGGCCGCCCGGTCCTTGACCGAACCGCCTGGATTTAGGAATTCGGCCTTGCCCAGAATTTCGCAACCGGTCAACTCCGAGGCCTTTTTCAGCCGGATCAGTGGCGTGTTGCCAATGCTCTCGATGAAACCCTGTCGTACGTCCATGCCTTACTCCACGATTTGCTCATATGTTTGAATCGCAGATTAGGTGGTATGCCCATCGGGAACAAGTAGATGAAATCTAATCACATAAATATATAGTATAATTATTCCAGCCAACGCTGGCGAATTTCGTCCCGGTGCAGGGCCAGCCACTGCACCGCCACAATCACCGGCCCGGCATTTATGCGGCCGTCCGCCAGCGCGGCCATGACATCGGCGAAGGGCATGACGATGACCTTGATGTCCTCTCCCTCCGCCGCCACGCCGTGAATACCGCCGGCCTGGGAGGCGTCCGTCCGCGCGCAATAGATCGAAATTTGTTCGGTTACCGCACCGGGCGAGGCGTAGATATCCAGGGCGTGGGTGATATGGCTCAACTCGATCCCCGCTTCTTCCATGGCTTCCCGGTAGACCACGTCTTCCAGTTCCTCGCCGTCTTCGATGATGCCGGCAACCACCTCCAGGATCCATGGCTGATCGCCCCGGGCAAAAGGCCCGATGCGGAATTGCTCGATCATGACCACTTCATCGCGCACCGGGTCATAGGGCAGAACCAGGACGGCGTGGCCCCGTTCCAGCACCTCCCGGCGGATCTCCGCCCCCATGCCGCCCTGATAAAGACTATGGCGCAGGCGATAGGCATCGACCCGGTAATAGCCCTGAAAGACGGTCTGTTTCTCGATCACTTCGACCTGGCGGTCTGACTTACTCATGGGTTGTTCCCGTATCCTGATCTGGCACCACCCAGGCGACCAGACGGCCGATGGTCAGGCCCTGAACCAATATTGAAAATACCACGACGGCATAGCAGACCGTGACGATGGCGTCCTTTTCCGGGCCATCGGGCAATGACAGCGCCAGGGCAACGGAAATGCCGCCGCGCAGGCCGCCCCAGGTCAACACCGGAATGGCGCCCTTGGTGAAATCCCGCCACAGGCCCAGCAGGCCGATGGGTATGGCCACGGCCACGAAACGCGCGCCCAGAACCAGGGGAATGGCGATCAGCGCCACCCACATCAGCCCCGGCGCGGTGGAGATCACGATCACTTCCAAGCCAATCAGCAGGAAAAGCACGGCGTTGAGGATCTCGTCGATCAGGGTCCAGAAGTTGGTCAGATGCTCGCGCGTGGTCTCGCTCATGGCCAGCCGGGTGCCATGATTGCCGATCAACAACCCGGCCACGACAACGGCGATGGGGCCGGAGGTATGCAGCAGCAAGGCAACCTGGTAGGTCACCGTAACCAGGGCCAGTGTAATGATAACCTCCAGATTGTACTCATCGATGGAGCGCAGGGCCCAAAATGCAATGGCACCGGCCAGCAGGCCCAGAACCGCGCCGCCGACGGCTTCCCGCAGGAACAGTACGGCGATCCCGGAGGCATCAATCGAACCGCCATGGCCCTCGGATGTGGCCATGGCCAGCAATATGACGAAAACGACCACGCCGACACCGTCATTGAACAGGCTTTCGCCGGCGATCTTGGCCTCAAGGCTGGCGGGCACCTTGGCGGTCTTCAGGATACCCAGCACCGCCACCGGATCGGTGGGCGAGATCAGGGCGCCGAACAACAGGCAATAGATCAAGGGCAGATCCAGCCCCACCAAATCCGTTGCCAGCCAGATTCCGAGGCCGATCAACACGGTGGAAAGCAGCAATCCGCCCGTGGCCATGGCGGCGATGGGCAGGCCCCGTTTGGCCAGTTGTGCCAGATCCACATGCAGGGCGCCGGCGAACAGCAGAAAACCCAACATGCCGTGCATCAGAGCGGCGGTGAAATCAATTTCGATCAGGGCGGCGCGAAGTCCCGGCCCAACGCCCCAGCCCGGCACCATGGCATCGATCGCCAGAGCGCTAAGAGAGGCGGCCATGGCGATTAGGACCAGACCTATGGTGCGAGGCAGGCGCAGGAATCGGTGATTGAGATAACCGAACACAGCGGCCAGACCCAGCAGGGTTGCGATATCGCCAAAGAGCGTTTCCATGCGGCGTTGGCCGACCTACTGCTGCGCCTGCTCGTCGAACGGCGCCAGAGACACCAGGGGTTCGTCATTGACGGTCAACAGACCATCGGGACGAACCGCCAGATTGAACAAATGTCCCCTGCGCCCCTGCAAGCGTTTGCCTTTCTTAGCGAAAGCCGCGATGGGCGGTATTTGCCCGCCGCCGCTCACGGCAAGCAGTTTGTCCAGACCCTTGATACGCAGCTCGCCGCCGCCGACCATGCCGGCCTTGGCGGTATTGTCGGCCGCCAGGGTCAGGCCCATGAAGATTTCATAGTCCTTGGCCAAAATCTTCGCCCGCTTCAGGCGCAGCACCGCGGCGGCGCCGCTTAATTCACGGCGCAGGCGTAGAAAGACCTGGTGGGCGGAGCTTACTTCGCCCAACAGCGCTATTTCGACAACCGCCGCCACGCCCACGTTGATCACGGTTTCGCTGGGCACGTTTTCGATTGCCAAGGCAATATCCAGGTCGCCCGGGACCATGGCCTCGGGCGCCGCGCTGCCGCTGCCCGTAAGGCCGTGATGAACCGCGGTCAGGGCCAGGTTCAGTAATTTCCCGTCCCTGTTGGAAAGATCCAGACCGTAGTTGGCCTGGGACAGTTGGAATGTGCCCTGACCGGGATGATGCACCGCAAGATTGTCTATTTCAGTGCGCAGCCCGACACCGCTGGCCATGCCGAGGATCTGCTTTAATGGCGGTTGGCCGCTTCCGGCCAGCCCCTGGCCATTATTCTTGTAGGCGCCGATATCCAGGCCGCGCAGGTCCAGCACGATGGCGGCTCTGTCAAGGCGCAGGGAGGCGGCTTCGCGATTGGTCATTTTCACCCCCTGCAGGGCAAAACGCATGGGGCCGGTCCACTGGCCGTCTTTTTCAGGCACCTCCGCCTGAACCAGGACTTCGTCGATGCGGCCCATTTCGCCTTCTGCATCCAGTAGAAAGCGAATTTCCCCAAGGCGAAATTCAAACTCCGTGCTGGAGCGGAGTTGGCGGTCCCAGCGCAGCTTTGCGTGGTGTTTTGCCATGGTCACACGGCCCGTATCGCCGTCCGCCTGGCGGAAATTCATCTCGCCCGGCAGGGTTAGGGTTATATCGTCGAAGCGCGGGTCCTGGCGGCGTACATGGGCGAGCACGGTGCCAACCTGAAAGACGCCGCCGTCGGTGCTTTGGATCTCCATATCGGGGACGGTGATTGCAATGACATCGTCAAGGCGTTCGGTCCGCAATTCGCCATAGACAAGTTGGCCGTCCTGGGCAATCTTGCCGCCGATCTGTTGCAGCAAATCCTCAACAGACGCCTCGACCCGTTCCAATTCGGTCATTTCGCTCAGAGGCTTGCGCTGGGGTTTGCGCTGCTTTGACTTCTTGGCGGCCGTTGTCTTGGGGCTGGGCGTCTGCAGTTTTTGCAACAGGCGTTGGCCCGGCTTGTAGCCCTGTTCGGCGGCCCGGCTTGCCC
>JASLLM010000244.1 GCA_030747035.1 Alphaproteobacteria bacterium | reverse complement strand
GGCTACCGTCCGGTCTGGGTACGGGCACGTTGCGAGGGTGACACGGTGCGCGCCCTAACCTTCGTCGCCAACCCCGCGCATCGCCGCTTTGGCGGCAAGGTGCCCCTGCGCGAGGCCGTGAAAGCCATCGCCACCGCCGAGGGCCGCCTTGGCCGCTGCCGGGACTATCTGCACAATCTGGTCCTGCATCTGGATGATCTTGGCCTGGCCGATGGCCAGATGCATCGTTTGTACAAGCTGGTGGAAAATCATTCCGCCTAGCGCGGCTCTAGCGTTGGGCCGCCAATTGGGCTTCCAATTCGACGATACGGTCCTGCAAGGGCTGTATCACCTCGACAATCTGATCCTCGGTATAGCGCGGCGCGATATGTTTGGAGCAATTGACGTCCCAGGCTTCAAGCCTGATGACCATCGCGGCCTCGACCGGGGCCTTGTAGCCAGGATCGCTCAATTCCTGCAGCAATTCGGGATCATCCTCCACGACCCGGGCCCGGCCCCAGATTTTGATCCGGCGGCGGTTGGGATAATCCATAAGGAATAATGAAACCCGATCATTCTCGGTCAGATTGCCCACCGAGATGTATTGCCGGTTTCCCGAGAAATCAGCGAAGGCCAGGGTCTGCTCATCCATGACGCGGAGGAAACCCTTCGGGCCGCCGCGATGCTGAAGGCTGGGCTGGCCATCGGCAGACGCCGTGGCCAGATAGAATGAATCCCGCTCCGCGATGAAGGCAGCCAGATCTTCGCTGATGGCAACGCGCCAGCCGCCCTTCTCCTCCATTTTCGCATATCCCTCGCGGGAACCCTTGCGCGTTTGTACCGCCTTGACCGCCGGGCTAAAGGCGACGTCGGAGCTATAGTGCTTGCTCATGCGTCCGCCATCCCGTTTAAATGGCCCGATTTCACAAAAAGCCTGCAGCCCTCTTCGCTGAACGGCGCGTGCTGGCTGCCGGGCGGCATGCGCAGCCAGGTACCGGCGGGATAATATCCCAGCTCGTCCTGTAAACTGCCTTCCAGGACCAGGACCTCTTCACCGCCCGGATGGCCGTGGCTGGGAACCCGGACACCGGGCCGCCAACGAACCAGGTAGACCTGTTCCTGGCCAAACTGATGCAGGGGCCGTACGCTTAGTCCATCGACGGAACCGGGCTGCCAGCCCTCCTCCAGGTTGGTGTCGATGCGGACATAATCCTGATCCGCCGGGTCCATCTGCCAGAGTTTGACAAAAATTACACAGCCCCCGTCCGTATGAGGCACATGGTGTGACCCTATTGGGTTACGCACATACATTCCGGGTCCGTAATCTCCGCTTTCATCCGAAAACGTCCCTTCCAGAACCAGAAATTCCTCGCCGCCGTCGTGGCCATGGCCCGGGAAATAGCTCTCCGGTGCGAACCGGACCAATGACGTGGCCCGGCCGGACTCCGCGCCATCCCGGTCCAGCATACGCCGCTGCACCCCCTTGGCGCGCGTGTCGATCCAATCCTGGCGCGCGGTTTCGATGACCACCCGTTGTTGGAAGTCCAAATTGATCTGCATGATCCCCATCCCCATTTCAGGCCCCGCCCTTGCGTGCCTATCTACTGATAGATAATTATTCGAAATCCTCCGTCAATATGCCGCCGCGTAAAACTTTCGGACCCGGACATGATCACGAAGCCGGCTCCCCGACCACCCGTGCCTCGGCCATACGGCGCAGTTCGGCGCGTTGGATTTTGGTGCCGTTGGCGCTTTGCGTGGTGGGAAATTCGTCCAGGGCAAAAATCCGCACGGGCGCCTTGAAACGGGCCAGGGTATCCAGGCAATGCTGACGCAGAACATCCTCATCAAATATGGCGCCGGGATTCATGATGACGAAACCGACGGCCCGGACCGCCCCCTCGGCGGTCGTGACACCGACGACCTGGCTGTCCGCCACGGTCTCATGGCCCATGATATGGCTCTCGATCTCCGCCGGACTGGTCAGGAAACCGCCCAGGCGCAGGACATCGCCCATGCGCTGGAGATAGAGAAAACGGCCATCCTCGGTCAGCTCTCCCAAATCGCCGGAGCGCAGGAAGCCATCATCCGTGAACTCCTCCGCCGTCGCCTCCGGGTTCAGATAATATTCCTTCATCAGCGAGGGGCCCTTCAGCTCCAGCTCGCCGGCCTGGCCGGGACCCAACAAATCACCGCTTTCAGGATCCCGCACCCGTACCTCCGATTGCGCGCTAATCGGCCTGCCGCCGCCGGCGATCCGCTGCAACAGGGGCAGATCCACCGGCTGCAGGGCAAACAGGGCCTGCACTTCACTCATGCCGTAGAGACCAACCATTTTGATACCGCGCGCCTCGGCCCGGGCCGCCAACTCGGCGTAATTGGTGGCAAAAGCAGCGCTGCCCACAAAGCGCACATTCGGCAGTGGCTGGTCCAGTGGAGACGCATCCAAGATCGATTGGATCATGTCGTCCGTGGCATTGAAATTGACCACATTGTGCCGCGCCGCAAGCTCCACCGTGGCTAGGGGATCGAACGAGGCGGTCAGGACCGTGGGCTGCGCGGAGGCAAGGCCCGCCATGATCTGGGTATAGCCGAAAACACCGCACAGGGGCATCATCTGCAACAAGGCACCGTTGGAAGTGCTGTAACCAAAACCCTCGGCCACCAGGCGGGCGTGACGCGCAATGCTGCCCTGGGTATGCAGGACGAATTTCGGTGCCTTGGTGGTTCCGGAAGTGGTGAAGATATTGCAACCGGCCTCGGGGCTGGCATGATCACCAGTGTATGGCGCACATTGGATCAGGTCGTTGTAATCGAGACGACGGCAATGGCTCACGGCGCCGGGGATGTCGTCAACCTTCTGGCCTTCGTCATACAGGATCAGCGTTTTCAACCCAGCCAGGGCGGCGGCATCCGCATCCGCCAACAGGGCAAGAAAATCGATCTCGCGAAAACCGGGCCACATCACCAGGATTTCCGCGCCTGAACGGCTGATAATGTCCGAGACCTCAGAAGAGCGGAAGCGGGTATTGACCGCGACAGCGATGGCCCCCAGACGGCAACAGCCCAGGCACAGGGCCATATAGGCAGGCGCATTCGGCAGCCATAGGGCTACCCTGTCGCCTTCCCCAATGCCCAATTCCGCCAGCATTGTGGCGGCGCGCCGGCCCAGGTCATCGATTTCGGCGAAACTGATGGGCTGGTCATGATAGATAATCGCGGTATCGGCGCCATGGCCGGTGCTCAGATCCGCCAGCAATGCGGTAACGGTATCCATACGCGGTAAAAACTCCCTACTGGATTAGATCTCGCCCTTTACCTTGCGCAGCAAGGTTTTCAAATCCATGGGCACGATCGCGGTTTCACTGATGCGTTGATCGATCTCATCCGAAGTCAGGCGCCAGCTATCACCGTCGAGCTCGGCAATGAACACCTGCACGAAATTGCGGTAGTTGCGCAGGGCGGACTCGGCGCCGGCATGATCGGCCAGAATTGCCAGGGCCAGTTGGCTGGGCCCGCTGCCTTCATAACCCCATTCAAACCCGCTGGCATGAAAATCACGCAGGTCGAGGCGCGGATCCAGCGGCTGTCCATCGACGCTGACCCTAACCTGTTCGCCTTCCCGCGTGCCGGCATAGGTTTTTCCAGGTGCAGTATTCATGGCTTGATCATAGTGCATTTCGCACCATTGGCGCGAGCCTGTCCGCACAGGGATTGGATCCGCATATCTGTGGAACCAGCCGGGGCGGCCCTACCACTCCCGGCCGTCGTCCAACGCGCGGCGGACCGCCAGGGCAAGTTCCCCGTCGTTATATGGCTTGCTCAAAAGGTCGCTGGCCAGGTTGGATAGATACCTGTCGTCGCCATCGGCATGCGCCTCGGGCGTCCTGGTGAAACCGCTGGTCAAGAGGACCTTGGGAGGCGGGCGCAGCTTTCGGGCCTCCAGCGCCAGCCCATAGCCGTCCAGGTCACCCGGCATGATGACATCACAGAACAACAGGTCGATGCCCGGATCTTGTTTCAGAACTTCCAAGGCCTGCCCGCCATCACTGGCCGTGCGGGTCTTGTAACCGAGGTCCTCGAGAAATGTAGCGGCGAGATCCAGCAAGAGCTCTTCATCGTCGACGATTAGGATGGTTTCTTTTCCGCCGGGAAGGCTGGCCGGATGATCGGAGCCAGATTCCGTCTCCTTCGCCGCTTCGTTGGTACGGGGCAGAAAGATACGGAACGTGGTGCCGCTCCCCACTTCGGAATAAACCTGAATATGGCCGCCCGAACGCTCCACGAAGCCGTGCACCATGCTCAAGCCAAGGCCACTGCCCTTGCCAAAGGCCTTGGTCGTAAAAAACGGCTCGAACAGCTTCTCCTTGACCTCGTCGGTAATCCCCATCCCGGTGTCCCGCACCGAAATCACGACGAACTCACCGGTCCTGGCGGTTGGATGCAGCCTGACAAATTTGCCGTCGAGCACCTGGTTGGCGGTCGCGACGACAAGTTTGCCGCCGCCCGGCATGGCATCGCGGGCGTTGAGACACAGGTTAAGAACAGCATCCTGGAAATCACCGGGATTAATCTCCACCGGCCATAAATCATCGGCCAGATCCGTCTCCACCTCGACCGCCGCCGTCAGGGACTTGGCGATCAGATCCTCCATTCCCGCGATAAGGTCATTTGCCACCGCCTGCTCGGTTGCGCCTGGCGCCTGGTGAGAGAAGCTGAGCAATTTCTTGGTGATATCGGCGCCGCGCTCGGTTCCTTCGAGCGCCTGCCTGGCGTATTTCATGAGATCAGGATCGTCGCTCGCCTTGCGCTGCAAAAGCTGCAGATTGCCCATCACGATGGCGAGGATATTGTTGAAGTCATGCGCAATGCCGCCGGTCAATTGGCCCACCGCCTCCATCTTCTGGGAATGGGCCAGTTGCGCGGCCATGATGGTGTACTCGGTGATGTCCCGGCCCGCGCCGCGATAGCCCAAAAAACGACCTTGCCCATCAAAGATAGGTTTGCCACTGATGCTGATATGGACCTTTTCGCCGTCCGGCCCGAAGCGGGCAAAACGAAAGTCGGTGAACGGTTCCCTGGCGAGCAATTGCGCCTCGTGCGCCGCTATTGCTTCTTCACTCACGTCCAGGAGGCTGGATTCACATCTCAAGTGCAATTCTGAGGTTTTCGATGAAAGCTTCGGCGGGCGTTTGATATCCGAGG
>JASLLM010000243.1 GCA_030747035.1 Alphaproteobacteria bacterium | reverse complement strand
CAACGAATTGAAGGCCGAAGGCGGCATTGCGGCCTTTTGATATGCCCGCGCCAAAGATCAAAAGCGGAATATCGGAACCGACGGCGCACAAGCCATCGACTGTTTGAAGGACGGCGAACGGTTCGATTTGCTGTTCACGGACATTGTCCTGCCGGGCGGCATGAATGGCCGGGAAATCGCCGATGCCGCCAAGCATCTGCAGCCGGATATCAAGGTGCTTTACACCACGGGCTACGCCGAAAACGCCACCCTTCAGAGCAAGCGGTTGGAAAGCGGCGCGGTCCTGGTCAACAAGCCGTATCGGCGCGTCGAGCTGTTGGAGAAGGTGCGCGAAATGCTTGATGGCGCCAAGGCCTAAGGTGGCGACACTCCACCATGCGAAAATTCAGCCGGCCCCGATTGGCAACGGCAATTTATCGCGGCAGGGAGGGAAACTGGACGCCGTGATCAAGCGCGGGCGCCATGGTCATGAGTATCTTGCGCAAGTCGGCTATTGAATCATCGACCAATTGCAGGAACCGCGGCACCAGATCGCCCGCGGTATCATCGTAGCCGGCCTTGCACAGGGTCTCGATAACCAGCGCGGTCTCCTGCGCCTTGGTGGCGCCAAACTGGCCCAGGGCACCGTTCAAAGCCTGGGTTTGCCTGCGCAACACCTCGATTTCGCCTTCTTCCGAGGCGCGGGAGATAATGTTGCGGTGCTCTACGAAATCGATCGCCAGGGTCTCGAACATACTGACAACCGTGTCCCAACCCACCACGGCCGCGAATTCCATTAGAACCGCCTCGTTGACGATGGTGGACGGTACCACCTTGACCTGAAGTTCGGCGTCACCGTCGAATTCGATGTCGGGGCCCGCGAAGGTCTTGTCTTCCACCCTTGGATCACTCTCCGCCGCCTTGGCCGCCGCGAGACAGCTGGCCATGGACTGCAGCAGATCCTGCAACACGATGGGTTTCGTCAGATAGTCGTCCATGCCAGCGTCAAGGCATTGCTGCCGCTGCTCCATGGTGGCATCGGCGGTCAGGGCGATAATGGGAATATTGCCTTCCGGGCGCGGCAGGGCGCGAATCCGCCGCGCCGCCGCCTTGCCGTCCAGCTCCGGCATATGCACATCCATGAGGATCACGTCATAGCGGGAGCGCAGCACCGCTGAGACGGCTTCAAGGCCATTATTCGCCAGGCTGACACGGTGCCCCTGATGGCTCAACATGACGCTGATAACCTTCTGGTTCAGGCGGTAATCCTCGGCCACCAGGATGTGCAGGGGCGGCAATATCTCGATCCCGCCCGTTTCCGAATTCTCCCCATCCCCGGTGACTGCCTTCGGCGGCGACGGTTCCCTGGTGTGATTGTCCGAATTGTCCGACATCCGTACTCTTCCTCCTGATCCGCGCCAGCGGCGCGGCAGCGCCCAGGGCGGAGCCGCGACAACAGGCGCAAACCGCCCCAATGAAGGCGCAAAGGATGCGGTGTTTGGGTAAACATATTGCAAATATTCTCGATATATTTTTCCTTAATGCCGCAAATTTCTACTCTGCGCCCCTCTCATTGCTCTCTCAAGTTAATATTCTACCACAATGACGCGATCAATGAGGGTGTTGTGGGAGATTGTCGCCAGAATCGACCCGCATGCCCCGACGGCGGTTTAGCATCCGCATTCTGAAATCATGCCAGCCGGTATCAATTTGATGCCCAATACCCATATCAAATCCAAGCAACAACGGACCTGAGGAAATAGAGATGGCCAAGATCGAGAGCTTGCACGGCACCACGCCGGCGGAAATATTTCAAAGCGGCCTGGAAAACATTCAGGATATCGAGGCGGTTTCCCTGTCGGTCCTGTGGAAGGACGGCACAGTTACCGCCGGCTGGTCGAACCTGGACATGGCATCCCTGGCGCTGATGATCCTGACCCTGGATCAAAAACAACGGCTCGAACATATTCAAGGTCCGGACTTGTGAGCCGCGCGAAGGTCGTCTAAAAGCGGCCCGCAGGCACCGGCGGCGCGCCGCGCCGGCGGCAGAAGGCCCCAATTGGTATCGTTACGGATCGTGTTATCAGGCATGGCAAAATCACCCGCGAAAACACTTGTACTCACCTTCATCGCTCCCGACCGGCCCGGTCTGGTGGAACAGTTGTCCGAGGCTGTCAGCAGTGCCGGCGGCAATTGGCTGGAAAGCCGCATGGCCCGGCTGGCGGAAAAATTCGCCGGCATCACCAGGGTTGAAATCGCCGGGGACAGGGCGGATGCCTTGACCGATGTTCTTTCCGCGTTGGAAGCGGACGGCTTCTCCCTGACTATAGAGACGGCGGCGGCGGAAATATTGCCCGAGGGTCCGGTCTTCAATCTCGACCTGCTGGGCCCTGATCAGCCCGGCATCGTGCGCGATATCAGCCGCTGCCTGTCGGAACGCGGTGTCAGCGTCGAGGAAATGGAAACCGATCTGCGCCGGGCGCCCATGGGCGGTGATATGCTGTTCCAGGCCAGGGCGCGGGTGCGCCTGCCAAACGGCCTGAGCGCCGCTGATCTGGGCCAGGCCCTGGAAGATCTGGCCGGTGCCCTGATGGTGGACCTGACCCTGCGCCAGGAAGATACGCCCGCGCACAACTGAACTTTAGTGCTATGCTTTGAAAAACAGGCGCCGCACATATGACGAAAGATGGCAAGCAGGACCTGATCGACCGGCCCCTGGTTACGGCCATTGCCGAGGGCCTGATAGCGAATGACCTGGCAGCATTGCGGGACTATTTCGCGGGCCTGAATGCATCCACACCGAAAGTTGTATGGTCGCCGCAGGCAGCGGATCTGGATGAAGAGGTCCTGCGCATTCTGCTAAACTACTGGACCGCCCTGCCCCATGGGCAATCGTTGCCCCTTTCCAGCGCCGTCGATCCCATGGGCATGAAGGCCGCCCTCGGACACATCATGCTGTTGGAGGTTGTCGATGACGGCTGGGATTTCCGCTACCGCGTCTATGGTTCGGCGATCGCCGCAAGATCCGGATTCGATGCGACGGGAAAACTGGTATCCGAACTGCCGATCGCGCCGATGGCGCCATTCTTCATGGCCACCTACCGCGCCTGCATAGAGCGCGGCGCACACCTGTTCGCACGCCATGTGCCGCCGGCGGAGATCCAAGTGGTGAGCTGGGACCGCCTTATTCTGCCGCTGGAGGACGGCGCGGGCCAAATTAACCGGCTGCTGGTCGGAAATGTCGCCGGTGCATGGCGCGCTTAGCACGATCAGCGCCGGGAAGACACCAAAGGGGAAGCAACGATGACGAATGGCTCAAATGAGCGCAAGGCCCGTGCGGTGGGTATCAACCATGTGGCGCTGGAGGTCGGCGACATTGACGAGGCCTTGGCGTTTTACGGCCGCTTCCTGGATTTCGAAATCGAAAGCAAAAGCGATGAACTTGCCTTTGTCTATTTCGGCGACCAGTTCATCAATTTCACCAAGGGCCGCCACCAGGGGCCCGACGATAGGCGCCATTTCGGCATCGCGGTGGACGACAAGGAGCTGGCCCGCCGTACCCTGGAGGGCATGGGCATCACCTTCCTGGACGGCCGTTTCCTTGATTTCCTCGACCCCTGGGGCAACCGGGTGGAGATCACCACCTACACCAACATACAGTTTTCCAAGGCCGACCACGTGCTAAAGGGCATGGGGCTGGAGCATCTGGTCAAAACGGAAAACGCCATTGCCGAACTGCGGAAAAAGAACATGGCGCCATAGGGCGGCCCGCCGGGCTATGACCGGCCGGGTACCGGATGGATGGTGACGCCGCCCGGTATTTGCTCCGTCGCGGTCAGCTCGATCAGGCTGACATTGACCCGCCAGGGCTGATCCAGGGCCCAGACCACGGCCTCGGCCACGTCATCCGCCGTAATGATCTCGAAGCCGTCCACCATGGCGCCCTGGGCCGCGGTGTCGTCGGTCATGGTGGCGAAGATTTCCGTCGCCGCCCGGCCCGGCGAGACTTCCGTGACGCGGATGCCGGTACCTTTGAGATCATGGCGCAAATCCTGGCTTAGGCGATGGACGGCGGCCTTGGAGGCACCGTAAACGGCGGTGGAGATGGCGTGCAGGCCAAAGATCGAACCAATATTGACGATATGCCCGCGCGCCCGCGCCACCATGCCGGGGCTGAGCGCACGCGCCGCATGCACGGTGCCGGCGACATTGGTGTCCAGGGTGGCGTCGATCTTATCGGGATCCAGTTCATGGAACGGGTCGAACTGACTGCCCACGCCGGCGGAATTCACCAGGATATCGACCTCCAGGCCGCCGAACAGTTCGTACAGCGCGGCCCGGTCCCGCATATCCAGGGCGTGCGGAATGACCGCGCCATGCTCCGTCAGTTCCGCCAGGCGTTCGGCCCGGCGCGCCACCGCATGCACCGTCAGGCCGCGGCCCGCCAACAGCCGCACCGTCGCCGCCCCGATACCGCTGGATGCGCCGGTCACCAACGCGGTTCCATAGTCCTGCAACGCCATCGCCCATACTCCTTCACAAACCCGCCAACGACGGCAAAGATAGAGCACATCTGATCAAATGCGCTAGACTTAAAGACACGCAGAAACACACAGCCGGGAGCCTCGGACATGGACATTCGCAAGACCTTGATCATTCAGGAGCGCATCATGGCGGATGGCCTTGCCCAGGACTGTGATCCCATTACCAGGGTCGCCGCCATGGCGGTGATCCGCAATCCCTTTGCCGGCCAACATGTGGAGGATCTGTCGCCCCTGTTCGATATGGGCGGCCAGCTTGGCGAACAATTGATGGGCCAGGCCGTTGGCCTGTTGGCCGGACCGCCGGTCAGCTACGGCAAGGCGGCGATCGTCGGCGTGGCGGGCGATCTGGAACATGGCGGCGCCATGATCCACCCGAAACTGGGCAAGCCCATGCGCGCCGCGGTGGGCGGCGGCAAGGCGTTGATACCTTCCAATGCCAAGGTCGCGGCCATGGGCACGGCGATCGATCTGCCCCTGGGCCACAAGGACGAGGCCTGGTCGTTCGATCATTTCGACACCATCACCGTGATGGTGGCGGATGCACCGCGCCCGGACGAAATCGTCCTCTGCATGGCCGTCGCCGACGGCGGCCGCCCCCACCCCCGGGTCGGCAGCGCGCCGATCTTGGATTAGCTGGCTGGGCGTGGCTTACACCAAAGAGGGGACCCCAACCCCTTCGTAGGGATCGTTAGCGAACCATGTACTCGGCGCCTGACTTGTGCTCCATT
>JASLLM010000242.1 GCA_030747035.1 Alphaproteobacteria bacterium | reverse complement strand
TATGCCAATGATATCGGATTGGCCAGCGAACAATTGCATGAACTAATCCGTTCGCTGCTGGAAACGGCTAGGGTTGAAGCGGGGCAATTAGAGGTTGCCGCCGGCAGCATCGACTTGATCGAACTGCTTCGCGAAATGCTGGCGATCGTTGCCCACAAGGCGAAAGAAAAAGGCGTTGCGTTGCCGGCGGGAATCGGCGCTGAGACCCTGCCCATTTTCGCGGACCCCATCTTGCTGCGCCGGCTAATGCTTGACCTGATGACCAACGCACTCGAATTTACCGATGCCGGCGGCCGAGTGGATATTTTGGCCGAGGCGGACGCCAATGGCGGCGCGACCATCCGGTTTACCGATACCGGGCCGGGCATCGCGCCCGAAGATCTGGAGATGGTTCTCGTCCCATTCGGTCAGATTGGCGACAAATCAGTTGACCCCGATGCTTCTCAGGGCCTTGGGCTTGGCCTGCCCATGGCCAAGGCGATCGCGGAGGCCCATGGCGGCGCGCTGACTATCGAAAGTGAAGTTGGTACGGGGACCACGGTAACCGTTCATTTGCCATTGAAATTCAGCAGACCCGAAAACGATTAACAGCAAACCACGGAACCAAAGTATTCCGGAATTCAGACCTTGGTGGCCGGCAGATAGAGGCGGAAAGTGGTGCCAATCCCTTCTTCGGATTGCACCGTGATGTGGCCATTCGACTGCTTGATAAAGCCATAGACCATGCTGAGGCCAAGGCCCGTGCCCCTGCCCACTTCCTTGGTCGTAAAGAATGGTTCAAATATGCGTTGCTGATCCGCCGCCGGAATGCCTTGCCCATAATCGGTAACCGCTATCACGACATAGTTTCCCGGTTCCGCATCGGCCAGATCATTCGAAGCATCATCGGCGATGGTCTCATTCCGGGTCTGGATTTCCAGACGTCCGCCTTGGGGCATGGCGTCGCGCGCGTTGATGGCCAAATTCAGGACCGCCTGTTCAAGTTGCCCCGCGTCCGCGATACAGGTCTCGAGATCGGGGACCAGGGACAGCTCGATATCAATTTCCTCGGCCAAACTGCGGCGCAGCAAGGGCTGCATCTGATGGAGCAGAACATTGACATTGACGTTTCCCACCGCCAGGGGCTGTAGACGGGCGAATGCCAGCATGCGCTTGGTTAGTTCGCTGGCCCGGTCAACCGCCCGCACCATCGGCGTTGTCAGCTCCGTCAATTCGTTGTCAGGGCCAAGTTCGTCTTCCAAGAGCGCGAGATTTCCCATCATCACGGCTAGCAGATTGTTGAAGTCATGGGCAACGCCGCCGGTCAGCTGCCCGATCGCCTCCATCTTTTGCGCTTGCCGTAGTTGCTGCTCGCTTTTCTTCAAAGCCGTGATATCACGAAATGTCGCCACGATGCCCCCGTCGGGCAGCCTCTCCTCATTGATCAACAAATCAAAACCATCCCGATGTATTTCGAAACTGCTGCTGAGCGCGCGCCGCCGGACCAGCCTTTCAGCCAGCCAGCCCTCCCGTTCCTCCTCTGGCAGGGGATGGCCACCGTGGATCATGTTATCGCGGACCAACTCCTCGAATTTCACGCCGGGAACCAACAATTCGCCTCGAACCCCGGAAAGACGCTCGTATTGGGCGTTGCAGACGACAAAGCGGTCCTCGGCGTCAAACAGCACCACGCCTTCCGATAGCCGGTCTATCGCTTCCAGGAACCGTTGGCTGGTCTGTTCCGCCTGCCGCAGGGCGGTAATATCCCGGTCGGTACCGAAGTATCCCTTGAAGTTGCCCTCGTCATCGAAAACCGGCACGCCGCTGGAATAGAACCAGAATTCACCTTTTGCCGTCACCCGCCGCTGCAAGACATCGCGAAAAGGCTCATGCCGCGCAAAGGTTTCCAGGCGGGCCTTCCCTTCTGGCGTATCCATGTCCGACAGACCGACCTCCGACAAGGTCTTACCGTAATGCCATTCCGCCGGCACGCCTGCAAACCTCTCGAACGAACCGGAAATCCAGGTGTAGCGCAAATTCTCATCCATCTCCCAAAACCAGTCCGAGGCATTGTCGGCGAAGTCCCGGAAACGCCGCTCGCTGGTCCGAAGTGCTTCCTCCTGCTGTTTCAGTTCGGTGACGTTGTCTCCGGTCAAGCGGTAGCCTTTGAAGACACCGTCCGCATCGAACAGGGGCACGCCGCTGACCCGGAACCATGCACCGTCCGCCAGGCTCGACCGCCGTTCAATATTGCGGAAGGGCCGGCGTTCCTGTATCGCCGCCAATTCTTCGCCCAGGGTATCGGCATCACTATTGGCCTTAAGTATTTCCAGCCGATTTCTGCCAACGTAATCTTCCGGCTTCAGTCCTATCTCGGCGACGGATTCCGACATGTAGGTAAAAATGTGGTCGGCGTCGGTTTCGGCGAACCAATCCGCCGACACGGAAGCAAAATCCCGGAACCGTTGTTCGCTTTCGCGCAGAGCATTCTCTTGCTGCTTCAATTCCGTGATGTCGGTGCCGGTGATGCGATAGCCAAGGAATGCACCATCCTGATCGAAGAACGGATCGCCATTGACGCGCAGCCAAATATCGGGAGCAAATGGCGACCGCCGTTCGATGTTCCGAAAGGGCTGATGGGCCTCGATGGCGTCATATTCTTCCTTCACCGAAACCTGATCGTATTCCCTGAACAGCAATTCCTGCCGGTTCCTGCCGATGAATTCAGCGGGAGACAGATCCATGACAGCGATGGTTTCGGACATGAACGTGAAATTGTGATCGGCATCCGTCTCGACAAACCAATCCGCTGAAACCGCGGCAAAATCCCGGAACCGTTGCTCGCTTTCACGCAGGGCCGCTTCGTTGCGTTTTAGTTCGGTGATGTCGGCACCGGTAATGCGATACCCCAGGAACGTGCCGTCTGCCGAAAAATTGGGATCGCCGTTGAGCCGCAGCCATTTGTCGGAGCTGACATTGGAGCGGCGTTCCACATTTCGGAAGGGTTTGCGTGCACGCATATGAACAAGGTCTTCGTTTAGCGTATCCGGATCAAAATCCGCGCCGAGCAATTCCTCCGGGTTCTTGCCAATGAAATCCGCCGGTTCCAGGCCGAGAACGGAAATCGAAGCCGACATGTAGGTAAAGCGGTGATCGGCATCCGTCTCGGCAAACCAATCCGCCGAAATCGTCGCGTAGTCCTGAAACCGCTTTTCCTCCGCGCGCCGGGCCTCCTCTGCGCGCCAGCGATCCGTTACATCCGAACCAACTCCGCGGTAGCCTGCGAAAACACCGTGATCGTCATGGAAAGGGACGCCGCTCAAGCTCACCCATTCCGCCTTACCGTCCGCGTTCGGCCGATGCAGCATCACATCGCGGAACGGTTCGTGCCGCTGCAAGAGCGCTAGATGCTCGCGCCATTGCCCATCGTCCGGCCCTTCGCCGTGGGCCTCCGCCCGGGTTTTTCCGATATAATATTCCGCCGTCATGCCGACGATGCGTTCAACGTTTTCAGAGACGTAGGTAAAACGATAATCCGCATCCATTTCCCAGAACCAGTCGCCGGACGATGCCGCGAAATCCTGGAAGCGTTTCTCACTGCGGCGCAACGCTTCCTGATCCGCCATGCGGTCGGTGACATCGGAGCCAACGCCGCGATAGCCAGTGAATTCACCATTTTCATCGAAGACCGGCAGGCCGCTACTGCTCAGCCAGCGGGATTCGATGCCTTCGCCCTGGCGGTAATAGACGAAATCGCGAAACGGTTCATGACGTTCCAAAACAGCAAGATGATCCCGCCATTCTTCACTTTCAGCGTCGTCCCCCAGCAGATCCCGCCGCGTCTTGCCGTAGTGCCATTCCGCCGGCACACCGACGATGCGCTCCACATTTGGAGAAAAATATGTAAAGCGAAGATCCTTATCCATCTCCCAGAGCCAGTCGGAAGCCGCATTGGCAAAGTCGGAAAACCGCGCCTCGCTTTTCTCCAATGCCGCTTCGCGGATTTGCAGTTCGGCGGTGTCGATGGAATGTGCGACGGAGCGCCCGGCTTCGCCGTCGGCGGCCAGGCAACTGACGCCAATAATCTCGCCGCCTGCATCGAAAATCGGTGTGTAAACAAACTTCGGGCAGTCTGCTTCACCAGGACGCCCGTTGCCATCCGCCGTCCCGGCCGCGGCAACTTTCGGTTTGCCACTATCGAGAACCTGACGCAACAACGGCTTCATGCCTGCCGCCCATTGCGGCGCCAATTCGCTAGCGCATTTACCCTGCAATGCCTCCGCTGGTACGCCGCTCTCGTCAAGCAATGCCTGGTTGATAAAGCAAAGCCGAACTTCGCTATCAAAAACGCAAAAACCAACGGGCATCGTGGCAAATATTTGCGTAAGAACATGCAGTTGCCGCGACAGTTCCTCCATACTCAACCTTTCTCGAAAACGGATAGGCCCTTTCAGTTAAACCGGTAAACCTATCCTATCCTAATTCTCTATAGAATTGTGTTAACCGTGACAATATTGCGCCAACCACCGCCAAAATCCCTGTTGAATATGGGAATGTATTGCATATCGTTGTCCGGGCCGCCGTGTCGACGTAAACTCAGCTAATTTTGGAAATCAACGCGTATCCCAACATGTCCATTGCAACGCCCTTCGACGAATTCCGTGCCACCGTCAAACTAGAATGGATCGATAATAATAATCATTTGAACATGGGCTACTACATGGTGGTGTTCGATCTCGCCACCGATGAATTCATGAAATTTATCCACCTAACGGGGCCGCACCGCCGGGAGCATCAAGTGACCACATTTTCCTTGGAGGGTCACATCACCTACAACCGGGAAATCAGCGAGGGAGAGCCCATGCGCTTTACCACCCGGCTGCTGGAATTCGATGAGAAACGTTTCCACTATATCCACCACATGTACCATGCGGAGGAAGGCTACCTGGCATCGACCAACGAGTTGATGAGCCTGCATGTCTCCCTGGCCACGCGCCGCGCCACGGCCATGCAGCCGGCCATCATGGAACGCCTGGCGGCCATCAAGACAGCCCACGACGCCCTGCCGCCGGACCCGTATATCGGCCGCCTGATCGGATTGCGCGCCAAGGCGACAACGAATACCTAGACGAATGGCGCCGCCAACCGGCGCTCCCCAGCAGTAATATTCTTAGGAGCTTCGGCATGCCCCGCATTACCCCACTTGGACCCGACGAAATGAACGCCGAACAGCGGCAATTCCACGACAACATCATGTCCGGCCCCCGCGGCAGCATG
>JASLLM010000241.1 GCA_030747035.1 Alphaproteobacteria bacterium | reverse complement strand
TGAAGCGGGTCTTTGACGGCGACGACTTCTGCTATCACGTCGGCGCCCGCACGGCGATCGGCGTACAGCGCTGTGACGAACAATATGCGGATGAGCGGTTTGTACAACTGCGCGTCGGCCTGCATCACATCTGCCTGCGCGCCCGTTCCCGCGAGGATGTGGACCTTGCCGGTGCCAAGGCGGCGGAACTGGGGGCAAACATCGTCCGCGGGCCCGAGGAACGCGACTGGGCGCCAGGCTACTACTACGTCCTGTTCGAAGATCCCGACGGCATCCGTTTCGAGGTCAATTTCGTTCCCGGCCAAGGCCTGTTGCAGGAAGATGCCATGCTAAATCCTGAAGGTGACTATCGCTAATCAGGACCCGGCTATGGAAATAGCCGCTCGCTTGCCAGTTTCGCGCCCTCGGACAGAGCCGCCAGTTTGGCCCAGACCACGTCCTCGGCCACTTTGCCCATGCCGGCGGAGGTATCGAAGCCGCAATCGGTGCCGGCCAGCACCCGGCTGGGATCGCCCAGGGCCCGGGCGATACGCTCGATCCGATCAGCCACCGTCTCGGGATGCTCCACATAGTTCGTCGTGGTGTCGATGACGCCGGCGACCAGCAACTGATCATCCGCCAGGGGACCGGTTTCAAGAATTCTGTATTCATGCGCGTGTCGCGGATTGGCAAAGGGCAGCACGATGCCGCCCACATCGGCCTGCAGGATTGCCGGCAGTATTTCCGCCAGGGGAACGTCCAGGTCGTGAGGACCTTCGTAGTTGCCCCAGCAGACATGCAGGCGCACGGCATCGCGGGGAATCTTGGCCAGGCTGCGGTTGATGGCGGCGACCACGCGCTCGACAAACTGGATGAATTCGGCGACCGGCCGGTCAGCGTATGTGATGTGCCGTTCCAGGGCCAGATCCGGGCAATCCAGTTGCAGGGTAAAGCCATGCGCCACGATGGCCTCGTACTCGATACGCAGGGCCTCGGCCAGGGCGTCGAGATAGCTTTCATCGCTGTCGTAATGTTCGTTGGGTACGGCGGCGGCGATAATGCCCGGCGAGGGCGCGGTGATGAATGCCTCCCCATGCCCGGGCGCATGCGCTGTCAGGATGCGCCGGAAATCGCTGCATTCCGTTTCCACGAAGGCCGGGTCCAGGTAACGCACTTGGTCCACCACCGCCGGGACGTTGAAATTGGTCACCGCCACCTTATTGGCCGTCAGACTGTCACGCATGGCCTGGAAACCGGGATAGCGCGCCACGTCCGCCGGCGGCCGCCGCGTCCCCAGGCCGGTGAAGCCGCTCATGCGATGGCGGACATAGAGGAAGAACGCATCGCGGGGTTGTTCCCCATTGTTGGGTATATCGATGCCGGCTTCGAGTTGTTTGGGCAGAGCCCAATTCGTCGCCGCCTCGATCGCCGCCGCCAGGGCCGCGGTATCCACGGTCCGGCCCTGAACCCGGTCGGCGAACATTTGCACCAGGGCCGGTGGCCGGGGCAGGCTGCCCGCGTGGGTGGTCAAGATCCGTCCCTCGCTGCGATGCATGTTATAAGGCCCTTTCATGTCTTGTTACGTCTATATCCTAGGCAGCCGCGATGGTTCCGGCCAGCGCACCTATGTGGGCTGGACCAACGATCTCGAGGCCCGCCTGGCCAAGCATAACAATGGCACCGGCGCGCGCAGCACCCGTGGCCGAACCTGGGTCTTGCTGTACGCGGAACGCTACCTTACGCGCGGCCCGGCCATGAGCCGGGAATGGCACCTGAAGCGGGACCGCAAATTCCGTAAGGCGCTATTGGATGCCTTGTAAGGGCTCTCCGGCGATGGTGACCCGGTGCATCTCCCGTCGCTGGCCATCATAATCGTTGACCGCATAATGCATGGTGGTGCGGTTGTCCCATAGGGCCAAGGAGCCGGGCTGCCAATCCAGGCGGCACAGATTTTCCGGGCAGCGCGCCTGTTCGCAGAGGAATTTGAGCAGGGGCGCGCTTTCTTCCTCGGTCATGTTCTCGAACCGGATGGCATAGATATCGTTGATGAACAGGCTGCGCTTGCCGCTTTCGGGGATGACCGCCACCACGGGATGCAGGACCTCCGCATCGCCCTCCTTGCTGGCCGTAACGCCGATGGAATCCAACTGGCTCTTGGCGAAAGTGCCCACGGGACCATAGGAACGCCGGCCCGAATGCACCACCTTCATGTCTTGCAGCATGGCCTGCATGCCGTGAGAAAGATTGTCGTAAGCCTTGGTCATGGAGGCGAACAGGGTATCACCGCCATGGCTGGGGAGTTCGCGGGCGTAGAGGCAGGATGCCTTGGGCGGCGCGGCGAGAAAGCTGAAATCCGCGTGCCAGGTGCCGCCAAAGACCATCTCCGTGCGCTCGTCCGCTTCCTTGATTATGGCGATGATTTCCGGATGATCGTCCAAGGTTTTGACGAACGGCACGGGCAGCGGATCGCCGATGCGCTGGCAGAAGGCCTTTTGCTGTTCAGGGGTTAGGTCCTGATCTCGGATCATCAGCACACCGTAGTCCATCAGCGCAGTGAAGATCTGCTCGAATGTGGCGTCGTCCGGTCCGTTGGATAGGTCCGCGCCGATGATTTCGGCGCCCAGGGCGCCCGCCAGGGGCCGTATTTCAATAGCGCTGTTCTTAATCATGACTATCGCGGCCAGCGTTCACGGATCGGGTCGCTGCCATCCCAGTCCACCGCAGCTTCCCGCACGCCATCGAAAATGCGCCGGCGGGCGTCGTTCATTTCGGCCATTTCGATCACCGTGCCCGGATGGCCTTCCTGCAGGAAATAGACGAAGGGGCCGCGCACGCTGCCGGACTCCTGGCCCACCGTGTAACCGGCGGCCAGGGCTTTCTCGTAGATCTCGTGGTAGTTCTCCGGCCAGGTGGAAAAATGCTGCAGGCCCTCGTTGCCGGCGTTGAGGAAATCCTGATACATGGTCGGCGCGGTATCGCGTTGCTGGATTAGCTCCACCTGCACATCACCGGAATTCGCCAGTGCAATGGAAATATGCGGGTCACTCGGTTGACCCTTGTAGCGAAAGTCGTCCACCTGCAGCTTGTCGATATAGAACCAGGGCCCGACCTGGCAAACGTCGATCCAGTGGCGCATGGCGGCGTCGATGTCCTTGACCACATAGCCCATCTGGCGCAGTGGTCCGAATAGGCGGCTCATCTCCTTGTCCTCTCCAAATAACGGGTGCCCAGGCTGGCACGAGCTTCTATTCTGCCCATTCCCTGGCAATTGTTGCAATGGTGTGGATCATGAGCGGACATATGGTCATCTTCGGCCCTTCAGGACTGGTCGGCGGCGCGGCGCTGCGCCACTTCGATGCCCTGCCGGATTGGAAGGTCACGGCGCTGTCCCGGCGCCCGCCGCCGTTCGAGCATGGCGCCCGCTTTATCCCCCTGGATCTGATGGACCGGGAGGCCTGCGAAAGTGTCCTGGGCGAATTGTCCGATACCACCCATATCATCTACACCGCGCTCTACGAGGAAGAAGACGTGATCCGTGGCTGGCGGGCCAAGGCGCAAATGGAAACCAATGCCACCATGTTGAAGAACGCCCTTCAGCCCATTGACGCCGCGGCCAGGGACCTGGCGCACATCTCGCTGTTCCAGGGCACCAAGGCCTATGGCGCTCATTTGCGCCCGCCACCGGTGCCGGCGCGGGAGCGTTGGGCGCGCAACGATCATGAAAACTTCTATTGGTACCAGGAAGATTTCGTCAAGGAACAACAGCAGGGTAAGGACTGGCATTGGACCATTTTGCGGCCGCAAACGGTGTTCGGTTTTGCCTTGGACGCGCCCTTGAATATTCTCCTCGCCATGGGGGTGTTCGCGGTGATCCGCCGGGCTGAGGGCCTGCCGCTATGTCATCCGGGCGGCGGCCCGTTCGTAAACGAGGCGATCGATACCCGTCTGATCGCCCGCTGTCTCGAATGGGCCACGGAAGCAGAAAACGCCCGCGACGAAATATTCAATATCAACAATGGCGATTCCATTACCTTTCCGGATCTATGGCCGGCCGTGGCCAGGCACTTCGGCATGGCGATGGGAGAGCCCGAGCCCATGCGCCTGCAGGACCTCATGCCAACCAAGGCGCATATCTGGGGCCGCATCGCCAAGGAACACAACCTGCGCGATATCCCGTACGAAAAACTGGTGGGGCAGTCCTGGCAATTCGCCGATTTCAACTTCGCCGCCGGCAAGAACCCGGCCCCCGTGGTGGTCAGCACCATCAAATTGCGCCAGGCCGGTTTTCAGGACTGCATCGATACGGAAGACATGCTGATCGAGCTGCTGGAACAGTATCAGGACGAAGGCATACTGCCGCGATAGGCATCTACGGTTTGATGCGCCAGCCCCTGGCCACCGCCCAATGGCACAGCCAGAAGATGGCGATGTTGGCGCCGATCATGACGGCAATACCGGCCAGGCCGCTGCTCTGACCAATGAAGCCTTGGCGAAAACCATTGATCATATGAAAGAACGGATTCAGGATCAAAACAATTTGCAGTTTTTCCGGCAAATCGCTGATGGCATAGAAGGTGCCCGACAAAAACGTCAGCGGCGCGATGGCGAAGTTGGTGACGGTGGCTAGGCTGTCCATGCGTTCGGCCCACAGGCCCGCCAGGATGCCCAGCAAAGCCAATAGAGACGATGCGGCCATGGCATGGAACAAGATCATACCCGGCTGCGCCAGGTTCATGCTCACGAACGGCGCCATGGCCAGCCCGATCACCAGGCCGACCAGCAGGCCCCTCGTCATGGCGCTGAGGGTAAAGGCCAGCAGCAGTTCCATGGGCCGCAGGGGCGCCATCAACAGATCCACGATAGTGCCCTGGGTCTTGGCAATCAGCAGCGAGGACGAGGCATTGGCAAAGGCGTTCTGGGCGATCGACATGATGATCAGACCCGGCGCCAGGAATACAATGTAGCTGACGCCCTCTACCTCGCCCCGGCGGCTGCCCAGGGCCACGGCAAAGACGGCCAGGAACAGCAGGCTCATGACCAGGGGGCCAATCACCGTTTGTGCCGTTACCTTGAGGAAGCGGCGGACCTCTTTTTGATACAAGGTCCACAAACCCAGCCAGTTGACCGCACCCAGTCGGCGCGGCGCCAATGGGGCGGACATGGTGGCTGTGGCCTGGGGCATCTCAGATCCCGCGCATCTCGCGCGCCATGTTGATGATGCGTTGGGTCTCTTTCCACAACCCCAGGTTCTTTAGCAGATGCAAGGGCATGAATTCTGCGTGCATGGCATCGTCACCGC
>JASLLM010000240.1 GCA_030747035.1 Alphaproteobacteria bacterium | reverse complement strand
GCGCGCGCTTTTTCGCGGAACGCAGCTTCTTCTGGGGTATCGGTAAAGTCCATGATTTTTCTTCCTTACGCTGCGTTACGCCGTTCAAGCGCACGGATCAGGCGGTCCTTCCAGCGCCGTTGCGTGCCCAGAACCATGGCCAGTTGCCTGGCCCGGCGATAATAGAGGTGACAGTTGAATTCCCAGGTAAAGCCCATGCCGCCATGGATCTGGATGTTCTCTTTCGAGGCGAAATGGTAGGCCTCGTTGGCCGAAACCCGCGCCGTCGCCGCCGCCACCGGCAGCTCGGCCGCATCCGTGGACAGGGCCCAGGCGCCGTAATAGCCGTTCGAGCGGGCCAGTTCGATCTGGATGTACATATCGGCCAAACGGTGCTTGATGGCCTGATAGCCGGCGATGGGCCGGCCAAAGGCGAAACGGCCCAGGGCATATTCCTTGGCCATTTCCAGGCAGGCCTGGGCACCGCCGACCTGTTCAAAGGCGATCAGCACGGCGGCCCGGTCCTGGATCCTCTCCAGCAAGGGCCAACCTTCCGTACCCAGCTTTTCCGCCGCAGCGCCCGAAAAGCTCAATTTGGCCTGGGAACGTGTCGGATCCATGGTGTTGACCATTTCTCGCTGCACGCCGTCAGCATTCAGATCGACGATGTAAAGGCCAGCCGTGCCGCCGTCCTTGGCCACGACGATGGCCCGGTCGGCGATATCGCCGTCGGCCACGGGTATCTTTTCCCCCGACAGCTTGCCGTTGGAGACCGAGGCAGTGATATTTTTCTCCGTCGCCGGCTGCGGCCCTTCCGACAGTGCCAGGCACCAGATGGCCTTGCCCGTGGCCAGATCCGGCAGAAACCCTTGTTTCTGTTCTTCGCTGCCCCCGGTCAGCAAAGCTTCAGCGCCGAGATAGACGGAGGAGGCAAACGGCGTCGGTGCCAGGGCGCGGCCAAGTTCCTCGGCCAGCACGCAAAGTTCCAAATGGCCCATGCCGCTGCCGCCGTATTCTTCCGGAATGGCGGCGCCGATCCAGCCCATTTCACCAAACTGCGCCCACAGATCCCTATCGAACGGCTGCTCGCCCTCCAGGGTCTGACGCACCACCTCCGGCGGCGATTTATCCAACAAAAACCGCCGTGCCTGATCCCGCAACATGCGCTGATCATCGTCGAATTCAAAATTCATGACGCCTGTCCATTCCTACCCAAAGCAACTACCTCGGCCCATCAAATCGGAGTTCGCCCCCAGCCGTCAAGCGGCTTTCCCCATTCTCCTGTTTTAGGGATGATTAACCATAGAAACCTATAACGGCATGATGGAACAAATCGATCCACAGGCGGAGTTCGAGGCCGGCAACAGCGCCCTGGCCGAGGGCCGGGCGGAGGATGCCGTAGTGCACTACCGCAGGGCCCTGGAGGCTGCCCCCGATGTGGTTGAAATTCATCATAATCTGACCGCCGCACTGGCGCAGTTACAGCGTTTGCAGGAAGCAGCGGAGGTGGCGCGCCTGGGCCTCTCGCGACGGCCAAATTATGCACCGTTGCACGTTGTTCTGGGTAATCTGCTCAGCCAAGCGGAGGGTCAGGGAGACCAGGAAGCGGCAAAGGAGCATTTTCACGAAGCCTTGCGCCTGAACAGTAACCTGGCGTCGGCCTGGTCCGGTCTGGCGGGTATTTTGATGTCTGAAGGTTCTTATGAAAATGCTTCAGAAAATTATTATAATGTATTGAAATTAAATAAAAATGATCCAGTATCGATTAACAATCTTGCGATTTGCCAGCTAAATCTGGGGCGTCAGCACGATGCCCTGGCGCTGTATCGCGATCTGGTCCTGCTGAGCCCGGAATTGGGCAGCGCGCACAACAATCTGGGTCAGGTCCTGCAAGGCCTGGGCCGCCACGACGAAGCCGTGGATGCCTTCCGCCGGGCCTTGGAATTGGATCAGTCAATCGACAATCTGGCGCCTTTTCTGATGCAGTCCTTGATGTATCAGTGCGCCTGGGATGATCTGGATACGATCAAGCAACGGGTCCTGACGGAGACCCGCCGGCGTTTGGCCGATGGTCTGCCGATCACCGTACAGCCGTTTTCCCTGGCCGGCACCGATGCGCCGGCGGATTTGCGCCTGGCGGCGGCGCGGTCCTATTCGGCCTATTGCGCCGCCAATGTGGCGGCGTTGCGCGAGCGGCTCGGGTTTCGCCATGCCCCGCGGACAACGGCACGACTGCGGGTTGGCTATATCTCGCCGGATTTCCGTCAGCATAGCGTGGCCACCGCCTTCAAGGACCTGATTGCCCAACATGACCGGCGGAATTTCGAATGGTTCGCCTACGCCATCGGGCGCGAACAACGGGACGACACCACGGACTACTTCCGGGAGCAATTTGATCATTTCAATGATTTCAAGGATGTGGACCTGGAAAACGCGGCCCGCCGCATTCATGGGGACCAGCTGGATTTATTGATCGATCTTTCCGGCTTTACCCGTCATTCGGCCTTGGAAATATTGGAAACCCGTCCCGCGCCCGTGCAGGCCCATTACCTCGGCTATGGTGCGACATTGGGTGCCGATTGTGTGCAATATCTGATCACGGACGCGGTCCATACCCCGCCTGAACTGGCGCGTCATTGCGCGGAGGCGGTGGTCTATCTGCCCGATAGTTTCATGGCCACCTCCCGGCCGGAAATTGCCGATGCCGTGCCGGACCGGAAAAGCCAGGGGCTGCCCGAAGACGGCGTGGTATTCGCCAATTTCAATGCCCATTACAAATTCGATCCCGAGACGTTTGCTCTGTGGCTGGATCTGTTGGGCGCGCTGCCCGGCAGCGTGCTGTGGCTGTTGCGGGGCGGCGATGGCGCCATGGCCAACCTGTGCGCCACGGCCAGGGCCAAGGGCATTGACGCCGAACGGCTGATCTTTGCCCCGCGGGCCCCGCATCCGGAACATTTGGCCCGGCAATCCCTGGCGGATTTGAGCCTGGATTGCCGACACCACGCAGGCGGCGTCTCCACCCTGGATGCCCTGTGGTCCGGCTTGCCGGTTCTGTCCATCGCCGGTGACAACCAATCGGCCCGCACCGGCGCCTCGATCCTGCATGCCGCCGGCCTGCCCGAGCTGGTGGTCGAGACCATGACGGACTATCGCGCCACGGCCCTGCGCCTGGCGCGTGATCCAGATGCCCTCGGCGCCCTCAAGGCGCGCCTGCGGGCCAACCTGGACACCGCGCCCCTGTTCGATACGGCCCGCCTGGCGCGGCATCTGGAAGCCGCCTATGGCGAAATGGTACGGCGTAACCGCGCGGGCGAGGGGACAGGTTCCTTTAGTGCTGCCCAGGTCGTATGATGCCGCGAAAATCAGCGGTAGAGGGTGTGTGACCATGGATCTGACGGAACGTCTCGAAAAACTTTATGCCAGCGCGGTATACGATGTGATGAATGGCATGGGCCATGACAACTGCGTCCTGCCCCATGGCATCAATGCGCTGGATCCCAGCCATCGCCTGGCCGGTCAGGTGGAAACCATGAACGGCGATTACAGCGAGGACAAGGATGCGGGCGAGACCTTGCTGGCCTGGGCCACGGTGTTGTCCAAGGCCCCCTCGGGCAAGGTTCTGATCTGCCAGCCCAATACCTACGAAGTGGCCCTGATGGGCGAGCTATCGGCTGAAACCCTGAACTACCGGGGTGTGCGCGGTTATATCGTCGATGGCGGCTGCCGCGACGTGCCGTTCTTGTTGCAGAACGACTTCCCGGTTTTCTGCCGGTTCAACACGCCCAAGGATATCTGCCGGCGCTGGGTCGCGGAAAGCATGGGGGAGTCCATCGATATCGGCGGTGTCACGATATCCAGCGGCGACTATGTGCTGGCCGATATTGACGGCGTGGTTATCATTCCAAAAGACATGGCCGAGGCCGTCGTGGCCGAAACGGAGGCCGTGGCGGCGACCGAAACCTCCATGCGCGATGCCATACTGGGGGGCATGGACCCGGTCGATGCCTACAAGAAATTCGATACGTTTTGACTCAAGACGGACCGCCCGCCGAACAGGCGGAACAATTGGAAAATCGATTGGCGCCGCGCCTTGTCGGGACGGTCAATTGGCGCGGTATCTGGACCTTGTATGCCAAGGAGGTCCACCGCTTTCTGAAGATCACCATGCAGTCCATTGTGGCTCCGGTGGTGACCACATTGTTATTTCTGGCGGTTTTTTCCCTGGCCTTCGGTGACCGTGATGTCCTGGGCGGTGAGGTTTCGTTTCAACGCTTTCTCGCCCCCGGACTGATGATGATGGCGATCGTGCAAAACAGCTTCGCCAACAGCGCATCGTCATTGTTGCTTTCGAAGATCCAGGGAAACATCGTCGATCTGATGATGCCGCCCCTTGGGCCGGGGGAATTGAGCCTGTGCTTCGCCTTGTCCGGGGCCACCCGTGGCTTGCTTTGCGCGGCTGCCGTGGCCCTGGGCATGGTCCTGTTCGTGGACATTTCCGTCGCCCATGTCTGGCCTATTCTGTTTCATGGCCTGGCGGCGGCGCTGTTGCTGTCGCAGATCGGCATAACCGCCGGTATTTGGGCGGACAAGTTCGACCACATGGCGACGGTGACGAATTTCGTCATAACGCCGCTGGCCTTTCTTTCCGGCACATTTTATTCCATCGACCGACTACCCGAACCCTGGCATGGGCTGAGCCAGATCAACCCGTTCTTCTACATGATAGACGGTTTCCGCTATGGCTTCATCGACCACGCCGATGGCAGCTTGGCGGCGGGCATTGCGATCATGATTGCGTTGAATGTTGTTCTATGGAGCGCCAACTACCTGATCCTGCGCAGCGGCTACAAACTAAAATCTTAGCGGTCTAGTTTCTGATTAGAGCAATTTTCAATTACTTGGATTCGCCATGGCGATCCAATTAATTGGTTCAATTGCTCTTCTCTTAAGAATCCGAGCATGTTTAGAAGAAACCTGCTCTAGTGGAACTGCTTGACTGTGTGTTGAGTTTCGGCACCGCCAGCCGCTACCTTCATGGCGGCTTCCGCCAGAACCCAGCTGGCGGGGAAGGAAACCGTGGCCGTGGTGCCGACGCCAAGTTCACTTTCGATCTTGAGCGTACCACCGTGCAATTCCATGAACTTTTGACAAATCGGCAGCCCCAGGCCCGTGCCTTCGTGCTGTCTTGACTTCAGGCTGTCCGCCTGGCTAAAGGGTTGCAGGACCTCCTCAAGGTCATGCGCTGACATGCCGATGCCCTGATCGGAAAATTCGATTTCCATCGTGCCCTTGGCGCCCTGCCGGGCGG
>JASLLM010000023.1 GCA_030747035.1 Alphaproteobacteria bacterium | reverse complement strand
CAGAAAACTACGATATTTCAACAGGTTAATCTACGCTCGCCAGCAATCTTGCGCCCTCTCATGAATAATTCGGGCTAAATTGACAATGCCGGGGTGCTGTGTTGGCAGGCACCCCGGCATGTCTCGTAACAATTCGTGCAGCGTTACCTTTTATCCGCGCCGCCCAATTGCGTCTGAATATCCTCGAAGAAGCCCTTCACTTCGTCGCCAAGGGCGAAGACGGCCGCGATGATAGCGACGGCGATGCCGGCGGCGATCAGGCCATACTCAATGGCCGTTACGCCAGAGCTATCATGGCAAAATTCCTTAAGATCGGTGAAACGTGTTTGTACCTTGGTAATAAGACCCAGCATTGTGAGGTCCTCCTGTTTCGTTATCCGGTTTGCAGCAGTGGCGTGCTACAGTCGTGGCATGGTGCCTTGGCATTGTCGTATGGAAGCCTGCCGCGGCGTGATTGCCGCCAACCCTGGGATTTCACTGCCGACTTCGGCAACCCCTTTGCTGGCGGCGTAACAGACATATACGAATGGCCTCCCTAACCCGCAAGTGATCCTGATCACAACAAGCATTGACGGTTTACACATCGTCGAATCGCTAAATCTTATGCGATCCATCGACCCTAGAGCAAAAGAAAAACATAAGAAACCTAACGTTTTTCTTTATCAAGATCTACGATCCATGGTCATAGTTTATTTTTTGTTAACGAAAAAATTTTGTTGTCTTTTGTAAAAAGCGATTCTGTATTTGAATCCACCGATCAGCCCCAAAGACCTGGCAACGGCGGCCCGACATGGCTGTCGTGGTAGACCAGGGCGCCATCCCGGTCGCTGGCCAGAAGCAGTGGTCCGTCGAGATCGACATAGTCGGCCAGGCCGGCCAGCAAGATCGCCGGCGCCATGGCCAGCGAGGTGCCCAGCATACAGCCCACCATGATGCCGAAGCCGCGGCGCCTGGCTTCCTGGACCAGTATCAGGCCCTCGGTCAGGCCGCCGCATTTGTCCAACTTGACGTTGACCAGGTCGTAACGCCCGGCCAAAGCGTCCAGATCGGCGCTGACATGGCAGGATTCATCGGCGCAGACCGGCACCGGATGCGGACAATCCGCCAGCATTTGGTCACGGCCGCTGGGCAACGGCTGTTCGATCAATTCCACTCCCTGCCCCGCCAATGCCTCTGAAAATGACAGGAACATCTCCGGCTCCCAGGCTTCATTGGCATCGACGATCAGACGGGCATCGGGGGCCGCCTGGCGCACCGCTGCGACCCGCGCCGGATCGCCGTCGCCACCCAGCTTCAATTTAAGCAGTCGACGGTCACGGGCCTCATGGGCGGCCTTGGCCATCTCCTCCGGCCCGCCCAGGCTCAAGGTATAGGCCGTCAACAGATCCGGCGGCGGGGCCAGAACGGCCAGATCCCAAGCCCGGCGGCCGGCCGTCTTCGCTTCCAGGTCGAACAGCGCGCAATCAAGGGCATTGCGGGCCGCGCCCGGCGCCAGTGCCTGGTTCAATTGCGCACGGGAGCCGCCCCCGGTGATCAGGCCGGCCATCCCATCGATCTGCTGGCGGACCGAGGCCATGCTTTCGCCGTAGTGGGCATAGGGGACACATTCGCCCCTGCCTCTGTACGCCCCATCGGTTATTTCGGCCACCATAACCTGGATTTCCGTGCGGCTGCCCCGTGAAATGGTGAAACTGCCCGCGATCGGGAAGGTATCTTCGTGTATTTGCAATTGCCGCGCCATGACGTCCGCCGCTACAGATGATCCAGGAGGCCGTCGGCACCGCCACGCATCACGTCCACACAGGGCAACGACAGTCTGGCGGATGTCTCGGCCAGGTATTCGGCCGCCGCCGCATCGGACAGGGCGGAGGTATTGACGGAGAGACCCAGCATCCTGACCTCTGGATTAGTCAGCTTGGCATTGGCCAGGTTCAGGGCGATACAGTCTTCCAGGGCCGGTATGGGCGCATGGGGCAGACCGCGCATATGGGTGCGCGTGGGTTCATGGCACAGCACCAGCAGATCGGGCTGGGCGCCGTGCATCAGGCCCAGGGAGACGCCGGCGTAGGAGGCGTGAAACAGCGATCCCTGACCCTCGATCAGGTCCCAATGATCAGCCTCGTTGTCCGGACTGAGCCATTCGGCGGCGCCGGAAATGAAATCCGCGATCACCGCATCGATGGCAACGCCGCGTTCGGCGATCAGCACTCCGGTCTGGCCGGTGGCGCAAAAATCAGCCTTGATGCCGCGGGCCCGCATGGCCCGCTCGATCGCCAGGGCGGTGTATTTCTTGCCGCAGGAACAGTCGGTACCGACCGTCAGCAAGCGCTTGCCGGCGCGCTTATGGCCCTTGCCGGTGGTGAATTCGTTCGTGGAATGGCGGACATTGTGCAACCGGCGGCCATGCTTTTTCGCGGCATCGTTGATGGCCGGAAACGATTCCAGTCTGCCGTGCAGGCCAGAGGCCAAATCCAGGCCCTGGGCCAGGGCATCGCAGATGGCATCGGTCCAGGTATCTGGCATGAAGCCGCCGGAATTGACCACGCCAATGACCAGCGTCTTGGCGCCCTGGCGGATCGCCTCGGCGACATCAACATCGGGAAGTCCGGTATCGGCGCCACAGCCGGGCAGGCGGAACTGTCCGACACACCATTCCGGCCGCCAATCGGCGATGCCGGTGGCTGTTTTCGCCGCCAACTGGTCCGGCGCATCGCCAAGGAATAGCAGGTAGGGTTTCTCGATTATCATGGTCTTCTGTCCTAGTTCAGCCCGCGTCCAATGCCGCCATCTCCGCCTCAAGCCTGGCACGCTCGGCATCCCAGGCGGTCTGGTACGCCTCGCTGGCCCAGGCCCGGTGATCACCCCGGGCATAGGACAGGGCGTTATAGTGGTAGGAAAAGGCGTTCATACGGTTGTCGACATAGTTATTGCGGGTCTTCACCACCGCGCCCGGCACGCCGGCGACAATGGAGTTGGCGGGAATTTGGCTGCCAGCGGCAACGATGGTGTGGCCCGCCACGATACAATTGTCGCCGATCACGGCACCATCCATCACGGTGGCGTTGATGCCGATCAGGCAATTGTCGCCGATGATGCAGCCATGCAGGCTGACGTGATGGGCGATGGAACAATGGGCCCCAATGCGATTGCCATGGTCATAGCCCACATGTATCAGGACGAAATCCTGAATATTAGAATAGGGACCGACAACATTCTCGTGATCCTCCGCCCGTATCACCGCTCGAGGCCAAATGGAGGACCCTTCGGCGAAACGGGCATTACCGAAGATTTCCACCGTTTCATGAACGAAGGCGGGTTTGTCGAAATGAACCGAAGGGCCATAATCTCGCAAAACCGTTGTACTCCCAAAAAATCTCTAATCTGCTTCCATCGCCGCTAATTCCGCCTTCAGCCTGGCATGCTCGGCCTTTCGCGCCGCTTGAAATTCGGCGCTGTCCCACAAACGATGCTCGCCCCTGGCATAGGCCAAGCCGTTATGATGATAGGAATAGGCGTTCATGCGGTTGGCGACATAGTTATTGCGTGATTTCACCACGACGCCCGGCACGCCGGCAACAACGGAATTGGGCGGTATATTGCTGCCGGCGGTGACGATGCAATGAGGGGCGACGATACAATTGTCGCCCACGACCGCGCCATCCATCACGGTGGCATTGATGCCGATCAGGCAATTGTCGCCGATTGTCGCGCCGTGCACGGTGGCCCGATGGGCGATTGAGCTATAGGTCCCGATGACCGCGCCCTGGCCGCTGCCGATATGGAGAAGGGCGAAATCCTGCAAATTGCTGTAAGGGCCGATAACATGCTCCCCCGCCTCGGCGCGCATCACCACGCGGGGCCAGATGGAGACGCCCTCCGCGATGCGCGCCTTGCCGAATATTTCCACCGTTTCGTGCACGAAGGCGGGCTTGTCGAGTTGAACCAGGGGGCCGAATTTATGCAAACCGAAATGCTCCAAACAATCTAATTGGCGGCATCGAACAGTTTGTCGGCGCCGCCATCGCCCAGGCCGGCCTGCGTGCCTTTGGCCAACTCCACCTGCCGGGCCTGCCAAAAGGCCGCTTTCAGGCCGGTATAATAGTCGATGGAGTTTTCGCGCAACTCGTCCAAGGGGTCCAGTAATTCTTCGCGTCTGACCACGGCGCGGCCCGCCGCCAGAGCCAGGCTTTCAGTACCGCTCAGCAGATAGGACAGGGGCTGGAAAAAGATGTCCACCACCTTGCCGGCGCCGCCACGGCTGCTGACCGGGCCGATCAAGGGCAGCACCAAATAGGGACCGGCGCCGACTTCATAGCTATGCAGGGTCTGGCCGAAATCCGCGTGATGGCGTTCCAGGCCGATACGTTGGGCCGGATCGAACAGGCCCAGCACACCAATGGTCGAATTGATGCCAAAGCGGCCCAGGGTCACGCCGGCGTCGGTGACATCTCCCTGCAACAGATCGTTGATCATGATAACCGGCGCATCAAGGTTCAAGACAAACCGACGCACGGCTTCGATGGCCGGATTCGGCATGATCCAGTTATAGCCAATCGCTATGGGACGCAGCAAAACCAGATCAATGGTTTCATTGAGGGCAAAAATGATCCGGTTCATCGGCTCCAGCGGATCATCGATTTCCAGATCATCCTCGTCGCTGCCATCGATGCGTGGCAGTTTTTCAGGCTTTTCCGAGCCTCCCATGGGGACCGGGGCCGATCGCACAGCGCCCCTCTCGGCAATGATCGGCCGCACGGTCGTGGCCGCCAGGGGGGCCGCCGGAGAGACCGGTGCGGGCCGCGCCACGGCAGTGCTCGTTGCCATGCGCGGCATTGCGGGTTGTTGCGGGATGGCCCGGGGGGCGGGCGCCGCCGCCATGGGCGCGCGCGCCGTGGCCGCGGCGTTGGCAATCCGGGCGGCATAACCGGGATAGGCGCCCTGCGCCGCATTGACGAGTGCGGCCCGGCCGCCGGGATCGGCGGCAATGGCCTGGCTCATGACCCGTTCGATGGCGCCGGGATTGCGGGCGATGGCCGCAATCGCCCAGGCGGCCGTGCGGGTGGTCCGGGCCAGGCGGTCCTTGTCGCGTCTGCCGGCGGCGGCAAGGGACAATGGGCGTGCCGGCGCAAATGACGGGACGCTTCCTGCCATGGCGACCCGGGTGCCGCCCGGCGCCCCATTCAGGCCGGACGCATGGGCGATCCGATCGGCATATCCGGGAAATGCGGCCATGGCCCGGCGGGCAACCATGGGTGTGGCCTCCGGCGCGGCGGCGCCAAGGTCCGTCATGACATCAGGAATTTGCCTCGGATCCCGGACAATCGAATGAATGACCAGGGGCGACAGCGCCGCGGCGACCCGGCGTCGGCGGACAGTCTCGTTCCGCGCACCGCGGCCGGCTTCCTTGGCAACGGCAATGAACTGGCCGTGAAATCCGGCATTGCCGCCAGTTTCCGCCACGGCCACGGACCAACCGGAAAGCAACAGACCTGCGATCAACAAGGCCGCCGCCGCAATGCCACGCATCTTCATTACCACCGCCCCTCCAAGCTGGAACCAGAGTAATGCGGAATGGGCGGCCGGGCCAACAGCGAACCTGCATCGGAAGCAAGATTGAAATTTTACCGGTCGGGACCTTCGCCCTAATCGCCTTCCCGTTTCGGGGTGAACTCGGCAGCGCGCCGTTTCGCCTCGTCGCGCTGTGCCACGTTCAGGCGACGGGTCAGGATACGCAGGTTTTCCTGCGCCTGCTTGTGGCCCTGATCAGCCGCCAGGCGCAGCCATTTAAAGGCTTCGATCAGATCCTCCTTGATCCCCTGACCCCTGATCAGCCGGGTTGCGAGGTGGCTCTGCGCCTTGGCGTATCCCTGTTCGGCGGCGCGGCGAAACCATTTCACCGAAAGGCCATGGTCCTGCTCCACGCCATCGCCGTCGCGGTAGGCCTTGCCCAGATTATATTGCGCCTTGTCCAGGCCGGTCTCCGCCGCCGCCTTGAACAGGATCGCGGCCCGCTCGGCATCCGCCGCGACGCCGAGACCGTAGTGGTACATCTTGCCGAGGGTATAGCGGGACCGGTTCAGCCCCGCCGCCGAGGCGCGTTCCAGCCAATGTATGGCATCCTTGTAGCTTTGCGCCACGCCGTCGCCGGCGATATAGGCATTGGCCAGGTTATGCTGGGCCAAGGGGAAACCACTCTGCGCTGATTGCCGCCACCAATTAACCGCCGCCTTTCGGTCCTGGATCACGCCTTTGCCCTGGTCGAACAGGATGCCCACATTGTACTGCGCCTTGGCATGGCCCGTTTTCGCCAGCGCCAGCCACTCCTTGGCGGCGGCGGCAAAGTTGCCGCGCTCATAGGCTGCAAGGCCGGCCTTGAAATCCGCCGCGTTGGCGGTTGATATCAGCGATGCCGCGATGATGGCGAGAAACAGGCCGCTCCGCCTGATACTGGGGAAGATTTGCCACAGCCGGGCCGGCGCCGCGCGGCGATGAAAGCTTGTGTTGGCACGCATATCCATATCTCCCACGCCTGCCTTACGAGGCCACGCCGAATTTTTCGGTCCGCGCGCGCAGGGCCTGCAACAGTCCCTGCATGCCCCGTTTCCGGACCACGGCATTGAATTCCGAACGCTGGGTGACGGCCATGGAGACCCCCTCGACCATGATGTCAATAATCTTGTACTCGCCCTTTCTTGGCCTAACCCGCCAATCCGCCTTGATCGGCGGTCCGCCGGGCTGCACGATCTTGGTCTTCACCATGATGTCCTTCTTGCCAGCCGTCTTGGCGCCCGCCACCGTGAAGGTTTCCCCGGAATAGCCGCCCAGGCGGCGGCTGTAGGACTTCAGAATGAATTCCGTGAACAATGCCACATAATCCGCCCGCTCTTGCGGGGTTGCCTTGCGCCAATGTTTGCCAAGCACGAAGCGCGCGATAAACGCCATATCAAAGCCGTTGGACAACAGGACCCGGAATTGCGCCTCCCGGCTTTCCAATTTGCCGTTGCTGGACTGCAAAATGGCGATCGCCCGCTGCGCCAAACTGCTGATAAAGGCCGATGCGCCCGCAACCGCCTCTGGCGAGGCGGCGGCAAACAACAGACCAGGCGCGGCCAGCATGGCGCCAAGGGCCGTACTGGTGGCCAGGAAACTTCGACGTGATGGCAAGATATGTCTCCTCGTACTCATGAAATGGCTTAGAACTGACGTTGAAACTTCAGCCGACTGTATCGGTCCTCGGATTTCAAGATCAGCTCAAAGGCATAGCTTTCGCGCAGCACCGTCATGGTGATATCCACGCCCGCGGGCCCGGTCGACCAGGCTTTGCGGTAGAGCCCAACCATTGTCGCAATGGCCTCGCCGTTGACCTTTATAATGGCATCGCCAAGCTGCAAGCCGGCCCGCTCCGCCGGGCCATCCTGGGCCAGGCCAATAACCTCGATCCCGCCCTCGACCTCGGCCGTGAATAGGCCCATCCAGGGCCGGTGCGACGCCGCCGTGCGCCCGTCACGCAACATCTCGGCCAGGATCGGCGTCAACAGGTCGATCGGCACAAACATGTTGCCGCTCCGGCTTTCTTCACCGGCCACGGCGTCCTCCACATATAGCGAGCCGATACCCAGCAACTTACCGTCCTGACCGATCAGGGCAGTGCCGCCCCAGTTGGGATGGGCGGGGGAGGTAAAGATGGCTTCATCCAGCATATACTCCCAATAGCCGGCAAATTCGCGTTTGGAGACTACCCGGGCACCGACGGCGCCGCCGCGCCCGCCATGGCCCGCGACCAGAACACCATTGCCGACCGCCAAATCCGCCGATCGGCCCATGGCCAGGGACGGCAGGCCCAGGGCTTCCAGGGCCCGCACCAGGCCAAAACCGCTGTCATAGTCATAGGCTACGACTTCCGCCGGAACCATGCGGCCATCGTCGAGTCTTATGCTGACGGCCATAGCTTCCACGATCAAATAGCCAATGGTCAGGATCAGGCCGTCGTCGTCGATGATGACGCCGTTGCCATCCCGCTCGGTGCCCAGGAACGGCGCGGTATAGCCATCGGCCGGAATTTCGGCATGCAACTCCACCACCGCGTTCAGGGCCGCATCCACGTCAAACGGCAGCTTCGCCGCTTCGGCGGACGACGACAGGGCTGCCGCGAAGGCCATGGGCAACCCCTTCGGGTGGTGTCCGTTGACTTTCTCCAGGTCGCTCATGAGATATTCGCCCGGACCGTATCAGGGGTGATGTTTGTCATGACCATAAGCTAAACCAGCAGCGCCGCAGCGCCAAAGGCCAATTTCACGGGTCTAGCCTATGCAACGGCTATTTGGTGGTGGCGACAAAGACGCCGTCCCAGTCCGGTTCCGGCGGATTTTCCAGATAGAAATCGATGCGTTCCTCATACATGTCATACAATTCGCCATAGCTGCCGTCCGCCGAGCGGCAACTTTGCACCAATTTGCGGGCCTTCGGCCAATCCTGCCCCCGGTAGGCTTCCAACATGGCGCTATGCTGTTCCTTCAGGGTCTTGAAATCCTGCCGCTCCAGCATGTCCTTGCGGCCCAGAATGGTATGGATGCGGACCGCCTCCGCCTTGCCCTTCACCGCGATCAGGTCCAGTTCCAAGGTCGCGAAATCATCGCCGACCATGGCCTCGGTATCCTCGCCAATGACGATACCGACGCCGTAATTCTTCGACTGCCCTTCAAGGCGGGAGGCCAGATTGACCGCATCGCCCAGCACGGAATAGTCGAAGCGCTGCTCCGAACCCATGTTGCCGACCACGCAATCACCGGTATTGATGCCGACACCCACGTTCAGGGGTTTGTATTCCTCGCCATTTTCCAGCGCTTCGGCTTCCAGGTCCTTGTTCAGTAGTTCCAACTCCTCGAACATTACCAGGGCCGATTCGCAGGCGTGCTGCGGGTGTTCCGGATCGTCCAGGGGGGCATTCCAAAACGCCATGATGCAATCGCCCATGTACTTATCAATGGTCCCCTGGCGGGCCAGGATGGCATTGGTAAGCGGCGTTAGGAAGCGGTTGATCAGGCGGGTCAGCCCCTGCGGGTTGGATTTGAAGGTTTCGGAAATCGAGGTGAACCCACGGACATCACAAAACAGAAAACTCATGGTGCGGCTTTCGCCACCCAGACGCAGCCGGTCCGGCTCCTCGGCCAATTGTTCGACCAGGGCCGGCGAAAGATATTGGCTGAAGGCGCCGCGCACCCGCTCCCGCTCCGCTTCGGTCTGAAAATACATGATGGTGGAACTCGATATATAGATCGCCAAGACCACAATGCCGGGATAGATCGGGTCGACCAAAAGCAATCTGTCGGTATAGAGATACCAGCTCATCAATGTGGTGGCGACGACCGCGCCAATGGAGATCGAAGCGCCGGGCACGGCGCCGAAGCGTGGCGTCAACGCGATCAGGCCAAGCCCCATGACCAGGATGAACAGTTTCTCCATGCCATCGGCCCAGTCGGGACGTTCCATGAAATGCCCGGAAAGCATCTGTTCGGCCGCCTGGGCATGAACGTCAACGCCAGCGGCGGCGGGATTCAGCGGCGTTGCCCGCAGATCCTTCAGGCCGGCAGCGGATGTGCCCAGGAACAGGATTTTTCCCGCCACCAGGGATGGATCAAAATCATCCTCGAACACTTTCCACAACGGGATCACCCGGCCCGGGGTTTCCTTGGCGAAATGCACCCAGAAACGCCCCTCGCCATCGACCGGCACTTCCAGGTGCCCCACCTTGACGTGGTTCAGACCCGTCGACTGGCCGAAATTCTCCTCCAGATTGGCGCCCGAGGATTTCAGGATATAGGTCGAAGCACCCTGGAAGACCCGTAGTGCCTCCATCGACAGGCTGGGGTAAATCTTCTCGCCGATGCGGAAGAAAGTTGGTATCCGGCGGGTAATGCCATCGGTTTCAGGGGTCAGATTGAAACTTCCGACACCTGAAGCAGCCGCTTCAATGGCCGGAAGATTGACCACAGCGCTCTCAAATCGCGTCAAGAAGGGCATGGGATCGTCGCCATTGATGGCAAAACCCGCCTTGACCGCTGGCCGGTCGTCACCCGGTTCGGGCGTCAGAACCATGCCGGCAACCACGCCATAGTCCTTGGCCGCATCCCGGATCTGACCGATGATATCGGCGAAGGCCGCATCGTGATCGGGAATCGATTCCAGAATGGGTTTGGAAAACGCCCTGGCTTCCGGCGTCAATTTTTCCATATCCAGCTTCGGTTGATTCAGCCAAATCGACAATGCCTGCCGCGGCGAGGTCCGGTCCGCTTCGGCGAACACGATATCGAAAGCAACGACCTTTGTGCCGGCGTTGAATAGCCGGGCAAGCATCTCCGCCAGCCGGCTGCGCGGCCAGGGCCACTGGCCACCGCGCGCCAGGGTCTCATCGTCGATGTCGAGAACGCCGACCGGTACCTGTTGATACTCGCGGGGCTGAAGCTGGTTATACAGATCAAATAATTTCAGGCGGAACACCTGCAGGAACTGCGGGTCTTCCAAACACAGGCCAAGGGCCGCCAACAACATCAATGCCGGTATGACGTAAACCGTCTGACGTTTCATGAAACGTATGACGCGTGACATGATGCTAGTCTTTCAAACGGCTGTAAATTTTGTTCATGCCCTGATGCCTTTTCGCCAGGAGGTCCATCAATTTGGGATCAAAATGGGCCGAGGGATCAATTCTGTCGTCGCCCTTCAACATGATGGAGATTGTCTTCTTGTGATCGAAGGCAGGCTTATAGGGCCGTTCGGAACGCAAGGCATCGTAGATATCCGCGACCGCGACAATACGCGCCGACAGTGGGATGTCGTCGCCGGCCGTACCCAGGGGATAACCGCCGCCATCCCATTGTTCGTGATGATACAAGGCGATTTCCGCTGCCATTTGCAGGCGCGGCGCGGCTTCGAGAATTTGGTGACCATAGGTGGGATGCTTGTCCATCTCGGCCCGCTCGTCATCGTCCAGCCCGCCCTTCTTCTTCAGCACGGCGACATCGACGCTCATCTTGCCAACATCATGTAGCTGGGCCGAGTAGCGGATCTCGTTGCAAAAAGCCTTGGGCATGCCGTATTCGCTGGCCAGGAAATGGCTGTATTCGTTGACCCGGACAATGTGGTTGCCGGTGCCTTCGTCATGAATTTCCGAGGCCCGCGCCAGCAATTGGATGGAAAGCATGAATGCTTCCTCGGTATCGGCCTGAAGGGCTATGACCTGGGCACGCTGTGCGGCCAATTGCTGGTTGCGCTGGCGCAGCCGTGCGTTCTTCTGGCGGATATGCTCCAACATAATCGCCCGTTCGATATAGGTTGCCAGAAGCCGGGCGATCGGGGTTACCAACAGCGCCTGTTCATCCGCGAAGGGCACGGGCTTGTCTTTCCCGGGGATGCGGCGGTTGATCAGCTGCACCACACCGATCACCTGCTCCTGATAATTCTTCAGGGGAAAGCAAAGCACCGACATGGTGTGATAGTTGGACAGCTCGTTATCAGGATTGAAACTATATGACCTGGTCGGCGGTATCTTGTAGACGTCCTTGATCTGCGCCACCTCGCCCGAGGCGGCGACAAATCCGGCGATACTCTTGGTGGTGACGGGAACAATAAAGTCCGGGCGGCCGATACTGACCGTATCGTTCTGCAGGCTGATCGGCTCCAGCCAGCGCTGCTGTCCCTTTTTTCGGACAATGAATATGGTGCCGGCTTCCGCGCCGGTCATCAGGCGGCTTTTCAGCAGCACCTTGTCCATCAGTTGGCGCACCGACTGACGCGGTTGCATTTCCACGAATTCAAGGAATTCCAGCGCCTGATTAGAAACCGTCATTTCCCCTACCCGGATGAGATTTAACGCCAATAAAACCAATCGTGCAAAAAAATGACAGACGCCGAAAACGAGATGGCGGACTCTAACGCGTTCGACCGCCGCAATTCAAGCACGGGCCAATAGACAAGCGGGTGCTCCTTTACACCATGCGGTGCAAGCGCTCGATAATAAAGTTACTCTTTTCCAGAATCTCCGACGGTGTCAGGCGCAAGACCTGATAGCCCCGGTCGCTCATGATGTCATCGTGTTGGTTTTCGGCATCCAGCTCGTGATCACCGCGAATGGCCTCCAGGGGCGCGGCGATTTCAATGTTATAGCGCCCGCCAAGCGGAGACATCAGACGCACCGCAAGGGTCTGTTCGCCTTCCGTCACGTTGCACTGGAAAGGATAGCCCGCGGCCAACAACATCTGACGCAGGGCCGGCCATGGATTGAGCGGCGCCTCGTTGCCCTTGTCGCCAAAGGCATTGTCAAACCGCATCTCAAATTCATCCTCGATCATCTCGCCATTTTCATCAAAGGCGGGAGGTTCTTCGGCGAAACTTGACAATGCCTTGCAATGGCCGCCGGCATCGTTGCAGGCGTCACGGTCGCCCACGATGTGCAGGCCCAGCCGGGCCGCGCCGACAACGTCATGGTACAAATCCTCCGCCTGCGCCAGGGCCTGGTTGAGGGCGTCGGGGGCGTCGGGCGCCAGCCCCGGCAACAGCACAATAAAATCCACTTGCCGGCCGAGGAACAGATCGGGCGTCCCGACGGTGATGCGCTCGCGCACGCTGTCGGAAAATTTGCTGCGCTTTAGAACTTCCCGTATCTGCTCCGCCTGACCGCTTATGGGCGTGGCGATACCGACGGAACGGCGGGGATGGCCGCGAAACAGGCCGGCTTCGGACCAGGCGCGGATCAGCTTTTCGGTTTCCTTGACCTCACCCTCGTTGACCGTGCCGCTGTTGACGACAGTCATGCGGCCCTTGACGTGATGCCATTGCACGCCCAGCAGATTATCCGGCGCATCGGACCGTAATTTGCGGAAGTTGGTCTGCACAACCATGTTGTTGTCGTAAAAGGTGGACGACAGAAATTCAGCGATGCGCGGGTGCGAGCGATAATGCTCCACCAACGAAAACCGCCGGTTTTGCCCGCTCAACAGAGTGCAGAGGTTTCCGATCGCGGTTTGACTGGCGGGCGGCAAGGTGACCTTGGAGGTGGGCAACGCATATGTCCGCTTCCCTTCCCATTCCGGCGGCAAGGGGGAAAGGCGTGTTTCATGCCGCGCCAGGCCAAAAACGGCGCCCCGTTTGCCGCGGTACAGGACCGGCATGACCGCCCCCAGATCACCGAGATCCGCCTCGTTGACGATGACCAGGTCGAAATAGCCGGGTTCCAACGGCAGGGACTGACCGATTTCGTCCACGGTAGCCGTCCAGACCGGCAGTTGTCCCGCCAAGATGCCTACCGCCTGGGCCAGCCGTTGTGATCTGTGCGCCCGCGTCTCGTTGACATCGCCTTCATCGCGCTTGTCGATCAGGTCAAAGAAGGTATCCACCTGATGTTCCAGTACCGCCGGGTCATCTTCCAGGCGGTCGGTCCAATAATCGCGGTAGAGTTCACGTACTCCGGCTATCTTGCGGGCCGATTGGTTCATGGCCTGCAATTCCAGGGTCCGGCAATCCTTGAAGCGGACCAGATCACTGATAGCCTGATCGCGTTTGGCGACCTTTTGCCGCCAATCATAGTAAAGGCCCAGAGCCTCCAAACCGGCGGTGATACCGGCCAATTGATCCTCGCCGGCCAGGGCGGGTTCCGCCGGTTCCGCCAGGACGGGCGGGATCTTGGCGACCGCGCCGCGGATCGCGGACAGCAGCTCGCCGCGGCCATCATTCTTGGACAGCATGCCTTTCATCATCTTGCCCAGGCCGCCGCTTTTCTCGCCGCGCAGGATGGCGGCTTCCTCACGCCAGCCCTGCAGCGTCTGGCGGTTGGGGCAGGCCGTCAAGCGGTGGGCGGGCGGCAGTTGGCCCAGGCCCAGTTCAAAGGCCTCCTGGCGAACGATGGCGCCTAGCTTGGTGACCCGGGCGTGGGCCGCGCGCAAGGGCTCAATGCCTTCGCTATCGGCGGCGGGCAGGCGGTCCAGTTCCTCCATCTCCTTGAGGGTCGGCTTTTCCCGTGATGGCGCCTGTTTTTCTTCCTGTCTGTTCTTGCCCTCCGGATCTTCCGGGTCGAAGTCCGCCGATTCGGGCCGTAGCAACTCACGCAGGGTCTCGGTCAATGCCGCCCGACAGGCCTGATTGACCTTGGCGTCACCGACCCGCACAACAGCCGACATGTTCCGGCCGATCCAGGCGTTCAGGTGCTTGGTCATGGCATCCACGGTTTCCCGGCGCCGGCCGGTGTAGAGCACGCTTTCGCCATTCATCACCGCCGTCGCGATCAAATTGACCACCGTTGCCATCTGACCGGTGCCCGGCGGCGCAGAGACAGCGATCAAGGGATGCTTCATCCCGGCCCTGACCGTCTGGGTCTGGCTATAGCCCAGGCGATGCATGTCGAACACCATCGGGCCATCCAGGTGTTCCATTGGCGCCTCGTCGTCAACTCCGCCGACATCAGCGTTTTGTATGCCGCCCAGGGCGGTTTCGGAAATGCGCTGCTGTGCCTCGGGACTGCCAATGTCGTTCAAATCCCGCAGCAGGGCCGAGACCGAAGGCGGCATCGTCGCGGATGCCAGGATCGGGCGGTTACGCCATTGCATGCGGCCCAGGGCGCCCGGCTCCATAACCTCGTCCAGCGCCTGAGGATCGAAGCGTCCTTCATTCAGATCAAGGCGTTTGACGACCATCGCCAGCTTATCCAGAAACGGCGTGGCCGGCGCGGCCAACTGATGTGCCAGGCCTTGAATTTGCAGCGGTTCGACACCCAGATCCTGCAACAGCGCGCAGTTCACTTTCAGATAGCCATCGGGATCGGGGCGCAACATGCCGCATTCGATTCTGGCCCGCATCAGAAACAGCGGCCGGATCGATCCGTCGGCGTATTGCAAATACGGATAGCCATAGCACAGCAGGGAAGAGCCGTAGGCCGACATGAAGCGCTCGATCGCTTCGTCATCTTCGGGCACGGCAACGGCTTGGTTGCCATTGGTGAAGATATTTTCCGCAACGCCCGGAATTTCAACATAGGCAGGTACACCGTTCGCCAGGGGTACGCGCAGCTCATGCAGGCGCTCTTCCTCGATGGCCCAACGGCACGAACGCATCAGCGCGGACAAATCCGCCGCCGGCGCCTTATTTTCCGACCCGGTTTCAGCCTCGGCAAGCTTGGCTTGCCCAGCCTCGTCGGTCGTTGCTGCCTGGCGTGCAGGCTGTGCCATTGTTAGATCCCGGATAGAACTCTGTGCCCGATGGAAGCCACGCCGGAAAAGAGCGGCTTCCAGCAAAAAATTAGGTGGATTCGGATAACTTTTGGTTAATCGGGCAGCAAAAAGCCGGCGCCTTTGAGGGCGCCGGCCTGTTCAGGATCAAAAATGGCAGTGTTTTGCCAAAAAAATCCCCTATTTTGTTGCTTCCTTCAGATAGGCGATCACATTGTCCCGCTGGGACTTTTTCTTCAGTCCGGGAAAGGCCATTTTGGTCTTCGGCACCAGCTTCTTGGGCTTGGCCAGATATTTGTCCAGATTGGCGTCATCCCACACCAATCCCGAAGCCTTCATGGCCTTGGAATATTTGAAACCCTTGACCATCGCCGCCTTGCGTCCCATCACACCATGCAGATTCGGTCCGACCTTGTTCTTGCCGCCCGCTTTCAGGGTGTGGCAAGCCTTACATTTCTTGAATACTTTCTTGCCTTTCTTGACATCGGCGGCGTCGGCCGCGCTGAACGTCAAAGACATGGCGATAGCGGCGACAACCACCGGCAAACGAAACTTCCGCATTTGGATCTCCTTACGGCGAAACAGGCAATAAATTAATGGTGGCGTAAGCCACGCGGGCCCTTCCTAGCACAGGTTCCCCGAACATGGTAGCGGCGGATCGTCGCGTCGGGGGGAGGGCAAGATGTCGATATTCTCGACTATTTACAGTCCTTGCAGTAGCTCACGGGCAATTTCCGCCGCAGCCAGCCGGCACCCTTGCCGTTGCCCAGCATGCCCTCGCTGATGTCCATGACTCCAGTGTAGCCGCGGCTGCGGAGCAGCCGGCTGGCATGTTTGGAACGAACCCCGGCCGCGCATATCAGGGCGATCTGCATGTCCTTGTCGCCCCTGGTCAACTGCGCGATCCGGCGGAGGAAACGATTGGCACCCCGGCTGGGCCGGACCGTGGCCCGCTCCGCCCCGGTTGGAATGCCGGTTTCGCGCCATTCATCGGGCCGACGAATATCGATGATCAGGACCTGGCCGTCGCGCGCCATCGCCAGGGCGGCATCGGGCGCCACGATTGCCTGCGCCACCGCCCCACCGGCGCCGATCACGGCAAGCGCCAGAATGATCAGTAACGCCGCCATGGTCCTTGCCGGCAGGCGCCGGGCAAGCAGGTTGCGCCCTATTGGCATGCTCGTTCATCCTTCCGGCCGAAAGTAATCGTGCATATATAGCGCGCATGCCCGGTCCTGGCTGTTCATCATTGCTTCAATATCCCGTGACCCAGTCAGGTGGCCGCCGCCGACCGGCGGAAGATTGTCGCTTATTGACGCAGGTCATGTTTTCCTGCCGTTACATCACCATATTATTTGTGAGGGATGCGGAGAGCCCTGGATATGACGGAATAAATTGATAGGCCAGCTTAAAGGATAGGATCATGCGTGCGAGAGACATCATGACGAGCAATGTCGTTACCATAGGCCCCGAAGCCGATATCGCGACGATCGCTCAATTGTTGATTGATAAGAACATCAGCGGTGTTCCTGTGGTGGACGCGGCGGGCAAACTGGCGGGTATGGTCAGCGAGGGGGACTTACTGAAGCAGGCCGGCTTGGCGGGTGAAAACCGGCGGTCGTGGTGGCTGCGCCTTGTCTCGACCCCGGAACAGGACGCCAAGGATTTCGTCAAGGCTCATGGCCACACCGCCGCCGATATCATGACGACCGATGTCGTCACCATCACGGAAAACACTGTCACAACCACGATCGCGAGGTTGCTGGAAGAGAACCGTATCAAGCGCGTGCCCGTGATGCGCGATGGTGAATTGGTCGGTATCGTTTCCCGCGGCAATCTGTTACAAGCCCTGGCCGGCCATCGTGATGATGGTCCCGCAGCGCCCACAGCGGATGACCGTACCATCCGCGAGGCGGTGTACGAGGCCTTGCAGGGCAAGGGCTGGACCAGCCATGCGGCCACCAATGTGATCGTCACCGACGGCGTGGTGGAGTTGTGGGGCTGGGTCGAGACGGAAGCCGAGCGCAAGGCGATGCTGGTGGCGACGGAGGATATCTCCGGCGTACGGAAAGTCATCGATCATCTTGGCGCGGTGCCGCCGGGAACATGACGGCAGCTTGAGAATTGGCTCTATGGGGTGTGAATGAAGCAGCAACGTGGCAAAGCGAAGCAGGGATCCGGGCAGGAAACTGGGCGGGGATCAGGGGGACGGCGAAAACGGGCCAAGTCTAGCGCCGAGCCCATCACGGCCTATAATTCCAGGGTAAAGCTGGGCGTATTGGCCACGCCCTGCGTGCTGGCGGCAGTCGTTTCCCTATATGCCGCATTGACGGGCGTCGATATCTTGGGCGGCGGCACAGGATTGCATTTGGCCGCCGCCTTCATCGGCGGCCTGACCGCCTTCACCCTATTGCAGATGGCATTCGATAGTAAGCCCGTCCTGGTCATCGATGACGAGGGTATCCGCTGCCGCCGCCCCGATGTCGGCCTGATACCCTGGCATGCGGTGGTGGGCATGGGCACCTCGAAGGCGACCTTGCTGCGCCGGGTGCTGATGATTGCCGTCGACGATTCTGAATTGGACGAGCAGGCAGCCCGCCATATGCGCAAGCGCGTCGGCCTGTTCGCCGCCTTTTCGCCGCAGGTGGCGAAATTCGAGGGCCAGATGACGGGCTGGCCGTCAATCCATGTGCCGATTTCCTATTTCTCCATCTCCCCCAAGGATCTGGAGATGCTGTTGGCGGAAAAGATACAGTTTCACGGCAAGAAGAATTAGGCCGCGGAACGGGTTGCCGGATCAATTCATCCAGATAATCCAATCGGCACAGCGAAGACAAAAAAAGTCCCCGGCCACGTCGGCCGGGGGCTTTCTGTTGGATCGTAGTGAGCGCCAGGTTCAGCCCTTGCCGCCCATGCCGATCTTTCTCATATCGGTCTCCGCGTCTTCCAGGACCATGCGCTTGTAACCTTCAACACCGTCGCCCATATCCTCGGGCCATTCCAGGGTCATCAGTTCAAAGCGCATCTCCTTGGAGCCGAACAGCACCAGGATGGTTTGGAACCAAACGGCGAAGCCGGAAGCCAATGCGACGATAAGACCGACGCCAAGAACCGTCTTGATCACCCAACGGTGGCTCATACCCACCAGGGAGGCGGAGATCTCGTTGGTGACGAAAGCATCGTAGGCAAAGATATAGCAGAAATAGATCACCACGATGGTATAGGGGATCATGAAAAACGTGGTGCCGATGAACTCGATTACCGCTTGCACCTTGGTCTGCAAATGCATGCGAACCAAATCGACCCGGACATGGCGGTTACGGGTAAAGCCGTAACCAAGCACCATCGAGAACAGCACCGTATGAAAGTGCCATTCCATTTCCTGCAACATGGTGGATTGGAACATGAGGCTGACGTTTTCCACCAGCCAAAGCTGAAAATCGACCGGCGTGTTGGTCAGCTTGCGGCCGAAAACATCCACCATGGTAAAGATAATCAGAGGCAGGATGAAATAGGCGCCCCGTTGGCCGAAGAATTCCACGAATGCCTTCAGCTTATAGGATAGCAGTACCAGGGGATGAGCGCTCATCTCGCGGGTTGCCGCAGTTTGTTCCGTCATTACGTCGCCTCCAATCTAAGCGTAAACCAAGCCAGGCAGCCATAGCGAGATCTGCGGCCAGATCAGCACCAGGATCACCCCGAGCAATTGGATCAGCACAAACGGTATAATGCCCAAATAGATGTTCTTGATATCCACTTCCTTTGGCGCGATGCCCTTCATATAGAACAGCGCGAAACCAAATGGCGGGGTCAGGAACGATGTCTGCAGGTTGATGGCAACCAGAACGGTAAACCAGTAAACCACCTCTTCATCGTGGACATGGCCGGCGAAATCCAATTCCGCGACCAGGGGTGCGAACACCGGCAGGACGATCAAGGTGATCTCGACCCAATCCAGGAAGAAACCCAGGAAGAAGACGATCGCCATGATCAGGAACAACAGGCCCCAGGAACCAAGTCCGGCTTCCAGGATCAATCCCTCCACCACGTCGTCGCCGCCCAGTGAGCGGAAGACGTAGGCAAAACAGGTCGCCGACATGACGATGAAAAAGATCATCGCGATGGTCAGCCCCGATGACTGGCAAACGCCCTTCACCACGTCCCATTTCAAGGTGCCCTTGAACACGGCGATAACCATGGCGCCGAACGCGCCCACGGCACCCGCTTCCGAAGGCGTGGCCCAACCCAGCAGGATCGAACCCTTGATAAAGGCGATCAGGAATACCGGCGGGAAAAAGCCGCGGACCAGAAGCGGCCCCAGTTCGTTGGACGGCACATGCAACAGCTCCGGCGGCAGGGGCGGCGCGATACTGGGCTTCACCGTGGCCCAAGTGGTGACGAAAACCAGATACAAGGCTGCCAGCACCAAGCCGGGAATAATCGCCGACATGAACAGCGTACCGACCGAAATGGACAACAGGTCAGCCATAATGATCAGCATGATCGAGGGTGGGATCAAAATTCCCAAGGTGCCCGAAGCCGCGATAACGCCAGTTGAAAGCGTTTGATGGTAACCCTGGCGCAGCATCACCGGTAGGGCCAGCGCCGTCATCATGGTGACGGATGCACCGATAATGCCTGTCATCGCGGCCAGGATCGTGCCCATCACGGTCACGGCCAAGGCCAGGGCGCCCGGCACCCGGCGCAACAGAACCTGACAGCAATACAGCATCTCGTTTGCGATGCCGCTTCGTTCCATCATGGTACCCATGAAAACGAATGTCGGGACGGCGACAAGAACCAAATTTTCCGCCGCCATGCCCCAAATACGTGGCATGAAATTGAAAAACTCAATTAACTTAAACATATCCAGGCTGTGACCGATAAGGCCAAAGCCAATAGCCAGGCCGCCCAGAATGAAGGCTACCGGATAGCCGGTAAACAACAAGGCAGCCAAGCTTAGAAACATAAATATCGGCAGATACTCAGCAAAAAATTCCATGGTCTATTTCCGTTCCGGCAATCCCATACCGGTTACATTGTGTCTGTAGGGTTTGGTGCCGTTGACCGCCATGCCCTCGCCATACGGTAGCGAAGTTCCACGGCACGGTTCTCATTATGGTCTGCAATATCACTGGGCCCCGGCGAACCGGGGCCCAGCTTTATCGCAGTCATGACCCAATTAGGTCAAGTCCGGTTATTAGTCGAGATAACCGTGGTCTTTCCAAATTTTGTATTTGGCACGGAACGCGGTGTAGCTCTCGGCCACTTCCTTGAACAGGGGATCCTTGGCGGATTCCTCTCTCACCACTTCGTCCCAGGCCTTCGACAATTTGGCCAGATCGCCGTCGGACCAACGTACGGATGTCACGCCCTTGGCTTTCAGCTTGTTCATGGCTTCGAACTGCAAGGCTTCCGAGCGCACGAAAGACCAATTGATGGAATCGCCGCAAGCAACCTTGACGATGGCTTGTTGCTGCTTGGACAGACCATCCCAGCCCTTTTTGTTCATCAACAGTTCGCCGATCGAGCTTTGCTGATGCCAGCCGGGGAAATAGTTGAACTTGGCGATTTGATAGAAACCAAGATCATAGTCGATCGAAGGCATGGAGAATTCCGTCGCATCGATCACGCCACGTTCCAGGGCAGGATAGATGTCGGCACCCGCCAGCAACTGGGTGGAAACGCCAAGCTTGGTCATCACAACCGCGCCCAGACCGAAGAAACGCATCTTCAGGCCCTTCAACTCTTCGATTGAGTTGTATTTCTTGCGGAACCAGCCCGAGGTCTCCGGAGCGATCGCGGCACAATGCAGGCCGTGCACGCCATTTTCGTGATAGAGGCGATCATAAATCTGGTCGCCGCCGCCATAGTTCATCCAGGCCAACAGTTCGCCGGCACGAGGACCGAACGGCACCGCGGTGAAGAACGACAGTGCGGGGAATTTGCCAACATGATAGCCGGCGGTGCCCCACATGGCGTCAATCGAACCGGCCTTGACCGCGTCCCAACCCTGAAGGGTCGGCACCAGCGCGCCAGGCTCGAAGAACTTGATCTTCATGGCGCCGCCGGACATGTCCTTGACGATATCTTCATAGCGCTTGGCCACTTCGCCAATGATCGACAATTTGGAGCCGAACGCGCTTTGCATTTTCCACTTCAGCTTATCAACAGCGAAAGCGGAGGTCGATACGCCAGCCACAAGTGTCACTGACACCGCAGCAGCCGTAGTTAGTTTAAGTAGTCCTTTGAATCCCACGATAGCCTCCCTGAACATTTCCGTAGGTTGAAGTCGGGGCCATTACAATGTTGTTGAGCACGCTACGTCAACGTTTAAATTTCCGAATTTGTATGATTTTTTCCAATAACCACGGAATCAACCGCCCTAGGCAAGATTTCAGAGCCCCATGATGGCCAGAAATATCAGAAATTGGCCGCCGAAATAGGTGACCCAGGTCAGTTCACCGCTGCAGAGAAATTCACGGCGAAAGCGCCGGACGGCGATACAGCCATCGGAAAACATAAACAATAGCGTACCTGGCACCAGTAATTCGCCGGGATAATCCGACAACATGGCCATGACGGCCATGGCGGCGATGACCATCGCATAGGCCAACACAGGGGCACGCATCCGGCCCAGACCGGGATAAAGCCAAGCCGCCAGGACAAGGCCCGCCGCGATAACAGCCGCCGCACCCCATAAGCCTCCGGTATCGGGTGACCAGGCGGAGGCAAAGATTGCGATGTAGACCAGATGGGCCAGCAGAAAAGCGATCAGGCCATGCAGGAAATGCCGCTCATCCCGCAACGCCAGGAACCAATCACCAAGGGCAGAAAGCGCCAGCGCAAGGGCCAAGAGCGGCTGGGTGGGAAAAGACAGTACCGCCAGCAGGGCGCAACCCAGCGCCTTTATCACCGCACTGCCCGGATAAGGCGCTCGGTGCCGGGTCAGCAGAAACAGCGTTGCCGCGGTCAAGGGCGGCAGCAGCAACAGCCCCGGGTCAGGCACGGCTCAACGACAGTTCAATCATTGCCAACCGCCGGCATGACCTTTTCTGCAAACAGCCGCATGCTGGCCTGGGTCTTTTCGCGGCCCATGCAGCCAAAATCCATCATCATGGCGACATGACCGATTCCCAATTGCTGCATCCGCCGCAGCCGTTCGATACAGGTTTCCACGCCCCCCATCAGGCAATAGCCACGCTGGGTAATTTCATCCCAGCCGGCGGATTTGCCGTACAGTCGGGTACGCACATAGTAATCGAAGGGCGCTTCGGCATCCTCGCGGGCCTGGGCGTCGGTTTCGCCACAGTAGGTGTGGAAGGCGAAGCAGACCGGTGGTGCAGTCTCATCTGCCCCCGATTCCGCCCAGCCCCGTTCATAGTCGGCCACCATGCCGGCTAATTCGTCCAGTTCGTCGACGCTGGCATAGGGGATGCCCAGCATGGGGTAGCCCTGCCGGCCGATGAAGTAGGCCGACTCGCGCCGCAACGCCGCCATATAGATGGGCGGATGCGGCCGCTGTACGGGCGGGACGTTGACGGCCACGTTGTCGATCTGGTTGAAGCTGCTATTCAGGGATACGGCCTCGCCGGAAAAGGCGCGACGCAGCACATCGAGATTCTCGTCAAAATGCTCGCGCTTGGTGGCACCAGACACGCCAAAACCCTCGAACTCATGCGCGATATAACCCGACCCTACGCCCAGGATCAGCCGGCCCCGGGACAGGATATCAACCATGGCGTAATCCTCAGCCACCCGCAGCGGATGATGAAACGGCAGCACGCTGACCGCCATGCCCAGGCCGATTCGTTCGGTCCGCTGTGCCGCCGCGGCCAGAAAAACGGCCGGGTTCGGCACGGTGCCGTATTCATGGAAGTGGTGTTCGGCCAGCCAAAAGCTCTCGTATCCCAACTCTTCCGCCAGGACCATGTGGTCCATGGTCTCGTTGTAATGGGTGGCCACACTGCGGCCTTCTTCCGGATAGTGGTCGTGTACCGAAAACATCGAATAGCGCATTGTCTCTTGCCCCATTAACCGGTTGTCAGGCCATAGTCGGCGCCCCAGCCGAGGCCGGCGCGGGTGCCGGCGCGGGGATTATATTCACAGCCGATCCAACCGTCGTAACCGGCCGCGTCAATGGCGCTGAACAGGTAGGGAAAATTGATCTCGCCCTCGTCCGGCTCCCTTCGGTCCGGGGGATTGGCAATTTGCACATGGCCGATGTCGGGCAGGCATTCCTCGAACCGGCGGACCAGATCGCCCTCCATGATCTGCACATGGTAGACATCGAACTGCAGGCGCAGGTTCGGCCGCCCCAATTCCGCCATGATGCCTCGGGCCTGGCTGGTGGTTTGCAGAAACATCCCCGGCACATCGCGCTTGCCGTTGATGGGCTCCATCATCAGCGTCAGGCCCAGGGGCGCCAACAGATCGGCCGCCCAGGCCAGATTCTCGCGGTAGGTATCCTCGAACGGGGTACGCTCCGAACCCGCACCGGGGGCCAGGCCGGCCACGGAGTGGATCTTGTCGCAGCCCAGGGCCTGGGCGTATTCAACGGCCATGGCGATGCCATCGCGGTATTCCTCGCGCCGGTCCGGCAAACAGGTCAGGCCACGCTCGCCACCGGCCCAATCTCCCGCCGGCATATTTATCAGCACCATTTCCAGGCCGCCGGCGGTCAGCCATTCCTTCAACTCACCGGTGCCATGGACATAGGGAAACAGACTCTCCACGCCCTTGAAACCGGCCTCGGCGGCGGCGGCGTAGCGCTCGGGATCCGGCATCTCGGTAAACAGGGCGGTCAGATTGGCGGCGAATTTTGGCATCTTGGCTCCGGCGATATCTCGGCTTGGTTTGTTCAGCATTATTCGTGGCCGCCATCTTGCCTGATAACCCCGCCCCATGCCACGCTGGCGTATCGAGAGTTGGAAGTTTGGGAAACCATGGCGGACGGTTGGCTGAAAGCGGGCTTGGGAGAAAGCGGCGCGGTGCTGTTGCAGGCCGGAGGCCAGTGGGACGCGCAAAACGTAACCCGGCTGGATCAACAATTGCGCAGCCTCGCACCTGGCGACAACGCGCCCATGGTGCTCGACCTGGATCAGGTCGAACGCCTGGATACAGCCGGGGCCTGGTTGCTGTACCGCACCGTCAAGGCGCGCCGGGCGGAAGGCGGCCAGGCAGACTTCACGGGTTTGACGCCAGCCTACCAAACCATGCTGGAACAGGTCGCTGCCAACGATCAGCCGGCCGAGATCGAGCCGCCGCGCCCGCCCACGCTGGTTGCGATACTGGACCGGGTTGGCCGCGGTACCGTTGAAGTCGGCGAAGAGGCGAAACAACAGATCGCCTTTTTGGGTCTGTTGCTGGTCAGCCTGGCCGGCACCCTGCGCCACCCCAGCCGACTGCGCCTGGTACCCCTGGTCTATCACATGGAAAAGGTCGGCTTTAACGCCTTGCCCATTGTCGGCCTTATTTCATTCCTGATCGGCGTGGTGCTGGCCTATCAGGGCGCGACGCAGTTACAGCGCTTCGGCGCCGAGATTTTCGTGGTCAATCTGATCGCCGTATCGGTGTTGCGGGAAATCGCCATTCTGTTGACCGCCATCGTCGTCGCCGGCCGCTCCGGCAGCGCCTTTACCGCCGAGATCGGCTCCATGGTGGTGAATGAAGAGGTCGACGCCATGCGCACCCTGGGCCTCGACCCCATGGAGGTGCTGGTCCTGCCCCGGGTGCTGGCGCTGGTTATCACCCTGCCCCTGTTGGCCTTCTTCGCCGACATGATGGGCCTGTTTGGTGGCATGTTGATGTGTTGGGGGGCCTTGGATATTTCGCCGGGCCTGTTTCTTGAACGGCTGCAGGGCGCGATCTCGCCCTGGTCGTTCTGGGTCGGCATGATCAAGGCGCCATTCTTCGCCTTTCTGATCGCTATGGTCGGTTGTCTGGAAGGCCTGCGCGTGACCCGCAGCGCCGAAAGCGTTGGCCAGCAAACCACCCGCTCGGTGGTTACCGGGATTTTCCTGGTCATCGTGGTCGATGCCATGTTCTCAATCTTTTTTGCCGCGGTGGGGGTCTGATCATGGTGGCGGAAGCGGACCCCATTATCCGCGTGCAGGGTCTTAGAACCCAGTTCGGCACCCAGGTCATTCACGACAACCTGGATTTGGAAGTGCGCCGGGGCGAGATTTTAGGCATCGTCGGCGGCTCGGGCACGGGCAAGTCGGTGCTGCTGCGCACCATCATTGGCCTCAACCGTCCCGCCGCCGGGCGGATTGAGGTGTTCGGTCAGGACGTTGCCGGGGCCACGCCGGAGGAACGCCTGGCCTTGGAACAGCGCTGGGGCGTGTTGTTTCAGGACGGCGCCCTGTTTTCCTCCCTTACCGTGGCGCAGAACATTGAGGTGCCCATGAAAGAGCACCTTGGCATGCCCGCCCGCCTGCGGGACGAGATTGCCGCCCTGAAGATCGCCATGGTCGGGCTGCCGCCCGAGGCCGGTTCGAAATATCCCTCCGAACTGTCGGGCGGCATGCGCAAGCGTGCCGGCCTGGCCCGCAGTCTGGCCCTGGACCCGGATCTGATCTTTCTCGACGAGCCGACCGCCGGTCTGGACCCCATTGGCGCCGCCAACTTCGATCAGTTAATCCGGCGCCTGCAGGTCAACCTGGGCCTGACCGTGTTCATGGTAACCCATGATCTCGACAGCCTGCATGCCATCTGCGACCGGATCGCGGTGCTGGCGGAGAAGCGTGTTATGGTGATCGGGCCCATGGCCGATATGCTGCGCCATGAGCACCCCTGGCTGCGGGAGTATTTTCATGGCCCCAGGGCCCGCGCGGCGCAGCCCCAGTTGCGCGAAGGGCCGGACGGACAGTTGGAAGAGGTGCGTACGTAGATGGAAACGCGGGCCAATCATGTGGTGATCGGATCGTTCGTCCTGGTCGTCGTCCTCGGCCTGTTCGGCTTCGTGCTGTGGCTGGCGAAGATCGAGATCGATCAGGAGTTCGCCTACTACCGCGTGGCCTTCGACGAGGCGGTTTCGGGACTGTCCCTGGGCGGTGACGTCCGCTACAACGGCATCCCGGTCGGGGCGGTCACGGCGATTGAAATTGCCAAGGACGATCCATCCCGGGTTCAGGTCACCCTGGAAGTGGCGCGCGAAACCCCGGTCCGTGCCGATACCGTCGCGAAACTGGAATTGCAGGGCATCACCGGCGTCGCCTTCATACAGTTGAGCGGCGGCACTGCGGCGGCCGGCCTGCCTAAGCCGGGACCCAATGGGGAGTTGCCGCTTTTGCAATCGGAACGCTCCGCCATCCAGGCCTTCTTTGCCGGCGCACCGGAATTGATCAACCGGGCCATCGTATTGGTGGAGGCGGTGACCAAACTTGTGAACGACGAGAACCGCGAGGCATTCGGCAATATCCTCACCAACATGGATGACTTGAGCAGCCGTTTCGCCAAGCGCGGGCCGGAACTGGAGCAGATGCTGGGGGACCTGCAACAAATCGCCGGTCAAACCAATCAATTGATGGGCCGGCTGAACAGCTTGATCGATGGCGCCGACGCCACGTTATCCGTGGCTCGGGGCACCCTGAGCACGGCGGATGGCTTGATGGAAGGGGAATTGCGCAGGACCCTGGCCGATCTGAGTTCCGCCTCGCAACAGTTCGAGGCCGTGGGCAAGGAACTGCACACATTGGTGGCGGAGAACCGCGAGGGATTAACCGCATTTTCCAATGATGGTTTGCTGGAGTTGACCCGGTTCCTGGAAGAGGCGCGGGTGCTGATCTCCGCCGCCTCGCTGCTGATCGAGGATCTGCAAAGCGATCCGGCACAATTCCTGTTTGGCGATCAGGGTAGTGGTTTCGAAGCGGAATGATGGCGATGACAAAACTAAAACGTAGCTGGCTGGTTTGGATTTTCACGCTGCCCCTGGCTCTGGGCTTGTTGGGCTGCGACAGCTTGCTGCCGTCGTTGGGCGGGCCGCCGCCGAACCTATATACCCTGACCCCGAAAAGCACCTTCGCCAAGGGCCTGCCACGGGCCGATTGGCAGTTGGTGGTGGAGGAACCGGTCGCGTCCGGCGGCCTGAACATTGACCGTATCGCAATGCGCGCCTCGCCGACGGAGCTGAAGTATTTCGCCCGCGCCCGCTGGACCGAGCGGGCGCCGCGCATGTTCCAGACCCTGCTGGTGGAAAGTTTCGAAAACAGCGGCGCCATCATCGCCGTCGGACGCAAGGCCATCGGCTTGCGCTCCGACTATAACCTGAAGACGGAGATGCGGGAGTTCCAGGCGGAATATTTCGCCGCCGACGGCATTCCCACCGCACGGGTGCGTCTGAACGCCAAACTGGTGAAACTGCCCCAACGCGCCATCATCGCCTCGAAAACCTTCGAGGCCACGATGAAATCAGAGGGCAAGGGGATGCGGCAGGTCATTCAAGCCTTTGACGCGGCCCTGGGCAAGGTCCTGCGCCATACCGTGGAGTGGACCCTGACGACGCCGCCAAAGGGGTAGGCGCGGAGCGTTAGTTGCGCAGCGCCTCGGCGACATCCTTGCCGGGCGAGACGGGGATGATCTCGAATTCCACTAGGTCGGACCATTCGACGGCCCAACGCTGCAGCAGCGTAAGATCATCGCATTCCATGATCTGAAAACAGCGGCCCAGATCGGCCGAGACCCAGCTACCGTGAAAGGCAACGCCGTCGGGCACCATGCGCCCCTTGTCGTTGAAGCGGTCATAGACCGCCCGCGCGTCCTGGTTACGGAAATGTTCGATCACCATGTACAGCATGGGATGGGACCTCCTGTTTGATGCTTGATTTACGCAGCGCGGCGGGACCGCCGACCGTAACGCAGGCGGGTTAGAACCGGCAGCGGCGAGGGTATGCGGCGCAGCAGTTTCCCGGCCCGGCGCCTAACCTTGCCGAGCCGCAAGGTACCTGCAATGCGCCGCTCCAGAAAATTCCAGGTTTCGGCGCAGTCTTCGGACTCATCGTCCAGCCAACGCAGCAATGTGCTGCTGTAGACCGCCGCCAGCAGGGCCCGCTTACTGTAGTAATTGAAATCCGTGCTGTCGTCGCCGGCGGCCCGCCAGATCGCATCCACGGTACGGGACAGGCCCCGTATGGCACCAGGTGCCCGGCCGGGCAGCAGCTGCAGGGTCAGGGCGCGGCGAATGCTTTCCCTGTGCGGCGCCAGGTTCTCGAGACGCAGGCGGATAATACCGCCAATCCGCTCCCGTACGGGTCCCTCGCCCAGGCCGCTGGCGGCAGCCTCCGCCACCATCTCGCGGTCCGCCTCTGCCATGAAGAAATCCAGCAATTGCGCGGCCCCGCCCGGAAAGGCCCTCTGCGCCTGTAGCGGATCCGCGCCGGCCCGGACCGCCGCATCAATGCCGGAGGCCAAAGCATCGGCGGACCAGCCATCGAAGGGCACGGCGCGAAGTGCCGCGGCCAGAATGTCCCGCCTCATCTCTTCGCGGCCGCTGTCTTTCGCTTCGCTCATCATTCCTCAACCTCCTGCCCGGCTGCATCTTCGGCCTGTTCTTGGGCCCGGATCTCGGCGATCACATGCCGCATTTCGCTCTCGAAAATCAGACCCGTAAGATCCCGCATGCGCTGTGGGTACAGGATACCCTCCAGGTGGTCGCATTCATGCTGCACCACACGGGCGTGAAAACCGTCTACCGTGCGGTCGATCTCCTGGCCATCCAGATCGACGCCTCTATAGCGCAAATGCGTGTAACGGGGCACCAGCCCACGCAGACCGGGCAAGGACAGGCAGCCCTCCCAATTTTCCTCCATCTCCTCACCCTGGGGTTCCAGGGTCGGATTGATCAGGACGGTCAATGGCGGCTCACCGCCAGCCATGCTTTCGACTTCGGTCAGCGGCACGCGGAAAATGACCATGCGCAGGGGCTCATGGACCTGGGGGGCGGCCAGGCCGACACCTGGCGCATCAATCATGGTCTCCAACATATCACTGGCCAGGGCGCGAATTTCCGGCGCCGTCGGATCAGCGACATCATCGGCGGGCCGGCGCAGTACAGGGTGGCCCATGCGGGCAATCTTCAAAATAGCCATGAAATCAATATGGCCCCGCCGGGCGGCTGGCTCAATCCGAAATCTTCTTCCAGTAGGTATCCTTGGAGGCCAGTTTGCCATCCCGGAAGGTATAGATATCCACCGCGCGCACATCGAACGGGCCCGTGGCATGAAACTCGCCTTGCGCCCGGTAGGTGGCAAATATGCGTTCGCCACTGTGATACTGTTCAACTTCGGTGAACCGGATCGGCACCTTCAGCTGCTCCGAGCGTTCAACCACGGCGGCACAGGCCGCTGCCGGGCCGCGCAGGATACGGCCGTCCGGGCTGTCGGGCCCTTCATAAAAAACCCAGACGAAATCCTCCGTCACCAGTTCCGCCGTCGCCGCCACGTCATTGCCGTTGAATGCCGTGGAGAAGGCGGCCAGATAGGCTGTTTTTTCCTGCTCTGTCATCTGCCGCTACCTCTCGTTATTCAAGGCCAGCGCCAGCTTTGGCGCGTTTAGGCCCTCTGCCTCAGCGCCGGGGAAGTTGAGCTCAACCGTGATGCCGTTGGGGTCCTGCATGAACAGTTGATAAAGATTCTGCTCGCCAGCCTGCTGTTCGATGAATTCCACCGCCATGGATTTCAGATGCGCCATGGTCTCGGCCAGGCCGCTGGCGCGGAAGGCGATATGATGGATAGGCCGGCCGCCGCGCGCAATGTCGTCGCGGCTTGGCGCGGCGGCAGATTTCTCACTATTGGACGGCGCCTGGGCGATGTGAATGACGTCCCCGTCACCCAGATAGAGCCAGTTGACCGGCACTCCGAAATCAGGGTGATCGCCGAGACGGAAACCCAGTACATCCACATACCAGGCCGTGGTCGCCTCAACATCGTCGGCGACGATCAAGAAATGTTCCAGATGCGAGATCGGCATGTCAAATATCCCTCCTGCAGACGCGACAACGTTACGTCAGGCGGCAAAACGGCGCAACGCGCCCTGGAACAGCTTGCGCCGCCCTTGACCTGAACCGGACGGTGTGATTCTAAGGCCTGGTTCGGAAATCCCTTTCAGCCCGTGAGGATAAAGATGCAACGCTTCACCACCGTCCTGTCGGCCCTCGCCCTTGTACTCATCATTCTGCCGGCGCAGGCGGGCCAGAGCACCAGGGACAAGATTCGTCAATTGATCGAACTGGACGGCGCCGCCGCCGTGGCCGATGCGGTGATCGACAAACAACGCCCCGTGGTGCGGCAGAGCTTCCTCAAGGGGCATCCCGGTGTCTCGAACAAGGTCGCCGATGCCTATGTGGATGCCTTCGCCGCCGAGTTGTCGGCCCGGCGCGGCCAGTTTCTCGACCTGATCGTCGATGTCTACGCCAAGATCTTCACGCCGGCGGAGGTCGATGACCTTTTGGCCTTCTATGCCTCCCCCGTCGGGCAGAAAATTCGCGCCGCCGCGCCCGCGATCCTAGCTGGCGGCCGTCAGGCCGGTACGACCTGGGGGCAGAAGAACGGCGCGGCGGTGGCCGCAGCCGCCATGGCCCGGCTCAAGGCGCGGGGGTTCAAGCTCAAATAGCTTCCAGGCAGTCCATGAAACGGTCCAATTCCGCTTCCGTGTTGTAGTAGTGCACACCCATGCGGTTCATCAGCTTGATGCCGCGATGATGCATGTCCTGCATGGTTGAATGCTCCGACGAGACGGAAATGTTGATGCCCGCCGCCGACATTTCCGCCACGACCTGACGTGCGGGCGTATCGGCAACCGAAAAACTGATGATGCCGGACTTTTCGACGCCAAGATCCTGTATCGTGATGCCTGGCAGCGCAGCCATCCGCGCGCGCAAATCACCGGCCAGGCCCTGCACCCGCCGGGCGATGGCATCCAGGCCGATAGCAAGGGCATAATCCACGGCGACACCCAGACCGACCTTGCCGGCGACATAGTTTTCCCAGTTTTCAAAACGCCGTGCGTTGGGCAGCATTTCGTATTGCTCGGGCGCGGTCCAGGTGGCGGCATGCAGGTCCAGAAACGGCGGCTCGATCCGGTCCAGCATGCTATTCCGGACATACAAAAAACCCGTGCCGCGCGGGCCGCGCAGAAATTTGCGTCCCGTGGCGGACAGCATGTCGCAACCGATGGCCTCCACATCCAAGGGGATCTGGCCGGCGGACTGACAGGCATCCAACAGATAGGGCACGCCGGCGTCGCGGGCGATCTGTCCGATGGCGGCGGCGGGATTGATCAGGCCGCCGTTGGTGGGCACGTGGGTGATGGAGATCAGTTTGACCCGGTCGTCGATCATATTGGCCAGGGCGGCGGCGTCCGTTTGCCCGGTATTGTCGTTGGGTATCACGCGGACCTCTATGCCATCCCGCTGCGCCCGCTGCAGATAGGCGATGTAGTTGGAGGCGTATTCCGAAACAGCGGTCAGCACCACGTCCCCGCGCTGCATGGGCAGGCCATAAAACGCCATGTCCCAGGCCACGGTGGCATTCTCCACCACCGCGATTTCGTCGGTGCTGCAATTGAGCAGGCGCGAGA
>JASLLM010000239.1 GCA_030747035.1 Alphaproteobacteria bacterium | reverse complement strand
GTCTCGCCAAACAGCAGACGGGTATTGGGCTGAATGGCGGCGGCGTAGGCATCGGGGTCACGCGGGTCGACAAAGGTCGCCTCGATGCCGAAGCGGGGCAGGGTATGGGCGAATATGTTGTGCGAGCCGCCATAGATCGAGGCGGAGGAAACAACATGGCTGCCCTGTCCCATCAAGGTGGCCACGCCCAGGTGCAGGGCCGCCTGGCCCGAGGCCGTAGCGACGGCGCCGACGCCGCCTTCCAGGGCGGCGATACGCTCTTCCAATACCGCCACCGTGGGATTGGAAATGCGCGAATAGATGTGCCCGGCCCGCTCCAGATTGAACAGGGCGGCGGCATGGTCCGTGTCCTGAAAGACGAACGAAGTGGATTGATAGATCGGTACCGCCCGGGCGCCATAGTCGCTATCGGGTTTCTGTCCGGCATGCAGGGTCAGGGTGTCGAAGTTGAGATATTTCGGATCCGCCATGGCGCCCTCCCAGGCTGAGGAAATCGCAGCATCGTAGTTCTCCGGCGCGGCCGGAGCAACGTGCGTCTTGGCGTGTGGTGGTGTAACATTGCTACCAGCTTCGTGGCATTTGAGAGGGACGGCCATGGCATTGTTGAACATCGAACCCTTGCATGAGGACTTTGGCGCCCGGGTGTCCGGGATTGATCCCAGCCGGCCACTCTCGGACGAGGCGGTGGCCGAAATGCGCACGGCGATCGATGATTATTCATTCCTGCATTTTCCGGAGCAGGAGATGGATGATGAAAAGCACATGGCCTTCACCAAGAGTCTGGGCCAGCCGGAGGAAAGCCATGTCGCCTTGGGAGAGCGCGGCGAAGTGACCTATTTCGGCACCATCGGCAATGTCCAGGACGACGGCAGCAAGCTGGGCAATGACCACAAAAAGACGATTTTTCTGACCGGCAACAACATGTGGCATTCCGACAGCTCCTTCCGCGAGGTGCCCTGCCGCCTGTCCATCATGTGCGCCTATGAAGTGCCTGATGAAGGCGGCGCGACGACCTTTGTCTCCGCCCGGGCCGCCTACAACCGCCTCGACGATGAAACAAAGGCGCGCATCGATCCCCTGGTGACGATCCACGATTACGTCTATTCCCGCAGCAAAGTGGCCCCGGACGCGGTCAGCCCGTCGTTGGCCACCTCCCTGCCGCCGGTGCCGCAGAAACTGGTGCGCACGAACCCTGGCAATGGCGCGAAAAACTATTTCGTCGGCTCCCACGCCAAGGCCATTGAGGGCTGGAATGAACCCGATAGCCGCGCTCTGCTGGATGACCTGCTGGACCGCGCCACCCAGCCGCAATACGCCTACAGCCACAATTGGCGCCCCGGTGACGTGGTGATCTGGGACAACCGCTGCCTGGTCCATCGCGGCGAAGGCTACGACGCCGACCGCTACCGCCGCTATATGCGCCAAATGCGCACCAAGGGCGACGGCCCCACGCTGGCGGAGTGATCCAGGTCTTGGAATTGTCGGTATGAGTTACGCCGAAGCCGATACAGCCGACGCCTATGACGTTATCGTGCTGGGGGCCGGCGCGGGGGGGATGGCCGCCGCTGTTGTCGCGGCCAACGAAGGGCTGAAAACGCTTCTTATCGAGAAGACCGAATATGTCGGCGGTACTACGGCGATTTCCGGCGGCATGGTCTGGGTGCCGAACAATGGCAAGATGGCGGCCGCCGGCCTGCCCGATACGGCCGAGGCGGCACGGGCCTATCTGGACGCCACGGCCGGCGAAGAAAACGGCGACAACGGCAGCGATGCCCTGCGGCGGGTCTTTCTGGCCGAGGCGCCGGGGGCGATCGACTATTTCGACCGCCATACCCAGGTCAATCTGGTGCCCCTGCCGTTCTATCCCGACTATTACCCCGACCTGCCCGGCGCCACCCAGGGCGGGCGGGTTATGGAACCCCTGGCCTTCGACGCCCGGGAGCTGGGCGACAGCTTCAAGCTGCTGCGCCCGCCGCTGCCCGAATTCACCCTGTTGGGCGGCATGATGGTGGCCCGGCCCGACATCGTGCATTTCCGCCGGCTGTTCAAGTCGCCGGCCTCGGCCCTGCGGGTGGCGCGGCTGGTGTCGGCCTATGCACTGCAGCGCATCAGCCTGCATCGCGGCGCCAACCTGGTGTTGGGCAATGCCCTGGCGGGGCGGCTGCTAAAATCCTTGCTGGCGCTTGGCGTGCCGATCCGTCTGAAGACAGAGACCAATCGTTTGCTCCAGGAAGATGGCCGCGTCACCGGGGTGGAAACCGCCAGCGCGGAAGGAACCAGGATCATCCATGCCCGGTGCGGTGTGGTGCTGGCGGCGGGTGGCTTTTCCCACAGCGCCGCGCTGCGCGGTTCTTTGCTGCCGAGCGAGGCTGGCATGCATTCCGCCGCCGCGCCGGGCAACAGTGGCGACGGCATCAACCTGGCCCTGAGTGCGGGCGGAGAGGTGCCAGGCGACAATGCTTCGAACGCCTTCTGGGCGCCGGTCTCTCATTTCACCCGGGCCGACGGCAGCGCCGGCGTCTATCCCCATACGGTGACGGATCGGGGCAAGCCCGGCATGATGGCGGTCAACGGTGAAGGCCACCGCTTCACCAATGAAAGCAACTCCTACCACGAATTCGTCAAGGCCATGTTGCGCAGCCATAACCAGAGCCCGGCGATCCCGGCACATCTGATCTGCGACCATCAATCCCTGTGGCAATATGGTCTGGGCGCGGTCAAGCCCATGTGTCTGCGCCTGGCGCCTTATATCGACAGCGGTTATCTTGTTCAGGCGCAGAACCTGGACCAACTGGCGCAAAAAATCGGTGTGCCGGGACGCCATCTGAAGGAAACCGTGGCGGCTTACAACGCCGATGCCGAACGGGGCGAGGACAGCGCCTTTGGCCGGGGCGGCAATGCCTATCACAAATATGTCGGCGATCCGGGCAACCGGCCCAACCCCTGCATGCGGCCCATGGCGACCACGCCCTTCTATGCGATTGCCCTGTATCCGGGCGATCTGGGCACGGCGGCCGGCGCCCGAAGCAGCGGCAATGGGCAGGTTCTGGACGGCGGCGGCCAGCCAATTCCGGGACTCTACGCCTGCGGCAACGACATGAACTCGGTCATGGGCGGCAGCTATCCCGGCCCCGGCATTACCTTGGGACCGGCCCTAGTGTTCGGCTATCTTGCCGCCATGCATATGGCCCACGGCGAGCAAGCAAACAGTGACAATCGGAGGACGGCATGAGTAACCAACAAGGCAAGGCGGGGATCCGCAATATCGCCGAGGAACCCTGGCAACAGTTTCCGGATCATTTCGGCGGCGCCCTGTCCAAGGCCCTGGTCAACCCCGGCAACAGCGATATCAAGCTGATCGACTACCGTATTTCATCGTACCAGCCCATGGCGTATGTGGCGGCCCACACCCACAAGGTTCAGGAACAGATCTACCACGTGCTCGACGGCGAGGGCCTGATGGAAATCGATGGCGAGAAAACCGTGGTCCGCCGCCACGACGTGATCCACATCCCGCCTGGCATCGAACATGCCATCGCCAATTCCGGTCTGGTGGATCTGGTCTTTTTGGTCATCACTGCCCCCGCCTCGGACGATTAATCCTGCCATGGCCAGCGGTGCTGGGTGATCAATCGATAATGACTTTCTCTTCGACGACAAAGCTCTTGATCTGACCGATGATCAGGGCACCGTCGGCGAATAACGCCTGGGCTTCCGGTGTCGCAGAAGACTGCTCCATCGCCGCGACGCTGTCATACCAAAGCTCAGCGATACCATCGACCTCGATATCCGTTGCCGGGATATCGGCGCGCACGGTCTCGCTCTGAATGTGGCTTTGCACATAGCGGCGGATGCCGGGAACCGCCCGCGCCAGGGGGCCATGAACTTCCAGCCAATGGCGGACGAATTCTTCGTGGCTCAAATCCGGTTTGCGGGTCAGAAGCGATATGCGCTTGATCATCTGTGATCTCCCTGTTGTTGCCGCTCAGTTGGGCCAAACCGGGGGGTGGCTGCCCAGCGGCATCGAGGGCCGGGCCCAATGAGCCGGGGTCTCGGACAATTGTGCGGCATGGCGCACGGCGGTCAATGTGCCGTAGCCTGACGGGCTGTCTTCCAGCAGATCGCGGACATCTTCGTCACCGGGGTCGGCGATCTCGAAACCATTTTCGACCCGCCCAAGGCCTTGCAGCCAGCGCCCCGTACGCGCCAGGGCGACGCGGACATGCCAACTGCCGCCTTCCCCCGTTCGCCGCGCCAGGGGCGCCATGGCGGCGGCGGCCATGAAATAGCCAGAGGCATGATCCAAGGCCTGGCAGGGCAGCGCCATTGGGCCGTCCCGTCCATTGGCCTCGGCCTCGGCCCAGTTGATACCGCTGGCCGTCTGGACCAGGGAATCGAAGCCGCGGCGATTTGACCAGGGTCCCTGATGGCCATAGGCGGACAGCGAGACGTAAACAATACCGGGACGGATCCGCGCCACCTCTGCGGCGGAAAAGCCCCAACGCTCCAGGCCGCCGGGACGATAGCCCTGAACAAAGATGTCCGCCTCGGCGATCAGTTGTTGCAAGGTCTGCCGGCCATCCTCGGTTTGCAGGTCGATATGGCAGGATAGCTTGCCGCGGCCGGCATCGGTGACCAGGGCGGGGACGAAGGGCAGATGCGGCGCGGTGACCCGCATGACATCGGCACCGTGGGCCGCCAGGGTGCGCCCGCAAACGGGTCCGGCGATGATGCGGGTCAGATCCAGCACCCGGATACCCGCCAGGGGCCGCGCCGCCTTGGGCAATGGCCGGGCCGGGGCGTCACCGATCCGTTCGCATGTAATCACCGGCTGCTGGTCCAGCGCCTCGGCCTGGGGATGGGCCCGCCATTCCTCCGCCGTGCGCATCATGGTGGCGACCAGGCCCCGTTCGGCGGCCGCGTCCTCGAAGTCCTGGCCTTTCCATTGGGCCAGGGCAGCGGCCACCGCCTCGCGCTCGTTGGCGCAGTGCAACAAATCCAGAACGCCGTCCCGATGATGGGGAAAGTTGGTATGCAGGCGGACCCAGCGGCCGTCGCCGGTCTGATAAGTGCCGGCGATCTTGTCCCAAAGCGGCGGCGTCGGCCCGCCGTCGATCTGCAAATAGCGTTCGCTGCGGAATTCGATTGCCGCGTGGCGCATGTCCACCGCGATTTCCTGGCGCTTGCCGCCGTGGGGCCGGCGGCGCAGGCCCAACGCCCCCGCCCCCCCGGCGGAGGCGGCAAAACCCCCCAGGGCCGCCGGGGCCACCCCGAACCTTGACGGCAGCA
>JASLLM010000238.1 GCA_030747035.1 Alphaproteobacteria bacterium | reverse complement strand
CCCCTGGGTCGTTTCAGCCAGCCCTTGGACATCGCCAATGCCACGCTTTTCCTGGCTTCGGACGAAGCCGCGATGATCACCGGCGTTTGCATGGAGGTGGATGGCGGGCGCTGTATTTAGGCGTTCAAAATCTTCTGTCCCCTTGGCCATGAATCTCGTAGCCGCGCGCGGGGCAAGGGGCTATATTGCGCCCGCCCGGCGGGTCGCCGCGCATCGATCTAAACAGGCATCTGTTGCCACGTCCGGACATTGTTGCAATGGGCGCGGCCACAGGCATGTCATGAGGAAGCCAGCCGGTGCCGAAACGCACAGACATTAACAGCATCATGATCATCGGCGCCGGGCCCATCGTTATCGGTCAGGCCTGCGAATTCGACTATTCCGGCACCCAGGCCTGCAAGGCTTTGCGGGATGAAGGCTATCGGGTGATTCTGGTCAATTCCAACCCGGCCACCATCATGACCGATCCGGATTTCGCCGAGGCGACCTACGTGGAACCGATCACGCCGGAAATCGTGGCCAAGATCATCGCCAAGGAGCGTCCCGACGCCATCCTGCCCACCATGGGCGGGCAAACGGCCCTGAATACGGCCATGGCCCTGCATGAAGACGGCACCTTGGCGAAATTCGAGGTTGAGTTGATTGGCGCCAAGCCGGACGCCATCAATATGGCCGAGGACCGCAGTCTGTTTCGCGAGGCCATGACCCGGATCGGCCTGGAGACGCCCCGGGCCGGCATCGCCCACGATATGACGGAAGCCTGGGCGGCCTTGGACGAGGTCGGCCTGCCGGCGATCATCCGGCCATCATTCACGCTGGGCGGCACGGGCGGCGGCATCGCCTACAACCGCGACGAATTCCAGTCCATCATTACCGGCGGCCTGGATGCCTCGCCGACCAATGAAGTGCTGATCGAAGAATCGGTATTGGGCTGGAAAGAGTACGAGATGGAGGTGGTGCGCGATCATGCTGACAACTGCATCATCGTCTGCTCGATCGAAAACGTCGACCCCATGGGCATCCATACCGGTGACAGCGTCACCGTGGCCCCGGCTCTGACTCTGACGGACAAGGAATACCAGATTCTGCGCAACGCCTCGATCGCCTGTCTGCGTGAAATCGGCGTCGATACCGGCGGCTCCAACGTACAGTTCGCCCTTAATCCGGCGAATGGCCGCCTAGTGGTGATCGAGATGAACCCCAGGGTCTCCCGCTCCTCCGCCCTGGCATCCAAGGCCACCGGCTTTCCCATCGCCAAGGTCGCCGCCCGCCTGGCTGTCGGTTATACCCTGGACGAGCTGGATAATGACATCACCGGCGGCGTCATCCCGGCTTCGTTCGAGCCGACCATCGATTACGTGGTGACCAAAATACCGCGGTTCACTTTCGAGAAGTTTCCGTCGACGGATGCGCTTCTGACCACGTCGATGAAATCCGTGGGCGAGGCCATGTCCGTCGGCCGTACTTTCGCGGAAAGCCTGCAAAAGGCCCTCCGCTCCATGGAGACGGGGCTGAGCGGCCTGGACGAAATCACCATTCCCGGCGTGGCTGAGGATCCCGAGGATGCCCTGCGCAAGGCCCTGGCCCGCCCGGCGCCGGACCGCCTGCTGGTTGTCGCCCAGGCCCTGCGCCATGGCATGGCGCCGGAAGAGATTGAGCGTATTACCTGGATCGACCCCTGGTTCGTGGCCCAGGTGGGCGATCTGATCGCCGCCGAGGCTGATGTCGCGGCCAATGGTCTGCCGGACGGACCACGGCGGATGCGTGCCTTGAAGGCGCAGGGTTTCTCGGATCAACGCCTGGCCCACCTGACGGGGCAGAGCATGGCCGAGGTCGTGGCCCACCGGCAGGCCATGGACGTGCATCCGGTGTACAAGCGAATCGATACCTGCGCCGCCGAATTCGAGAGCCATACGCCCTATATGTACTCCACCTATGAGGGCCTGAATTTGCCGGTGGAGTGCGAGGCGCGGCCGACCGAGCGGGAAAAAATCATCATCCTCGGCGGCGGCCCGAACCGCATTGGCCAGGGCATTGAATTTGATTATTGCTGTGTTCACGCGGTCTTTGCCCTGCGCGAGGCCGGCTACGAAGCGATCATGATCAACTGCAATCCGGAAACCGTATCGACGGACTATGACACTTCCGACCGGCTGTATTTCGAGCCCTTGACGGCCGAGGATGTGCTGGAAATCGTGCGCCTGGAACAAAGCAACGGCAGCCTGAAAGGCGTGATCGTGCAGTTCGGCGGCCAGACGCCCCTGAAACTGGCGGCGGAACTGGAAGCGGCCGGGGTGCCGATCCTCGGCACCTCGCCCGATGCCATCGATCTGGCGGAGGACCGCCACCGCTTTCAGGAACTGCTGCACCGTCTGGAATTGAAGCAACCGCCCAACGGCATCGCCACCTCGACCCAGGAAGCCCATGCCATCGCGGCGCGGATCGGCTTTCCGGTGGTGGTGCGCCCGTCCTATGTGCTGGGCGGCCGCGCCATGGAGATTGTCCGCGACGAGGCGCAACTGGACCGCTACATGACCGAGGCCGTGAAGGTCTCCTCCGGCAGCCCGGTGCTGGTGGACGGCTATCTGCAGGATGCCATCGAGGTTGACCTGGATGCCCTGGCCGATGGCGCCGATGTAGTGGTCGCCGGGATCATGGAGCATATCGAGGAAGCGGGCATTCATTCGGGCGATTCGGCCTGTTCCCTGCCCCCCTATTCCTTGAGCGAGGAAATTGTCGATGAAATCCGCCGTCAGGCCGATGCCCTGGCCCGGGGGCTATCGGTGGTCGGCCTGATGAATGTGCAGTTCGCGGTGCGCCAGGATGAGATCTTTATTCTCGAGGTCAATCCGCGCGCCTCCCGCACCGTGCCCTTCGTCGCCAAGGCCGTGGGCCAACCCATCGCCAAGCTGGCGGCGCGTGTCATGGCGGGGGAAAAGCTGGCCGATTTCGCCCTGGACCTGAGCGGCCAGAAACATGTGGCGGTAAAGGAAGCGGTCTTTCCGTTCGCCCGTTTCCCCGGCGTCGATGTATTGCTGGGGCCGGAGATGAAGTCCACCGGCGAGGTCATGGGCCTGGACGGCTCCTTCGCCGCCGCCTTCGCGAAATCGCAGATTGCCGCGGGTACAGAGCTGCCCGATCAAGGCAGGGTCTTCATTTCCGTCAAGGACCGGGACAAACCGGCGGCCGCCGATCTGGCCCGGGAATTGTCCGAACTGGGCTTTGACATCATGGCGACCCACGGCACGGCCAAGCATCTGCAGCAACAGGGCATTGCCGTGGAAGGGGTCAACAAGGTCCTGGAAGGGCGCCCCCATATCGTCGACGCCATCACCAACGGCACCATCGCCCTGATCTTCAATACCACCGAAGGGGCGCAGGCCATCGCCGATAGTTTCACATTGCGCCGGGCCGCCTTGACCCACCGCATCCCCTATTATACGACGGTTTCGGGCGCGCGATCGGCGGTGCAGGCAATTGGACTTCTAAAGCAACGGGGTCTTGATGTTGCCCCATTGCAGTCTTACTTCTAATCTTCTGTATTGGATTGGCTCAAATGAGCCTATCCCTTCGAACCAGCAAAACGAGGCTTACGACCGGCTCATGGAAAAGGTGCCAATGACCCAGACGGGTTTCACCCGGATGGAAGAGGAATTGAAACGGCTGAAGACCGAGGAGCGTCCCGCGATCATCCGGGCGCTGGAGGAAGCGCGCGCCCATGGCGACCTCTCGGAAAATGCCGAGTATCATGCCGCCAAGGAGCGTCAGGCCTTTGTCGAGAGCCGGGTGGCGGAGCTGGAAAGCAAGATCAGCCGGGCCCAGATCATCGACACCGCCGCGCTGACCGGCAAGACCGTCAAATTCGGCGCCACGGTCACGGTGGTGGACGAGGACGATGACGCCAAAATGAAGTTCCAGATCGTCGGCGAGGACGAGGCCGATATCAAGGCCCAACGCCTCTCCGTCCGCTCGCCCCTGGCCCGCGCCCTGATCGGCAAACAGGTCGGCGACGAAGTCGAGGTCGCGACCCCGTCAGGCGAGAAATTTTATGAATTGCTGAAGGTGCAGTTCGTCTAACGGCGCGGTTGGTTTCGCGCACCGCAATCTGATTATCGCCGCAACTTATTGGGCGGGCGTGTGGCCGCTTCGTTGCGGCGAATGTCGTTCCATAAGCGAAACAATGCCCGGTCCAACGCCACCGGTGCCGCTCTCAACAATCTTGCAACGGTTGTTTGGCCCGGCCTATAGTCTCCCAGCACACGATTCCATCACAGGGGCTGAGATGATGAGGATGCTGCGATGTTGTGCGAGTTCCGTTGGGGTTTTGGCGGTGATCTTTATCTTGAACCCGGCGCCTGGAGTGGCGCAGGCGGATGATAAAAAGACAGATGCCATGAATAGCTGCCGTGGCAATAAAGTTGATCCGAACAGGCGTATCGACGCCTGCACATGGCTTCTGAAATCCGGACAGTTGGCTGACAAATACTATGGACTTGTCCATTTCAGCCGGGCCATGGCATACGGCAAGAATGGCCAAGACGAACGGGCGGTCCGGGATTTCAACAAAGCTATCCGCCTTAGTCCGAACCAGGCGGCGGCCTACTACAACCGGGCTTTGGTGTACTACAAACACCGCCACTATAAGCAGGCTATCAAGGACTTTGGTCAGGCTATTGGCCTGAAACCCAATCTCGCACATCTCTACTACAGCCGTGGTCAAGCCTACAAGGGGATAGGTGAATACGACAACGCTATCCAGGATTACAAAGAGGCCATTCACTTGAAAGAGGATTATGCCCTTGCATTCAAGAGCCGGGGCGAAAGCTATCAAAGAAAAGGTGAATATGACCAAGCCATTCGGGATTTTGGTGAAGCCGTCCGCCTGAAACCTGATGATGCATTGGCCATCTACCACCGGGGCACGGTATTTGGCATCAAAGGACTATACGACCAGGCCATACAGGATTTGGACAAAGCGATCCTGCTAAATCCAAATTTGGCGGCGGCCTACGACAACAGGGGCAATGCCTATCTCATGAAGGGCCAGCACGAGCAAGCGATCCTGAACTATGACCAAAGCCTGTTCCTAAAGCCGGACAATGCCGGTGCTTACTTCAATCGAGGCCGAGCCTACGGCGCCAAGCAGCAATATGACCGCGCCATCAGAGACTTTGAGAAGGCCATAGGAATAAGCCCCAACGAGGAGCAATTTAGACGTGCTCTAGATGTGGAGTCTCAATAGGTTGTTCACATCCAAGCCTGAACGGCTGATTGGTGGTTTTCTTTTTATCCCGG
>JASLLM010000237.1 GCA_030747035.1 Alphaproteobacteria bacterium | reverse complement strand
GTACGACGCTGAAGGCGGGGGCGCGCTGATCCATTTGAGCTTCCCCAATGCTGATGTCAGCGGTCAGGGGCCAGAGGAAAATAATGATACGGCGGAGGAAAAGCGTGGTGTTGGGTAATGGCGCGTGACATCTTGATTGTTGATGACGAGGCGGATATCCGCGAGCTGATCGCGGGCATTCTGTCCGATGAAGGTTACGAAACCCGCCTGGCCGGCAATGAAAAACAGGCATTGGCTGCTGTTGCCGCGCGCCGTCCGTCGCTGGTTATTCTCGATATCTGGTTGCGTGGCAGCGAGCTTGACGGCATCGAAATTCTGCAGGAAATACGGGCTCAGCACGGCGACCTCCCGGTCGTCATGATTTCCGGCCACGGCAATATCGAAACGGCGGTGCATGCCATCAAGCTCGGCGCCTATGACTTTATCGAAAAACCGTTCGAGAGTGACCGCCTGTTGCTGATTGTCAGGCGCGCGATCGAGGCTGCGCGGCTGACCCGCGAAAACCGGGATCTGCGCCGCCGCGCCGGACCGGAGACAGAGGTTATTGGCGCCAGCCCGGCAATCGCCGCCATGCGGACGGCCATCGAAAAGGTGGCGCCGACGGGAAGCCGCGTCATGATCAGCGGGCCGGCGGGCGCGGGTAAGGAGGTCGTGGCGCGGGCCCTGCACGCATTGTCCAACCGGGAACAAGGCGCCTTCGTGGTCTTGAACGCGGCGACCATGGCGCCGGACCGGCTGGAGACCGAATTGTTCGGCGTCGAGGGCCAGGACAGCCATGCTGGGGACGTTGAAGGCGCTGCCGCGCCGCCGGACCGCGTCGGTGTCATCGAAAGCGCCCATGGCGGCACCTTGTTCCTGGATGAAGTGGCCGATATGCCCCTGGAAAGCCAGGCCAAGATTCTGCGCGTTCTGGTCGATCAAAGTTTTCAGCGGGTCGGCGGCAGCGACAATGTTGATGTTGACGTCCGGGTGATTTCCTCGACCACCCGTGATTTGCGGGAGGAGATCGCCCAGGGGCGGTTCCGCGAGGACTTGTACCACCGCCTCAACGTGGTGCCCCTGACGGTGCCGCCGTTGCGTGAACGTCCATCGGATATTCCGCTCCTGGTCGATCATTTCATGAGCCGTTCGGCGGAGACGTTGGGACTGTCGCCGCGGCAGGTCTCGGCCGATGCCATGGCGGCGTTGCAACGCCACGATTGGCCGGGCAATGTGCGTCAACTGCGCAATATCGTTGAAAACCTGGTGATCATGGCCCAGGGCGACGAGGAGATGATCTCCATCGATATGCTGCCGATGGAGATCAGCGCGCCCACGCCCACCGCCATGCGTGACAGCGGAGAGACCGAAGTCATGTCATTGCCGCTGCGCGATGCCCGGGAAATTTTCGAACGGGAATACCTAATGGCCCAAATTGGCCGATTTGGTGGTAATATTTCGCGGACCGCGAAGTTTGTCGGCATGGAACGCTCCGCCCTGCATCGAAAGTTGAAATCCTTGGGGGTGCCGACGCGGCCGTAGGCACTTTCGCGGAGCCCACCGGACCCCGCTGGGGAATTGTAGGGATTATGAGATCATGAAGGTGATCGTATGCGGCGCCGGCCAGGTCGGCTACAACATCGCCCGGCACCTCTCGGGCGAGCACAACGACGTGACCGTGATTGACCAGTCGCCTGATCTGGTCAAGCGCATCAACGACAACCTTGATGTGCATGGCATGCTCGGATTCGCCTCGCAGCCGGATGTGTTGGAGGCCGCCGGAGCCGAGGATGCCGACATGATCATCGCCGTCACCTTCGCCGATGAAGTCAACATGGTGGCCTGCCAGGTGGCCCATTCCCTGTTCAACGTGCCGACCAAGATCGCCCGGGTGCGGGCGCAAAGCTATCTGCGGCCCATTTGGCAGGATCTGTTCAGCCGCGATCATATGCCGATTGATGTCATCATCTCGCCGGAAATGGAGGTTGCGCGATCGGCAAAGCGGCGCCTGGAAGTCCCCGGTGCCTTCGACATGATACCCTTTGGCGATGACAAATTGCGTCTGATCGGCGTGCGCCTGACGGAAGAATGCCCCATTGTCGATACGCCGCTGAGGCAATTGACCGAGCTGTTTCCGGATCTGAACATCGTTGTCGTCGGCATCGACCGTGGCGGCCAGCTTTTGGTGCCCACGGGCGATGACCAGATGCTGGTGGGTGATGAAATCTTCTTCGTCTCCGACAAGGGCCACGTCAGCCGTGCCTTGAGCCTGTTCGGCCATGAGGAAAAGGAAGCCCGGCGCATTATCATCGTCGGTGGCGGCAATATCGGCCTGTTCCTGGCGGAAAGCCTGGAACGGGAAAACCCCGCGGTTCGGGTCAAGGTGGTGGAATTGAACCGTGAACGGGCGGAGTATGTCGCCGAGCATCTGGAACGCGCCGTGGTCATCAATGGCGACGCCCTGGACAGCGATATTCTGATCGAGGCCAACGCCGCCAACACCGAAACCGTGGTCGCGGTGGCCGATGACGACGAGGTCAATATTCTGGCCTCGCTGCTGGCCAAGCGCTATGGCTGCCAGCGTGCGGTGACCTTGATCAACAATTCAGGCTATGGCCCGTTGTTGACCTCGCTGGGCATCGACGCGGTGGTCAACCCCCGCGCCTCGACCGTGTCGACCATATTGCAGCATGTGCGCCGGGGCCGCATTCGGGCGGTGCACAGCCTGCGCGACGGCGTGGCCGAGGTGATCGAGGCGGAGGCGTTGGAGACCTCGCCCCTGGTCGGCGTACCGCTGCGCGATGTCAAACTGCCCGCCGGCGTCATTATTGGCGGTGTATTGCGCGGCGACAGTGTGATCATCCCCCGTGGCGACACGGTGGTCCAGGTCAAGGACAGGGTGGTGATTTTTGCCCTGGCGGATGTGGTCAAGAAGGTTGAAAAGATGTTTTCCGTCCGCCTCGATTTCTTCTAGACACCGGTTCCAAAGAGGCAGGAGCCGTATCATGTCCTACACCAGCGTCTTTCATTGCCTTGGCTGGGCCGTGGTGTTGCTGGCTGCGTTGATGCTGCTGCCCGCCCTGACGGCGTTGCTGGATGGCGATACGGCGCTGGCCTGGACCTTCGCGGCCTCCGCCGTGTTGTGCGGTTTTTTCGGCGCCGGCTTCGCCTTGGCCACCTGGCATGCGGCTGGTGATTTCGGCAAACGCGAAGGTTTCATGTTCCTGGTTCTGGTCTGGCTGGTGCTGGCGCTGTTCGGCGCCGTGCCGTTGCATTTTTCCGGCCTGCCGGGGCGCCCTATTGATGCCTTTTTCGAGGCGATGTCAGGCTTGACGACCACCGGCGCCACGGTTTTCGATGGTCTGGAAAGTCTGCCGCCGGCAATTCTATTGTGGCGTGCCCTGCTGCAATGGGGCGGCGGATTGCTGAGTATCGTGCTGGCGGTAAGCGTGATTTCCCATCTCGGCATCGGTGGCATGGAAGCCTTTCAAAGCGCCTTGCCAAGGGGGGAGGGGGCCAGCCTGCCGGCGCGGATGCTGCAGGTGGCCCAGGATCTTTTCTGGATTTATGTGCTGTTGACCCTGCTTGGCGCGGTGGCGCTGTGGGCCGCGGGCATGTCCGCCTTCGACGGCCTGTGTCATGCCTTTTCGGCAATATCGACGGGCGGTTTCAGTACCCGCGACGGCGGTATCGCCACTTTTCATGATCCGATCATCGAACTTGCCCTGATGGCGATCATGTTGCTGGGCGCCATGAACTTCACCTTGCTTTGGGCCGCCTTTAACGGCCGGTTTCGCGCCTTTCGTGAAAATACCGAGGTCTTCTATCTGACCCTGATCATCACCATCGTGGTTTTCGCCGTGGTCGCCATATTCATGATCGGCGAGGGCGAAGGGGATTTTGTCAGCGGCTTTCGCGGCGCGGTGTTCACCGCCATTTCGGCCCTGACCACGACCGGTTTCAGCAATGCGCTTGTCCTGCCGGGCATAGATCCGGCCCGGGATGCGTTTCCGATTCTGGCACCGATCCTGATCATCGGCCTGGTCTTGGTCGGCGGCGCCGCTGGCTCCACCAGCGGCGGTATGCATCTGATGCGGGTTGCCGTGCTTTTCAAGCAGGCGCAACGGGAATTGTTGCGTCTTTCCCATCCCCACGGTGTCCGCGTTCTGCGCCTGGGTAAGTTGCGCATCGAGAACGCGGTGGTTTGGAGTGTCTGGAGCTTTTTCTTTCTGCTAATTCTGGTCCTGGCGGCCATCGCCCGGGCCTTGGCGTTTTTTGGAATGACGCCGGAAGCCGCGGTCGCCGGCGCCGTGGTGGCGGTCAGCAATGCCGGCCCGTTTCTGTACGCCATAGCGCCCGATGCGCCGGCCTATGCGGAAATGCCCGATGGCGCCAAGATGGTCCTGGCCCTGGGTATGTTGGCCGGCCGCGTTGAATTGTTGGCCTTATTGAGCCTTTTGAACCCGGCGTACTGGCGCCGCTAGAAGAAAAGAGAAAAACCGCATGAGCCGCATCGCCTATGTCAACGGACGTTGTCTGCCCCATGGTGCGGCTACCGTCCATATCGAGGACCGGGGCTATCAATTTACCGATGGCGTCTATGAAGTCATCGCCGTGCGTCATGGCGTGCTGATCGATGGGGAGTGGCATATGCAGCGTCTACAACGCTCGCTTTCGGAATTGCAGATCGATATGCCCATGTCGCCCGCCGCCCTGAATGTGGTGCTCAAGGAGACCGTGCGCCGCAACCGCTTCTCGATCGGCATTGTCTATGTCCAGATCAGCCGCGGCGTGGCCCGGCGGGATCACCCGTTTCCCAACCCCCCGGTCCGCCCGGCCCTGGTGGTGACAGCGCGGCGCACGCCGCCCACTCCCGCCAAGACCATCGACGAAGGTGTCGCGGTGATCTCGCAACCGGATATCCGTTGGGAGCGCTGTGACATCAAATCGATCTCGCTGTTGCCGAACGTGCTGGCCAAGCAGGCGGCGCGCAGCCAGGGCGGGTTCGAGGCCTGGCAGGTCGACGGCCAGGGATTTGTCACCGAGGGCGGTTCGACCAATGCCTGGATCATCAACAACGAGGGCAGCTTGGTGACCCGGCCGGTAGAAAACGCCATTCTGAACGGCATTACCCGGCGCCGTCTGATCGCCTTGGCGAAGGCCCAGGGCATGCAGGTGGAAGAGCGTCCGTTCAGCCTGGAGGAAGCAAAATCTGCGCGAGAGGCATTCCTGACATCGACCACTGCCTTCGTCACGCCCGTGGTGCGGATTGACGATGCCATACTGGCGAACGGCCGGCCAGGCAGTCAGACTTTGGCGTTGCGCCAGTTATATGTGGATTTCATGGCGGAAACAGCCACCTAGAGCATTTCCGAACAGGAAATGCTCCGATTTTTAAGAATAGAGCAATTTTTCCAATCACTTAGAATCGCTCCGC
>JASLLM010000236.1 GCA_030747035.1 Alphaproteobacteria bacterium | reverse complement strand
AGCCACGGTTATTGAAGCGCGCGGTCATATGATTGACGGCGGCCCGGGTCGAACAAAAGACCAGGGCGGTACTGGCCTCGAAATAGCGCAGCACGTTGATGATGGCGTTTTCCCGGTCATTGGGGGCAACCGTCAGGGCGCGGTATTCGATATCGACATGCTGGCTCTGTTCGGCCTGGGTGGAGATGCGCACGGCATCCTGCTGGTAGCGTTTGGCCAGGCTGGCGATGCTGCGCGGCACCGTGGCCGAGAACATCATGGTGCGCCGGTCTTTTGGCGCCGCGCCGAGGATATATTCCAGATCCTCGCGGAAGCCCATGTCGAGCATTTCATCCGCCTCGTCCAGCACCACTGCCTGCAACGCGGAAACGTCCAACGAAGCCCGCTCGATTTGATCGCGCAGGCGGCCCGGCGTGCCGACCACGATATGGGCACCCCGCTGCAGGGCGCGGCGCTCGGTCCGCAGGTACATGCCGCCAACACCGGTGGCATGCAGGGCGCCGGTCTCTCCATACAGCCATTCCAGCTCGCGCTTGACCTGCAGGGCCAGCTCCCGCGTCGGCGCCACTACCAATGCCAAGGGCGCATCGGCGGCCGCGAAACGTTCGGCGCCCGCCAGTAGCGTCGGCGCGAGGGCGAGGCCGAATGCCACCGTCTTGCCCGAGCCGGTCTGGGCCGAGACCAGGGTGTCGGCATCACGCAGTTCAGGCGCCAGCACCGCCACCTGCACGGGCGTCAACTCCGCAAAGCCGCGTTTCTCCAGCGCCTTGGCCAGTGCCGGCACGACACCATCAATTTCCATCATGTCCTTATACTTCCGCCGGGCCGGGTATGGCTTTGCCCGCACCGTTTATATTAACGCTCCTCGAACGCCAGAACAGGGTTACGTTGCCGCCGCCGTCTGCGCCTCGGCTCTTCGAATGAAGGCGAACCAGATGACCAGCAGGGTAACGGCGACGATGAACGGCAACGCCATCAAATTGACCCGTTCCCAACCAAAATTGAACAGCAACTGACCCGAAAGAAACGAACCCAGGGCCGTGGTGGCAAAGACCATGAAATCATGGGCGGCCTGGACCTTGCCGCGCTCGGACGCGGTGTGAACCTCGGTCAACAGGGTGGAGCCGCCGACAAAGAGGAAATTCCAGCCCAGACCGAGCAGGAACATCGAGACCATGAAATTCACAATGCCGATGCCCAGCAGCGCCGCCGCCACCGCGGCCAGCAGCAGGATGGCGCCCGTAAGCATGATCTTAACCAGGCCAAATTTAGAGATCAAATGCCCGGTAAAAAACGATGGCGCGAACATCCCCACCACATGCCATTGAATGACAAAACCGGCATCATCCACGGGATGTTCACAGGCCCGCATCGCCAGGGGCGTGGCCGTCATCAGCAATGACATGATGCCGTAGGCAATCATTGATGATCCCGCCGCCGCGATGAAGCGCGGCTGGCGCATGATCTGCAACAGGGGCCGGCCGGAATCCTTCTGTTCCGCCTCCGACAAGCGCGGGATTCGGACGAAGGAAACCAGTACAAGGATGCAAATCGTCAGGAACGCCAGCGCCAGGTACGATCCCAGATATTCCGTATCGGGCAACAGTTCCCGGCTGCGCACGGCCAGTGTCGGGCCAAGCACACCAGCGACGACACCGCCCGCCATGACCAGGGAAATGGCTTTCGGGCGGAATTCCGGCGTCGCGGCATCGGCGGAGGCGAAGCGGTAGTACTGGCAAAAGGCGTGGTAAAAGCCAACCGCCAATGCGCCCAGGCAAAGCACCCAGAAGGAGGAATAATAGAGCGCCAGGGCACAGATCAGGAAACCGCAACAGCCCATCGCCGCCGCGCCCATGAAACCGGCCCGACGGCCCACCCGGCGCATCACCAGGGAGGCCGGAATGGTCATAAGGGCGGTGCCCAGGATGACCGCACTGACCGGCAGCGTCGCAAGAGCCTTGTTGGTAGCCAGTTCGGCACCGATCAGGCTGCCGACAAAAAACATCGTCGTCTGGCCACAGGCGAAGATCGACTGGCAAATGGCCAGCAGCGTTACGTTACGATATTGGGGATGGGCAAACACCGGCGCAACCTAGTGATTTGTCTTCGCCGGGACAAGCTCCGTTTTGCCGCAAAGCCGGGTTTTATCCGCCCATGCGCATGATTTTCAGGATCAGCACATCCTCGATGCCGTCGCTTTGCACCATGTTCCTGGTCAGGGTCAGCACCCGCTTTTTCAGGTCGGTCAGATCAATGGCCCCAGTCTCCTCATCCCGCAGGATGGGCATGGTGAACAGTTCCGTATGCATGGCATCGCGCAGACGGGGCAGCACCGCGTTGACATCGTTCTTGGCGCCGATGTCGGCGACCTGGAGGCTAAGGGTCAGCAATACCAGGTATTCCACCCGCCCCTTGGCGATGACCGGTGCTGAAATCGGTTCAAACTGGACGAATAGAGCCTCGGCGACCTGTTCAGCCGCGCTGCCCTCGCCGCTGGCATCACCCTCGGCGCCATCCTTCACGACCTGCTTGTTCAGGCCCAATGGCTCATCAAGCATGCCCATGAAGAACAATCCGCCGCCCGCTGCTCCCAACAGGACAATCAGACCCACCACAATGATGATGACCTTTTTCACGACAGGCTCCGCATTCCGCTCAAACCCGCTGGAAATATTCCAAACGGGCGGTGCACCAGCCCACAACATGACAAAAAATGGTTAGGAGAAGGTTACGGTAAAAAATCGCCCTAAAAATGGCGATAGCCGGCCTCTTTCAGGGCAACGACTTCACCGTCGCCATCGACGACACTGACGCCCTGGCCCGGCTCAACCCGGCCGATCGGGGTGATATCGGTTTCCGATTGCGCCGCCGCCTCCCCTAGACGCTGTTCATCCGCGGGCGCGGCGGTGAACAACAGCTCATAGTCGTCCCCGGCGACGATCGCCGCCGCCGTTCCGCCGATAAGATCGGCCAGCGGCGAAACCGGCACCTTTTCCAGATCGATCCGCATGGCGGCGCCGGATTGTTCCGCCAGATGTCCCAGATCCGCGATCAGGCCGTCGGAAACATCAATGCAAGCGCTGGCCAGCCCCGGCAGGGCCCGGCCCAGGCCCAGTTGGGGCCGTGGCCGGCGGTAGCGGTCGATCGCCATCTGGCGCTCCGCCGGCGCACCTCCCGTCAGGCCATCGCGCAGTATGCGCAGGCCGACGCCGGCATCACCGATACGGCCCGAAACATAAATGTCATCACCCACCCGTGCGCCATTGCGGCGCAGCGCGGCGCCGATCGGCTGTTCGCCGATCGCCGTCAGGGACAGGCTCATGGGACCGTTCGTGGCCACCGTATCGCCGCCCAACAGGGCAACGCCGTGCTCCGCCTGCGCCTCGGCCAGACCCTGGGCGAAGCGGGCGATCCAGGCCTCTTCCAGGTCACGGGGCCAGGCTGCCGTGACCAGATAGCCCAGGCCCGCCGCACCCATGGCCGCCACGTCCGAAAGATTGACCGCCAGCAGTTTCGCGGCCACGTCATCGGCCGGATCATCGGTCAGGAAATGCACGCCCGCGATAATCGCATCCGCCGTGAAGACCAATTGCCGGCCCGCCCCTGGGGTCACCACGGCGGCGTCATCGCCCAGGCCAAATGCACCCGGACCAGCGAGGGGCGCGAAATAGCGTGCAATCAGGTCGAATTCACCGGACCGGGACGCCTCCGCCAAAGCCGGCTGCGCGGCCGGGTTATCTGGATTTTGCCCGCTCATTCCTGTGCTCCAGGACTTCATCTGCGCGCAGGTTTTGCGCCACCTCCTGCAACACGCCGTTGATAAAGCCGGGCTCGTCGCCCTCGTAGAAGGCCTTGGTGATTTCAACGTATTCGTTGATGATCACCGCCACCGGCACGTCCGGACGATGCTTCAACTCGTAGGCGGCACAGCCCAGAACCTCGGCCAGGATGCGGTCCAGGCGGATGAATTTCCAGCGCTGGGGCAAGACGGAATCGAGAATGGCAACCAGATCACCACGATGACGGTAGGTGCCGCGAACCAGGTCGGAAAACAGATCGTCATCAACTTCAGCATAGGCGTCTTCGGGCAGTTCAGCGCCCGGACGATGGGTCAGGAATTCGATAATCGTATCCTCGACCCTGGCGCCATCTATCGTATCGCCGCTCAGGATCAACTGATACAAGGCCTGCACCGCCGCCAGGCGCGAGGCCCTGCGCCGCGCGCCGGCGGGTGCCTTTGCCGTGTCGGCCGCCTTGCGCGCCGGCTTGCTCATCTGGGGAAATACCCGAATTCTCGTTTCACTTCGATCATCCGCAGCGCCGCCTCGGCCACGCTTCCCCCCTTGTTACCCTGATCCAGCGAAGCCCGGGCCCAAGCCTGAGCTTCGTTTTCGACGGTCAGAACACCGAAACCGACCGCGATGGAATAGTCCAGCGACAGGTTCATCAGACCGCGGGCACATTCACCGCAAACATAGTCGTAGTGGCTCGTTTCGCCACGGATAACGCAACCCAGGGCAATGTAGCCGTCATAGCGGCGCCGGCCGCCAACCAGTTCCATGGCCTTGATATTCATCCGGATCGCGGCCGGGATTTCAAAGGCACCGGGCACGGACAGGCGGTCGTAGGTCGCGCCGGCCGCATCCAGGGCCGCCGTCGCCCCTTTCGCCAGTTCATCCGAGATCTGCTGATAATAGGGCGCCTCGACGATTAGTAGATGGGGTGCATCACTCATCTGACTTTACATATCCTCGCGTCTACAGATCATCAATGGGGACGGGCCGCGTTCCATGGACAGTCAGGCCGTAGCCTTCCAGGCCAACGATGTCATAGTCGGAATTGGTCAACAGTTCCATTTCCCGGACGCCCAGGTCGAACAGAATTTGCGCCCCGATACCATAGTCGCGCAATTCCACCTGATGCGGCACATCCTCTCCCGCCTTGCGGCGGATGCGGTCGGACACGGCCGTGGGCAAGGCCTCGCGGATCAGCACCACGACGCCGCGATCATCTTCGGCGATCAGGCGCATGGCCGATTGCAACAGCCCCGCCTTGCCCGCCTTGTCGCCCAAGGCATCGCTGAGCACGTCAAGGGCATGCATGCGCACCGGCACCGGCCCCGGCGCCGTTACATCGCCCTTCACCAGGGCGATATGTTCGGAATACGCAATCTTGTTGACATAGACGACGGCCCGGAACTTGCCGCCGTGGACGGAATCCAAATCCGCCTCCGCCCGGCGCTCCACATAGGTTTCGGTGCGGCGGCGGTATTCGATCAGATCGGCGATGGTGCCGATCTTGAGGCCATGGAACTGGGCAAATTTCACCAAATCGGGCATCCGCGCCATGGTGCCGTCATCATTCATAATCTCGCAGATCACGCCGGCGGGGGGCAGGCCGGACATCCGGGCGACATCGACCGCCGCCTCGGTATGGCCGGCGCGGACCAAAACGCCGCCGTCGCGGGCCATTAGGGGGAAAATATGGCCCGGCGTGGCGATATCCGTGGCGTCGCTGT
>JASLLM010000235.1 GCA_030747035.1 Alphaproteobacteria bacterium | reverse complement strand
AAGAACGGCAGCATGCGGGCCGGGATTTCATCCTTGTCCATGAAGGCATGTTTCAACGTCGCGCCCACATGCCCGATTGCCAAGATGATCAACAGCCAGGCGCAACTGCCATGGATAACGTGAAAGATCCCGGTCAGCGTCTCGCCCGACGGCAGCAGCGCGGTCAAATTCCAGATGCCGAAGGCATGAATTTCAAAATCCACATAACTGGCGGCATGCAGGAACCCAGCGATGGGCAGCAGGATCATCAGCAGATAGAAAGCGCGCACCACGCCCTTGGCCCATTTCTGCTGCCCTGGGCTCATGCTGTCTGGATAGGGTGGTGCGGGATGGCGCCACCGCCAGAACAAACGGAACAAGGCCAGCAGCAGCAGCACCAGGCCCGTGCTGGCATGCATGGGCAACGACTCCCGCCTCTCGGCCAGGGATAACTCTTCCATCTGCATGCCGAACAGGAACATGACGATCAGCAACAGCGCCATGAGCCAATGCAACAGCCGGGCGACTGGATCGTAGGCCATGACTAATTCCGGTACTCCGGCTCTTCCCGGTCCAGAATGCGCTTCAGGGCGGCGAAGTGACGCTCGGCCACCTTCGGCCGTTCCACGCTCATTTGCTGGCGCACCAGGTCGCGGACCTGCTGCGATACGGTGCGCAATTTGCCGCCCGTGGAGCGGGCCAGGATCTGAAACTCCGCCGCCCGTTCCAGGTAATACAGATCGTTGAAGGCATCGGCCACCGTTGGCCCCACGGCCATGACGCCGTGGCTAGCCATCATCAACAGGCTGCGGTTGCCCATTGTTTGCGCCAGCCGGTCGCCCTCGCCGGCGCTCAGGGCCAGGCCCTCGTATTCGTCATCGTAGGCGATGCGCTCATCGAACATCAGGGCGTTCTGTTCGCACATTTCCAGCCGCCCGCCTTCCAGCAGGGTCAGCGCGGTGGCCTGCGGCTGGTGGGTATGCATGGCGACGGTGGCGGCGGGGCAGCCCAGATGCACACGGCTGTGGATATAGAAGGCGGTATCCTCGACCTCGTTGTCGCCCTCCAGAACCGTACCCTCGGCGTCACAAAGAACCAGGGACGAGGCGGTTATCTCGGACCAGTGCCAGCCATAGGGATTGATCAGAAAGCGATCGCCGTGCACCACGCCGTCATCGCCCGCGACCGCCATGGAAAAGTGATTGTCCACCCCTTCGTTCAGACCAAGCCGGGCCGCCCAACGCAGGGATGCCGCCAAGTCGACGCGCATTTGTCCAATTTCCAAGTTAGCCTCCATCAAGTACCCCAACCGAGAGGCAATGTGCCGCTCCCGTCCGAAAACCGCAATCCCCCAATCGGGGGTACGCCCACTAGACAGCAAAACCCGCGCTTCTATACTCAGGACCCATATATAGGGGAACAGAGTATGGGGATATGAGTTTGCCGATCCGAACAGATCCAGAAACCGGCGTGAAAATCTTCAATACCCGCGCCTCCAAGGCCTCCGCCAACATCGCCGGCAAGGGTTACGCGGTCATCGATGACGAAGCGCTGAAGACGCTTCCGCCGCCGCCGCCAGGGGCCGTGTTCAATGCCGAGGAACAGGCCAAGTACCGCGAATTCAAGGAACAGCGCCAGGGCGCGGCCGACTATATGGCCATGGAAGGCGAGTTCAGCAAATATCTCGAGGATGTGTACTCCGCACCTCCCGTGGAACGGGAAGCCTTGAACGACGAATGCGAAATCCTCGTGGTCGGCGCCGGTTTCGCCGGCCTTCTGCTTTGGTACAAACTGCAAGCGGCCGGCTTCACCGATGTCCGCTTTTGCGAAAAAGGCGGAGATGTCGGCGGCACCTGGTACTGGAACCGATATCCCGGCATCGCCTGCGACGTTGAATCATACAGCTATCTGCCGCTGCTGGAGGAAATGGAATACTTCCCCACGATGAAGTTCGCCTCCGGCTTCGAGATTCTGGAGTACTGCCAGAAGATTGCCGAAAAGTACGGCTTTTACGACCGCTGTCTGTTTCACACCACGGTGGGCGAGACAACATGGGACGAGGCCGCCGGCCGCTGGACAGTGACCACCGACCGCGGCGATCGGATGCGGGCCCGCTATCTGGTCCTGGCCAATGGCATCCTGACAACGCCACGGCTGGCCAGGATCGATGGCATGGAAACGTTTCAGGGTGATGCCTTCCATACCTCGCGCTGGGACTACAAAGTGGATCTGAAGGACAAGCGCGTCGGCATCATCGGCACTGGCGCCACCGCCGTGCAGGTCATTCCGGAAATCGCCAAGATCGTCAAAGAACTGTACGTCTTCCAACGCACGCCTTCCTCCATAGATGTCCGAGACCAACGTGAGACAACGGCAGAGGAAATCGAAATCTGGAAGAAGGAACCGGGCTGGTCGCGGGCCCGGCGCGAACGCCTTGCCACGATTTCGTCCGGCAGGACGGCCCTGAAGGGCAATGACGATTTCCTGTCGGGCAAGGTCGCCGACTTCAAGGTGCGAAAAAAGCACGCCAGGGAATTGTCGCCGCAAGAGTTGATGGAAAAACAACTCAACACCAATTTCCGGATCATGGAACAGATCCGCGCCCGGGTTGACGCCACCGTCGAGGATCCGAAAACCGCCGCTGCCTTGAAGCCCTATTACACATACGGCTGCAAGCGGCCCGCGTTTCACGACGAATTCCTGACCACTTTCAACAAGCCCCATGTCACCTTGGTGGATACGGCGCCCATTGGGGTAAGCCGGATAAACACCAAGGGCGTCGTCCACGAAGGCGTCGAATATCCCTTGGACGTGCTCATCTATGCCACCGGGTTCCAATGGATGGCGACGGCGACGTTCGAGATGATTGTCGGGCGCGGCGGGCAGACCCTGCGGCAAAAGTGGCAGTCGGAAGGCACCAAGACATTCCTTGGCCTGTACAGCCATGGCTTCCCCAATTTGCTGATCATGTCGGGCCCGTAAGGGGGCGGCGGACAGTTCAACTTCACCCGGGGGATCGAGGCACACACGGACTATGTAGTCTGGATGCTTAGCACCTTGCGGGACAAAGGCGCCGGCATCCTCGACATTACCCCGGAATCGGAGATCGAATATGCCGAGCATTGCCGCACGGCCGACATCAACACCCGGCCCTTGCGGGATTGTGTTTCGTACTACAATGGTGAAGGCAAGGCGGAACCGGGCAGCCTGGCCTATTACGGCGGGCCCGCGAAATGGCACGAGCTGCGCGCCATGGCGCAGGAATCCATGGCGCCATATGTCTTTGCCCCGGCGCCGGACTTGTCGGACGCCGCGCAGTAAGATCAAGGAATTTGCAACGTAGGGGAACAGCAGATGACAAAGAACAGCGAACGCGCCGTTTTGGCCGGCGGATGTTTCTGGGGCATGCAGGATCTGATCCGCAAGCTTCCCGGCGTTATCGACACCCGTGTGGGATATACCGGGGGCGATATCGCCAACGCCACCTATCCCAATCACGGCAACCACGCGGAAGGCATTGAAATCATTTTCGATCCGGAAATGATCAGCTATCGGACCTTGTTGGAATTTTTCTTCCAGATCCACGATCCCTCGACCCTGAACCGCCAGGGCAATGACATGGGGCCCTCGTACCGCTCCGCCATTTACTATGTGAACGAGGCCCAGAAGGCGGAGGCCGAGCGCACCATCGCCGATGTCAACGAGTCGGGATTATGGCCGGGCAAGGTGGTGACGGAGGTCGAGCCGGTGGGTGATTTCTGGCAGGCGGAGCCGGAACATCAGGACTATCTGGAGCGTATCCCCCATGGCTATACCTGCCATTTCATCCGCCCGAACTGGACGCTGCCCCGGCGCGAAAATGCGGGCGAGGACGCTGCCTGAAACGGCGCCGCATTCATTGCGCCGTCAGAGCGCTCAGCGGTAGTCATCTAAGACACTTGGCAAAATCAGTTAGTACCCTCTCTAAGGAGAACATTATTTTGCAACGCCGTCTTACCGCAATATTGGCAGCAGATGTGGTCGACTACACGCGTCTGATGGGCGAGGACGAGGCGCGGACGCTTGCCGCGCTCAACACCTTGCGCGAGGATTTGTTCCAACCCAAGATCCGTGACGCCAATGGCAAAGTCATCAAGCGTATGGGTGATGGTTGGATTGTCGAATTTGCCAATGTATCGGAAGCAGTTGCCTGCGCCGTCGAAATTCAACAACGTCTTGCGGACCATGATTTCATCCGGCTTCGCGTCGGCGTACATATCGGCGACGTGACGTTTCAGGATGAAGACATTTATGGCGATGGGATCAATGTCGCCGCCCGTCTGGAAGAGCTGGCGGAGCCCGGACAGGTATTAATTTCCGACACGGCGCATCATAGCCTGGACAACAAGGCCTTGGAAGAGTTCGGTGGCGGCGAGACCATTCGGCTTAAGAACGTTGCCCGGCCGGTGGCCGTCTGGCATTGGCCGGCCGGTTCGCGTGCCGGCGTCCTAAGCAGCGGCACAGGAAACGGCGAGGGCTTGCCGTTGCCCGACAAACCCTCCATCGCTGTACTGCCATTCGACAATCTGTCCGGCGATCCGGAGCAAGAATATTTCTCCGACGGCATGAGCGAAGAAGTCATTACCGCATTGTCGCGTTTGCGCTGGCTGTTCGTGATCGCGCGGAACTCCAGTTTCACTTACAAGGGTCAGGCGGTTGATGTGAAGCGGGTCGGGCGCGAGATGGGCGTGCGCTATGTCCTGGAAGGCAGCGTCCGCAAATCCGGCCAGCGGGTCCGCGTCACAGCTCAGTTGATCGAAGCCGAAAGCGGCAATCACATCTGGGCAGAGCGCTACGACCGCGCCCTCACGGATATCTTCGATCTACAAGATGATTTGACCGAAGCTATCAGCGCAGAGGTCGATGCCGAACTGGCCAGCAGCGAGCGGGCGATAGCACACAATAAACCCATAACCGACCTTGATGCCTGGGAGCTTTATCAGCGCGGCATGTGGCACCACTACAAATATTCCGAAGACGGCGTCATAGAGGAGCAACGGTTGTTTCAACGCGCATCGGAGCGCGCACCCGAGTTTGCAAAGGCCTACGCCGGACTTGCCCATGGTGCCTGCAACGCGGTTACTTTCGGTTTCGAGAAAGACAGAGCAGCAACGCTCGCGCAAGGTTTGCGTGACGCCGAAAAGGCGGTGGCGCTGGACGACCGGGACGGTTACTGCCATTTCGCTCTCGGCAACGTTTGCATGTTCTTGGGCGACCGGGACCGCTCCATCCCGGCTTTTGAGAAGGCCATTGACCTGAGCCCAAGTTTCGCGGCGTCCTACCTTGGACTTGGCCGTGCCTTTTACTGGTTCGGCCGGGCGGCGGAGGCCATACCTCTGTTTGACCGGGCAATCCGCCTTAGTCCTCACGACCCAATGTTCTGGGCCTTTCTCCATTTGCGGGGTGCATCGTATTTATTGCTTGATGAGGTGGAACTGGCCATCATTGATACAAAAGCCGCAATACAGGCGAAAACCGATGATTTTTGGTCTCACTTGACGCTGGCCGGCGCCTACGCCTCGTTAGGCAGC
>JASLLM010000234.1 GCA_030747035.1 Alphaproteobacteria bacterium | reverse complement strand
CAGACCAGACAAAATAGCCTCAATCACCCGGAGAGAATGGGCGATCGTGTCATGACTTATGGCGACTGGTATAAGACACTGCCTTGGGTAGGGCGATACCGTATTTCTCCAGGCAGGGACGCATGCGCTGCATGATTTCCGGGTGCAGGGCCACGCACTCGGTCCGCTGCCTCGACATTGCCTGATGGGCCCGGTCGCCCGGGACGCGCACCCCGGGACCGCCGGCGAGGGGTGCCGCGCCACGGCAAATTTCGGCCAGAAAACCGGTCTCATGGCGAAACGCTTCAGTCCCGCCAAAGGCCGCCGGATCGATCAATTGCAGAAAAACGTTACTGCCGGCCGGGTCTCCGTCATCTCCGCCCTCGGCCATGGCGGCCCGGCCGGTGCCGGCAAGGCCGGACGTCAAAGCCTCGACGAACAGTGCCAGGGCAAAGCCCTTGTGCCCCATGTCCTGGCCGCCGGCGGGCAGAATGGCACCGGGCGGGTCGTCGTAGATCACCTCCGGGTCGTCACTGAGGCGGCCGCTGTTGTCCACCAACCAGGGCTGTGGCAAACGCTCGCCGCCACGGCGGGCCCGCTCGATGCGCCGGTTCGTGGTGGCGGAGGCACTGGTATCGATCAGGATCGGCGTGCCCTCGGTGGGAATGCCGATGGCGATGGGATTGGTGGAGAGGCGCGGAGACCGTCCGCCATGGGGTGCGACCACGGCGTTGTTTGGTGACGACGTGGTCAGCAATGCCAACAGGCCGTCGTCGGCGGCCCGTTTTACATACGTTGCCAGGCAGGAGATGTTCTGGCTGCGGCGAATGGCGATGGAAACCATTGCCTGCGCGCCGAGCCTTTGTTGCGCCAGGGCCAGGGCCCGCAGCACCAGCCATTGTCCCGGCAGCATCCGGCCGTCCAGCAAGAGTGCGCCGCCGCTGTCCTTTAGAATATCCGGCTCGCCGCTGGTCGTGGTGCGTCCGGCCTCAACATCCGCCAGATAGGCCGGAACAAATTGCAGGCCATGGGTGTCATAGCCCAGCAGGTCTGCCATGACCAATATCTCCGCCACGGCGGCCGCGATGGGGTCATCCAGGCCCGCCTGCCGGAACAATTCCGCGGTGCAGCGGCGCAGATCTTCGGCCAAATAACGCGCGGTCGTTGTCTCAGAATCCACCATGTCCGGCTCGTCCGTGATTGCCGCAATAGGGAAAGCCAGACTATCGCACAATTTCCGCGACGGCCTATGTTAAGTCAAAGATATGGATGATGTTGGGGGAGAAAAAATTGCCGTTGGAAATGCGAGGTGAATGCGAACGCCGCCAGGCGGTCCTGCCCGCGGACAGTACGCAGGCCTTGATCTGCTCCTATGAATGCACGTTCTGCCAGCCGTGCGGTACGGAGATGGAGGGGAGCTGCCCGAATTGCGGCGGCCAGTTGCTGCCCCGGCCCACCAGGACTGGCTGAAACCTGGCTAGCTGCCGGTCTTGATGGCGTGCCAATAACGGTTGTTCAGGGTGCCGACCATGCTGTCGTGCTTGCCCTCAAGGCATCGGCGCAGGCTGGACAGGCGGCCCTTTGCCACGGCTTCCTGGCATTGGTCATGGACGCTGCGCAACCGCTCCTTCGTGCCCGACGGCGCCCGGGTAAAATCAGTGGCGCCGACAACCCTGGACCATAGACTTTGCCGCTGCTGATCACTGGCACGGCCGCCGGGGGGCAAGGCATTGATCATCTGGTTGGCAAGGCGCGCCACGGGCATCCAGTGCTGTTCCCGATCCACGTGCTTGGCGCCGAACTCCCGCATGGGGCCGGCGCCGGCGGCAATTTCATCGGGTTGCAGCGGCGAATTGTCGCCCTGCATAGAGATGGGCACCAGAGTGGCATTGCGGGCCACCTTGATATGCACCTGCCGCAGGCCAAGACGCGCCATCTCCCGCGCCGACATGCCGATGCGCACCGCCACATGGCTGCGCTCCGCCTTGATCTGCAAATCGCGTTCCACGTTCAGCTTGATCCGGCGGCCGTCCTTGGTGGTGGCCATGGCCGTCAACCGGCTGCTATCGTGCATGCGATAGGCCGTGCCCCGCACCGGCGAGGCGCGTTCAGGCTGCAGACAAAAGGCCGTGAACTCGGCGAAGCAATGACCCCGCTGGCATTGTATCGGCTGCGCCGTGTTGGATGCGACCAGGCCCATCATCTGCGGCGCCCCATAAGCCGGCGCAAATGCCGCCATGATTGGCAATGTCAGTGCAGCGAAAAGCAGTTTCCGCATCGGTTATCTCCCTGGCGCGGCATCTTTTGCGCGCCCAAAACCTAGTCTTCGTCCAAATTTGCACGATGCCTGTTCATGGTCAAGACAACGGACCCCGCGGCACCGGCGGCACCGGCCGGTGGCGCGGGCAGAGGAACGGCAATGGGCCGGCGGCGGCGTCGCGGCTTGGCGGAAACCGCATAGATTTGTTTATCCGCCTCCATCAGCAGAACACCGGCGAAGGCATGTCCCCAGCGCTGCCCGAGCTTCTCCCAGGCGCCCGCCGTGCGCAACAACATGCCGGAGGTCACGGGCGGCATGTATAGGGCCGAGGCGCGCTCGCTGGGTTGAAACAGATTGTCCCGCAACAGACGCGATAGCTGGCCGGGACTGTAGGGATGACCCTGACCGAACGGCGTACGCTCCAGACGGGCCCAGATGCCCCGCCGGTTCGGCACCACCACCATCAGGCGTCCGCCGGAGGCCAGGACGCGCCAGACCTCCCGCATCAACGGGGTCACCTGCTCGGTATTTTCCAGCGCATGCACCAGGAGCACCCGATCGACCGAGGCATCGGGCAGGGGCAGTTCCATTTCATCGACCAGGGCGACCTGATTACGCTCCTGGATCGGCCAGCGGTGGACTCCTTGCTGTGCCGGCATGAAGGTCAGGACGCGGCCCGCTTCACCCTGAAACTGTCGCAGGTAGGGGGATGGGTAACCCAGTGCCAGCAGGTCCATGCCGGTGACGTCGGGCCAGAGCTGGCGAATACGCCGGCGCAGCAGCTTCCGGGCTACCTGGCCCAGGCGGCTGCGGTAAAACTCCCGTAAATCAATGACGTCAGGTCGCATGACAGCTCAATCCAGCAGGTGAGCGAATAACCCTTCCGGCCAAGGCGGGCCTGTACTGGCGCATGTCGAGTTTAACCAAACCCGAACCCATGCGCTAAAACCTATAGTATAGAGCAACTTATCCGCATTCAATTGAATACGGGTTGCTCTAGCCACGAACGTTCAACTCGTCGAACAGAGAATCTATAATACTGTCGTTGATTTCAACATCGTATTTTTTTTGCAATGCGGCGCGGTATTGAGCCAGAACATCCTCGGTCATGGAATTCCGGACCATCTCGTCCAGTTGCTTCAGCCGGTCCGGTTCATCCCTGGCTACGGCCTTGGTGATCTTGACCAGGCGCACCACGGAATGGCTGTTGCCGCTTAGGGCCGGGCCGTCGGCGATTTCGCCGGTGCGCAGCTGAAACAGCTTTTTCACCAGTTCGGCGCTCAATTGCGCATCGCCCGCCGCTTGCTGCCGGGTCATCGGCGCCAGGGTGGCGACGGAACTGACCCCGGTCTGAACCAGCGCCGCCAGTGCCTTGCCGCTACGCGCGGCGGCGGCCAGTTTCGCGGACTGTGCCGCGCCCGCCTTGGCCCGGCGCTCCGCCATCACCGCCTTGCGCACGTCGTCGCGTACATCGGCGATGGGTCTCAGCGCGGTCTCGATAATCTTATCGACCTGAACCAGGTAGTAGCTGCCATCGCCGGATTCCTTCAATTGCCCCTCGTCGCCGGGCTGCACCGTGAAGGCGTCTTGGATGAACTCCGGCGCCTTTGGCAGGCCGGCGGCGGGCTGGCCATCGCGGCCGCGGCCCTGGGAATCGACGGCGGCAATAACGCCATGGTGCAGGTTCAATGCTTCCGCGACTTCCCTGATCGTCGCGCCGCCCGCCAACTGGTCTTCCACCTTGTTGGAAAGTTCAAACACCGCTTCGCCGGCTTTCTCCAGCTTGACATCCCGGCTTACCTGCGCCCGCACCTCATCAAGGGTTCTACTGCCGCCCTCGGTGATTTTCAGAACGCGGAAGATATGCCAGCCCAGGCCGGTTTCCATGGGCTCGCTTATCTGACCGGAGGCCAGGGCAAAAACGCCGTCGGCGGCCTCCTCCGGCAGGTCAGCCTTGGTCATTTTGCCCAGCTTGACCGAGGCCTTGTCCATATCGGCCAGTTCCTTGGCGACGGCATAAAAATCGCCGCCGTCCTTCAGGCGCCCGGCGATGCTCTGGGCGGCGGCCTCGTCCTCCGCCACGATTTGTTCCACATCGCGGCTAGGGGGCGTGGTGAATTCGTTCAGGCGGGCCTCATAGGCCTCCGCCACTTCCTCGTCGCTGGCCAGGGTTTCCTCCAGCAGATGCTCGGGCCGCAGCGTCAGGTAGGAAAGGGCGCGGTACTCAGGCGCCATGAACTGATCCTTATGGGCCTCGTGATAGGCGGTCAGATCGGCTTCCGCCGGCGTGGCGATGCCGGAGACCTTGTCGTATGGCAGGCTCAAGACCTCGAAAACGCGGTTTTCCTGCTGGTATTGGAAAAAGGTTTTGACCACGGGGTCGGGCGCATGGGTGCCGGACATCAGCGATGCGAACAGCTGCTCCCGCGACAGATCCCGGCGCGAGGCGATGATATAGCTTTGTTCGTTGAAGCCGTTGTCCCTGAGAACCTGTTCAAAGCGCAGTTTGTCGAAGCGCCCGAAACTGTCCTTGAAGGCGGACGAGCGTTTGATCCAGGTGGCGATATCGGCGTCCGAAATGGTCAATTCCAGCTCCGCCACTTCCTGGTCGTACAGGGCGCGGGTGATGGACTGCTGCAGCACCTGTTCCACCATGCCCAACTGGCGGGCCTGCTGGGTATCGAAGGTGGGGCCGAGGCTGCGCTGCATGCGGCGGACCTGGCGGTTGAAATCGTTCAGGAACTGATAGCTGGTGATTTTGGTATCGCCGACCGTGATCACGGCGGCATCGGGCTGCAGACGGAAAATATCGCCAATGCCCCAGGCCGCGAAACTGAGCACCAAAAGGCCCAGAAATATCTTAACGACCCAGGAGCCGGCACTCTGTCGTAAGGCATTCAGCATGTTGTTTTCCGGTCCACGTCAGTTGTTCAAAATCCCCAGCTAAGGGGCGCGGCATCATAGAAACCACCGCGCCGTCGGGCAAGTACCGATAACGTGAGGCCGGGCTGGCCGGTGCCTAGCCCTTCCGCACCTCGTCGGAAGCCTGCCAGACCATTTTGCCGGTGCGTTTCCGGCCCAGCAGTTCGATGGGGTCCTGATTGTCGATATGGCCGTAAATGCCGCGGTAGACGGAAAAGCCGCACAGCTCCTGCAGGCGCCTGGGAAAGCTGCGCAGGCGTTCCATGTCGATGCCGAGCTGCTGGTTCTCCTGCTGCCGGATCCAGCCGGCGCAGTAATAGCAGGCAATGCCGTCGCGCCGGGCCTCGCTTTGGTTGTGGCCGCCGCCGTGCCACAGGGTGGAATACCAGACCAGTACAC
>JASLLM010000233.1 GCA_030747035.1 Alphaproteobacteria bacterium | reverse complement strand
ATCACAGGTCGTGCCGCCGATATCGATACTGATCAGATCACCGTTCCCATCCTCTGCAGCGCCGATCGTGCAGGCCCCCATGACGCCGGCGGCGGGGCCTGAAAGAAACATCCGCACCGGCCGCTCCCTGGCCACATCGGTACCGGCAAGGCCGCCGCGCGATTGCATGACCTGTAGGGGCGCGGTGATGCCGGCCTGGCCCAGGCCGCCCTGCAAGCGGTCCAGATAGCCGTCCACGACGGGTTTGATGTAGGCATCGAACGCGGTTACCGCCGTGCGCTCGTATTCGCGGAAGGCGGGGTCCACATCGGATGACAGCGAAATTGCCATACCGGGATGGCGCTGGCGCAGCAGGGCGGCGGCGCGCCTTTCATGTTCCGGGTTCAGAAACGAGAACAAAAACACAATGGCAATGGCCTCGGCGCCCATCTCCACCAGATCATCGGCTGCTTGTAACAGCGCCGCTTCGTCCAAGGGTAGAACAACCCGGCCCTCGGCATCGATCCGTTCCGGCACTTCGCGGCGAAAGGCCCGCGGCGCAAGAAACCTTGGCGTCTCCGGCGTCAGGCGTACTTCGTAAAGGGCCTGGCGAAACTGCCGCCCGATTTCCAGGACGTCGCGAAAGCCCTTGGTTGTCAGCAGACCGACCCGGGCGCCCTTGCGCTCCAGCACTGCGTTGGTGGCCACGGTGGTGCCGTGGACGAAGCGGCCGACCCGTCCGCCGACGAGAGCGCCCATCTCGTCCAGGCGGTGGACGGCGTCCAGCACCGCCAGGCCCGGATCATCTCGGGTTGTCGGCAGTTTCAGAATGCGGTTCGGCTGGTCCGGGCGCCGGCAGACCACATCGGTGAAGGTTCCGCCGATATCGACGCCTATTTCGACTTCGACTGGGTCTTGCGCTTCAGGCGACATGCTGTTTCAGAAAATCACCGATCGCGGCAATGGCATCACGGCCTTCCGAAAGCATGGGCGCATAAAGATGCCAGACATGGAACATTTGCTCCCAACAGGCATAGTCGACTGTTACGCCGGCCTCTCTCGCCCGTGCCGCAAGATTGGCGGCATCGTCGAGCAGAACCTCTTCGCTGCCGACCTGGATCAGCATTGGTGGCAGGCCCGAGAGGTCGCCATGCAAGGGCGAGACGAGGGGGTCGGCCCGATCGCCATTATCGCCAAGGTACCATTGCGCACAGCGTTCCAGGCTGGCGCGCTGGACCATGGGATCGGCCCCGGCCTTGCCATTAATGGATGCGCCGGACATGGTCATATCGGTCCAGGGCGACAGACAGGCCAGGGCGCCGGGCAACGGTTGCCCGAGTTGTTGCAGGCGCAATGCCGTTGCCACGGTTAGGCCGCCACCGGCGGAATCGCCCGCAATGGCGATACGAGCGGCCGGGTGACCTTGCCCGCACAGCCATTCATAGGCGGCGATGGCATCCTCAAGTGCGGCGGGATAGGGATGTTTCGGCGCCAGTCGGTAGTCGGGCAGCAGACAGGCCATGCCCGTTGCCGCCGACAGATTGTAAGCCAGAAGCCGATGCGTCCCTGGCCCGCAAAAGGCATAACCGCCACCATGAAGATACAGGAGCGCAGCGTTGCCGTCTGCTTGGCCGGCGGCACCGGGCGCCCGGACCAACTCCGCCGCCACGCCGCCCGCGTCGACAACCTCGATCCGTGCGTCATCGGGCACGGGCAGGGCCCGTTCCAGATAACCCAGGTTGGCCCGAATTTCCGCCAGGCTCAAATCGGCCGACGGCGGCAGGCTGCGAAAATTTTCGACGAGTTTCTCTAGTTCCTGGGTGGTCAAGATTCGGGTCTCCCATAATGAAGCCGTATTTTCGCGAATATCGTTGCCTGGGTCACCAGGTTTTCAAGCCATGCCAAAAGCCGGTCGTGTCCCGTGATTGGGGCTGCAATACCGGGTTGCCATATTCATCCCGCACCACCTGCCTGGGCATCAGTTCGGGCTCTATCAATTGCTTGCCCATGTAGTCGTCGCGCAGCAGCGGGGCATCGCCGCAGGCCGACAGGCCGGCCAGAAGAATAGAGAGCAGCAGCGGAAACGGAATGAATTTCATGGCTAATATGCTTAACCCCGCGCGTCTGCGCGATCAAGGCGGCAGGCCGGTAAAAAAAAGGGGCCACCGCTTGCCATGATTGAGGCGGTGGCCCAGAGGTTAGGTATCTGTGGTTAGTAAACGGGTGGCCAATATGGGTGGTTGGCCACCCGTTGTACTTACGCTGCTACTTACTCAACTCAGTTACGCTACTACTCACGCAAACAATGGCTGGTCACTCAGCGGCTTCGGCCGGCGTGGCCTGAAACTGCTCGGATTCAGTGGAACCGGTCAGCGCCGTCGTGGACGAAGTGCCGCCCATGATGGTCTGGTTGACCGTGTCGAAGTAACCGGTGCCCACTTCGCGCTGATGCCGGGTGGCGCTGTAGCCGGTGGCCTCGGAGGCGAATTCGGCGTTCTGCAGCTCGGAATAAGCCGCCATGCCGCGGTCCCGGTAGCCCTGGGCCAGCTCGAACATGGAATGGTTCAGGCTGTGGAAGCCGGCCAGGGTGATGAACTGATATTTGTAGCCCATGGCACCGATCTCGCGCTGGAAGCGGGCGATATCGTCCTTGTCCAAGGCCGCGCCCCAGTTGAACGAGGGCGAGCAGTTGTAGGACAGCAATTGGTTCGGATATTCCTTGCGGATCGCCTCGGCGAATGTGCGGGCCTGCTCCAGGTTCGGGGTCGAGGTTTCCATCCACAGCAGATCCGAATAAGGCGCATAGGCCAGGCCGCGGGCGATGGAGCGGCGCATGCCCTCGTCCTCGCCCTCTTTGTGCTTGTAGAAGCCCTCCGCGGTGCGTTCGCCGGTGATGAAGTCGCGGTCACGGGGATCCACGTCCGAGGTCAACAGCTTGGCGCTGTCGGCGTCGGTGCGGGCCAGGATAATGGTGGGCACGCCCATGACGTCGGCCGCCAAACGGGCCGCCTTCAGGTTGGCGATATGCTGTTGCGTCGGGATCAGAACCTTGCCGCCCATGTGGCCGCATTTCTTTTCCGAGGCCAACTGGTCCTCGAAATGCACGCCGGCGGCGCCCGCTTCGATGTAAGCCTTCATGATCTCGAAGGCGTTCAGCACGCCACCGAAACCGGCCTCGGCATCTGCGATGATCGGCGCGAACCAGTCGATATTGCCTTCGCCTTCCATGGTCTGGATCTGATCGGCGCGCTGCAGGGTCTTGTTGATGCGCTTGGCCAGGGCCGGGCCGCTATCGGCGGGATAGAGGCTTTGATCGGGGTACATGGCACCGGCATTGTTGCTGTCGGCGGCAACCTGCCAGCCGGAAAGATAAATCGCTTTCAGACCGGCGCGGATCATCTGCATGGCCTGGTTGCCCGTCATGGCCCCCAGGGAATGCACATAATCTTCGGTCTGCAGCAGTTTCCACAGTTTCTCGGCGCCGTTGCGGGCCAACGTATGCTCTACCTTGACAGAACCCTGAAGTTTTTTCACATCTTCGACACTGTAGTCGCGTTGAATGTCGGCGAAACGGCCTTCGGGGGCGGAAACGAGTTGCTCAATGGTCTCTGTCATGGTTTGGCTCCTGCTACTTGTAATTACGCCGAATGAGCGTTGATAAGGGTTTCGGCGGTTTTGCCTGGCCCTTGGGAAGTCGTATGACGGCTCGCGCCGGCAAACGCAAATAGAAAAGTGTCATGTAGATAATTTTGCAAATTTTACTCTTGTAATTTTGTAAAAATTGTAAATACTCATGGCCAATGACAAGCTTTGGAGAGGCCGATGTCGGTTGAGAAAAAGGCCATGCTGGGCCACAAGGTACGGCGCTACCGCCAGGAGCAGAATCTCAGTCAGACCGAAATGGCGGAGATGCTGGAAATCTCGCCCAGCTACCTGAATTTGATCGAGCATAACCAGCGTCCCGTGACGGTGCCCCTGTTATTCCGCCTGGGCCAGGTCTTTCCAATTGATTTGCGGGAATTTGCCCAGGATGAATCCGCTGCCCTGGCGGCCGGCCTGCGGGAAGTGTTGTCGGATCCGTTGTTCGAGGGTTTGAAAGTGCGGGAGCAGGAAATACGCGAGATGGCGGAAGTTTCGCCAGCGGCGACCCAGGCGGTGATGAACCTGTACAAGGCCTATGCCGAGATGCGGGAGGATACCCAAGCCCTGGTGGAGCGCATGGCGGACCCGAGTAAGCTGCAGGGGATCGACAGCCAGGTCTTCCCGATCGAGGAAGTCAGGGATTTTCAGCAATCGCAGTCGAATCACTTTCCCGAATTGGAAACCGCGGCCGAGGCCCTGTGGCGCGATGCGGAACTGGATAGCGGTGAGCTTTATCAGGGCCTGGCCCGGCATCTGCAGGCCGCCCATGATATCGGCGCCAAGGTGATGCCGGTCGATATCATGGGCGAAACCCTGCGCCGCTATGACTTTCACCGCCGCCGGGTGCTGCTGTCGGAAATGCTGCCGCCCTCGGGGCGCTGTTTCCAATTGGCGGTGCAATTGGCGCTGTCGGGGCAGGGGGACCTGCTCGACCGCCTGGTGGACAAGGCGAATTTATCATCGCCCGATGCGGTCAAACTGTTCCGGATCGGCCTGGCCGGCTACTTCGCCGGCGCCGTATTGATGCCCTATGAAAGCTTCCTCAATTCCGCCAGGGAACTGCGCTATGACCTGGAGATATTGCAGAACCGTTTTGGCGTTAGTTTCGAGCAGGTCTGCCACCGTTTGAGTACCATGCAACGCCAGGGCGCGCGCGGTGTGCCGTTCTTCTTTATCCGCATCGACCATGCGGGCAACATCTCGAAACGGCTCAGCGGTGCCGGCTTCAACTTCGCGCGGTTCGGCGGCACCTGCCCCCGCTGGGTGATCCACGATGCCTTCCGCGCGCCCGGCACCATACATACCCAGCAGGCCCGCCTGCCGGACGGCAGTGCCTTTTTGACCGTTGCCCGAACCGTGGATCCGATCCTTGGCGGCCATGGTGGCCGGCAGCCGCGCCTGGCGGTGGCGGTGGGCTGCGACATGGGCCAGGCCAAGCACCTGGTTTATGGCGACACCATGGATCTAAAAAGCAAGGAGGCGGCGACGGAGGTCGGGGTTTCCTGCCGAGTCTGCGAGCGCCTGGACTGCAGCCAACGGGCCCACCCGCCCTTGAACCACCGCCTGCGCCTGGACGAGAACGTTCGCCGTATCGCGCCCTTTGCCATCGCTCCCAGTTGACAATACCAGCCCCGGAATTATGCGACGAATCGTCGCGATCGGAGCATTTTTTCTCAAATCATGAATTTTTTTCTATTCATCTGGTATAAGTCAGGTATAATAACATCAACAATAACATTCGTGTTACAAATAGTATCGTAAGTAATAAATTTGCTTATTTTTGTGTTATAGTTAGATTTGTTTGAGTTTAGAGTTGCGTGGCGTAAATAAGCAAACTGTAATGAGTTGTTGAGTTTGAGTATAGCGTAACCAATAGAGCGTAACCTGTAAGCGTATAGAGTACCAAGCGTGTCGAGTACATTGTGACGCGTACATTGGCCTAGTCCCCCATTTCCCAGATGAACTCGTTAATCGATGCCCTGAGATGGAGATTATGCTATAAGAATCAATATGTTGAGGA
>JASLLM010000232.1 GCA_030747035.1 Alphaproteobacteria bacterium | reverse complement strand
TCTCTTCAAACCAGAGGAATGCTGGAACTTCTTCGCCGAGGATGGCTATGCCCCAAAATAATCCGGAAACGCTCTAATTGAATTGTCTACCGTATTGTTCTAGGCCGTTATGGTAAACAGCGGGTTAATTCTCCGTATTAATACCAGTTACGCGCGCGCGGTAGGCCGGGCGGCAACGCGGTCGAACCAGGCGTTGACGTTGTTCAACTCCTCCGGCACGCGCACGCCCACCGCCTTGCCCAGCACCAGAGCGCATTGCAAGGTAATGTCGGCCACGGTGTAGCCGTCGTTAACAACATAATCCCGGCCGGCGATCTCGCCGTCCAGCCAGGCCAGCCTGTTCAAGGCATTTTCCCGGCAGACTTCGCCCCATTCGGCGATCTGGGTATGTACGCCTTTCCACATTTCGTGGGTATGGCCGAAGACATTTATCAGGGGCAGCAGGATTTCCAGTTCCATGCGCCGGTTCCACATCTCGACCTGGGCCCGCTCCACTGGTGTCGTGCCCATCAGCGCCGGTTCGGGATGTATTTCCTCCAGATAACGGCAGATGGCAGCGGATTCGGCGATGCAGGTGCCGTCATCCAGCTCCAATACCGGCATCTTGCCCAGGGAGTTCTTCGCCAGATAGTCCGCCGTCTTGTTCTCGCCCTTGGTCATATCCACGGCAACCGTGGGGATCTCGAGGCCCTTTTCGGCGATAAAGATGCGCACCCGGCGGGCGTTGGGGGAGGGGGGAAGATCATAGAGTTTCATTGGGCGGGTTTCCTCGTTTACTGGTTCGTATTGAATTCCTCGGCCCGGACAATGTACTTGACCCTGCCCAAGCCGTCACGCTCCCAAGTTTCCGTCAGGTGCATGCCGAGTTTTTCCATCACCCGGTGCGAGGCCCGGTTGGAGGCCTTGGCGACCGCGACAATTTCGTGCAGGCCAGTGACATCAAAGCCGTGGGCCACGGCGGCCAGGCTGGCCTCCGTCGCCAAGCCCCGGCCCCAGGCGCTTTTGGCCAGGCCATAGGAGATCTCGATCTCGCTGTCGCCGGCCAAAACGGGGTCGCGGTAGCGCAGGCCGCATTCGCCCAGCAACCTACTGTCCTGGCGGTCGATCACGGCCCAAAGGCCAAAGCCGTGTTGCCGCCAATGATCGACGATGGCGGATAGTTCCGCCGCTGTCTGTTCCGGTGTCTGCACGCCAAGCTTGCGGATCGCCATCACTTCCGGATCAGCATAAATCGGGATCAGATCATCCAGGTCGTTCATGGTGAAGAGGCGCAGGATCAAGCGTTCGGTTGCGAGAACATTCTTCATGGTTGGGCTTCACGATCGGGCTTCATGACCCGATCCGCCGCCACGCGGCGACGAAGGTTTCGGCATTCCCGCCGACCTCCCCGGCGCTCATGCCGGGTTTGTAAAGGGCCGATCCCAGGCCAAAACCGCTCGCACCGGCGGCGCAATAGGCGGCCATCTTGTCCGCCGTGATGCCGCCCACGGGAAATAGCCCCAAATCGCCGGGCAAGACGGCGCGCCAGGCTTTCACCGCAATGGGCGGCAGGGTCTCACCGGGAAACATCTTCAGGCCGTCCGCTCCGGCGCCCAGGGCGGCGAAAGCCTCCGTCGGGGTGGCGACGCCGGGCAGACAGTACAGATCGTGATCCTTGGCCCGGGCAATGACCGATGGATCACTATGGGGCATGACGATCAGGCGGCCATTGGCGGCGGCGACGTCATCGACCGCCTTGGCATTGAGGACGGTGCCGGCGCCGATCAGGGCCCTCTCGCCAAGGGCCGATGCCAGACGGTCAATGCTTTGCAACGGTTCCGGTGAATTCAATGGCACTTCGATGATGCGAAATCCCGCCGCGAACAAGGCCTGGCCGATGTCCACGGCCTCGTCCGGCCGAATACCGCGCAGAATGGCGATCAGGGGCAGTTCCGCCAGATGACTTTCCAATGCCGTCATCGGGGCAAAAGCCCCGCGGCGCGGGCGATGCGCCAATGCCCGCGCGCCGTGGCGCCGGCGGGCGCGATCTCCGCCGGCCAGCCGCTAATGGACAAAGCGGCCAGATAATGCCGCGATAGATCCGGATTGCCGATGATCATGATCATGCTGCCGGGATTTTGCACCAGCGCGCGGGCTTCGGCAATCTCAGCCCCGATCAGCAGACCGGATAGATAGTCCGCCACGCCGGTTTCCGGCAGTTCACCGAACAGCGCCAATGTACGGGCGCTGAACAGCCGCTGCAGCGTCCCGCCCGCGCCTTGGCCGTAATTCACACCGCGCCGGAAAGAGACATCGTCATCAGCCTCCCCCATCATCATCCGGCCCAGGATTGTATGCCCCTTCAGGGCCGCGAACAGCTCGCCAGTCATGAAGGTGGTGAACCAGATGATGTTGCCGTCCTTCACTTCGGCCCATTTGGTGTGACTGCCGGGCAACAGGTAAAGGCCGTCTTGCAAAGCCAGACCGCCGGCCCCGATGATCTGGGTTTCCTCGCCGCGCATCACGTCCGGTACGCCGCCGCCGTCACGCACGGCCAGGCCGGGGATGAAATGGATTGGCCGATCGAAGCCGTCATGGGAATACAGCGTAAGCCCGCCGGCATCCGCGGGAAGGTCCACATAAGGCACTTCGACCCAGCCCTGGCGCGACCCGATCATGCCCGAGGCGATAATGGGCAGGGTGCTGTCGCTGGCCAGCCAATCGCCGGCCAGATCCGACAGCGCCTCGGCGAAGGCGCCGTTCCGGACCTGCAGGATGCCGGCCTCCGCCGACCGTTCCGCCAATACGCTGCCATCCGCCCCGATCAGATAGCCCCGCAGACTGGTTGTGCCCCAGTCCAGCCCCAGCAATGCCGCCTCAGGCGGCATCCGCCCGCCGGCCGCTGGCTTGATACAGCCAGACGCCATCGTCGGAGGTTTCCCGGACGATGCGGCCCTGGCCCATCAGACAGTGCAAATGCGCCAGCGCCTCGCTCATCCCCAGCAGCGCCTCGAACGGGTTCAACTCCCGTTGAAACATCACCTTCAGGGTCGATAGCACACGGGTCGGCTCAATGCAGAACTCCTCCAGCGTGGACAATCGTTGCGCATGATGCTCCCGCAAGAAGGCCAGGCGTGGGTGCAGGCGATAGAACGGCAGGCCATGGGCCGGCAGGACCAGCGTATCGGCGGGCAAATGATCAAAATTGGACAGCGTATCCAGGTACAGTTGCAGGGGATTGGCGGCCGGTTCCGAGGCATGCAGGCCAATATGCGGGGTGATCCTGGGCAGGATCTGATCGCCGGAGATCAATACCCGGGTCTTGTGATTGAACAGGCACAGATGTTCGGGCGAATGGCCCCGGCCAACGATAACCTGCCAATCGTCGTCGCCGATCCGGATCTCCTGACCACCGCGCACGGAATGCACCTGCGGCGGCAGCGCCGTCACGGATTGCTGAAAATGGTCGTAACGGGTCTCGGCCATCGCGCCCAGGGCCGCTTTCGACAGGCCAAGATTGCGGAAAAACTGCAGTTGCAAATCAGGCATCTTGTCGTGATGGTCCAGTTCGGCGACACGGCCCTGCAGCCATTCGCGATGGGTCATCCAAAGGTCGCAATTCCAGCGCCGGGTCAGCCAGCCGGCCTGGCCAATATGATCAGGGTGGAAGTGGGTGCAGAAAACCCTGGTGATGGGCAGGTCATCGAGAAATTTTTCGAATACCTCTTCCCATAATTCGTGAATGCGGCTCGATTTCATTCCGGTGTCGACGATGCACCAGCCCGCGCCATCGCGCAGCAACCATAGATTGATGTGATCCAGGCCGGTTAATTCCAACGGCATCCGCAGCCAGAAAACTCCAGGCGCCACTTCCAGCGGCCGGCCCAGTTCGACCGCATCTTCGTAAGGATATTCGACTTCGTTTTCGGCGACCATGAAATGTCTTTCGTATAGGGACTGCCAGCCGGCAAACAGCCGCCGCACCCGCAATTTAGCTACCAATGACGTGGAATGTATCACCGCCATGCTAACTTAACGTTGACGTAAACGTCAAATACAAGCTTGGCTCGCCGCCGCCGTGGCAATGGCGCGGTCCGGCATTCCGGCGCGCCGGCTGGCCATTTCTGTGACGCGGCAAGATTCGCGCTATTCGCGTATTGTGGGTATCTCTGTGGGTAAACCTGTGGGGTATTTTTCCCGTCAAAGGCGCACGCTTCAACAGAATGGCGAACCCTGAAATTAAATTGTTAACGGAATCAAACTCTTGCAGTTAACTTTTTCCTAAACTAGTGTAACGCGGCTTATGGTAAGGGTAGAACATATAGGGTTGGCAGAGATCCAAGATCCGAAGCTGGGAGACGCGTTGGAGCGTTGGTACCAACTTTGTGGTCAGGGGGCGCTCTACCGACGGGAGGAGCTTGGGTTCGGGCCGTTGGTCGGCGCGCCTGAAATCCTCAATGGCCGTTCGTCCGTGGTCGCCACCGACGCGGACGATCCGATGAACTATGTCTTTGCCTTTTTCGGCGGCGACTTCAATGTCTACGATAACTCCAACTTCGTCGCCCGGCGCATGCACGAGTTACCGGACAAGGATGTGGTGCAGGTAATCGTCACCTGCTTCCAGGAAGCCATGGCCGCGCGGGAGCCCTTGGCCCATCGTATCATCGGTAACTTTGGCGGCATAGATCTCAGCTATAATCGGATCATTTTTCCAACCGTCAACAAGTTGGACAAAATCGACCGGCTCGTCACCCTGTCAGCCGAGATCGAACGCGCCTAGCGCTGGACCACAGGGCATTGTCCTAATTCGCCGCCTGATACCACCAGTCCTCGCTGACTATTCAGATGTATTGACCCAAAGGGTCATCTCACGCATCAAATCGGCCCGGCTGTTGTGCAGGACCCAAAAATCGATCCGCTCGCCCATCTCCGCCCGCCACAGGGTGGCGCCAAAATCCATGTGGTAATAGCGATAGGCCCGAAGCGACATGCCATTTTCGATGAAGTCCGGCCGGACCATCGAAAAGCAATAATCCACATCGAAATCCTGCAGCATTTTAGCTTGAGCCAACATGATGCACATGGTCGCCATCGCCTTGCCCCGGACCTTGGGATGAACCCAGCCGCCGCCGCAATAGGCGATGTTGCCCTCGATATGGCCAAGGCCCTCGGTGAACAGATGCAGGCTGTCCTGGCCCGCGTCCTTGGTGCCGTCGTAAAGGAAACGCCCGGAGTTGATCAGGTCCACCAGTCGAGTTTTTGGCCAGATGCGCTGGGCGCCGCAGCTTACGACTTCGCCCTCGTTATCACGGATGGCGACCCAATAGGCGTTCTTCGGGCCAAGCGTGTTGTGATCCGGGTCGGTCGGCGCGACCCGCTTGTCATGCCATGCCGGCGCGGTGTCAACGACCCGGCCATATTCCTCGAAATCGGTCTCTATCGTGGCGACCAGGTCATTCAACAGCAATTGCCGACCGATATTGGTCTGCACCCTCGAAAGAAGGTTCCGCATCTCGCCCCTCGCGTTTGAGCCGTTCCGAGGTGAGCTGTCCTTGACGGGTTTTTTTGATACAGCGTTCACGGTTACCTAGCCCATATTATTCATGGTGGCCACCGAGTTTGAACGAGGCGCGCGGCATTGGCCGGGTTTACGGCGGATGTTTGCGAGGTGT
>JASLLM010000231.1 GCA_030747035.1 Alphaproteobacteria bacterium | reverse complement strand
TCGAGGCGGTTACGGTCTGTTGTTTCAGCCATGGTGTTAATGGGCTCGGTCACACACAGAATCTGTGGTAATTATGCATCAGTTCAAGCCGCGTACCACCTGAATATCCAATTCCCTAATCTTTTTTCGCAAGGTATTGCGGTTCAAGCCCAAGAGTTCCGCCGCCTTGATCTGGTTGCCCCGTGTCGCGGCCAGGCACAATTGGATCAACGGCCTTTCAACCTCACGCAGAACACGGTCATGAAGACCGGCCGGCGGCAGGCTATCGCCGTGGGCCTGGAAATAACGCGCCAGGTGCCGTTCCACCGATGCACTAATGCTGTCGCCGCCCGTGGAGGCTTCAGCCTGGTCCTGATCTGTGCTCCCGGTCGAGGCGGAGATTGCCGCCAGTTCAGTCTCCACCACGGCCTGTTCAATGACATCCTCGGGATAGAGCGCCACCAGGCGCTGGATCAGGTTTTCCAGCTCCCTGACATTTCCCGGCCAACTGTGCAGGCGCAGGCGTTCCAGCGCACCCCGGGTGATGCGCTTTGCCGGCAGTCCCGCCGCCTCGGCCTGACTCAGGAAATGCCGTGCCAGATCGGGCACGTCCTCGGTCCTCTCCCGTAGGGGCGGCAGGCGCATGGGGACAACGTTCAAGCGGTAATACAGATCCTCGCGGAACAGGCTCTGGCGGATCAATTGGCGCAGGTCCTGATTGGTCGCGGCGACAATGCGGACATTGGCCTTGATCGGCGTGCGGCCGCCCACCGTGCTGTATTCGCCCTGTTGCAGGACCCGCAGCAGCCGGGTCTGCGCCTCCGCCGGCATGTCGCCGATTTCATCAAGAAACAATGTTCCACCCTCGGCCAATTCAAAATGCCCCGGGTTGCGCGCGGTGGCGCCGGTAAAGGCGCCTTTTTCGTGGCCGAACAGTTCACTTTCGATCAGGTCCCGTGGAATAGCCGCCATGTTGATGGCGACGAAAGGCCCGTTTCGCCGTTTGCCGTAGTCATGCAGGGCACGGGCCACCAATTCCTTGCCGGTACCCGATTCACCCGAGATCATCACGGTCAGGTCTGTCTGCATCAACCTGGCCAGGGTACGGTAAATTTCCTGCATGGCGGGGGAGCGGCCGATCACCGGCAGGCTTTCCTCACCTTCGTCCATGCCGCCGCCCCGGGTGACGTGTTGGCTGTCGGCCAGGGCACGCTGCACCACGTTGATCACTTCCTTCAGATCAAACGGCTTGGGCAGATATTCATGGGCGCCGCGCTCCGCCGCCTTAATCGCGGTAAGAATGGTGGATTGCGCGCTCATCACCACGACCGGCATTTCGGGCCGCGCCTTCTTGATCCGCGGCAACAGGTCCAAACCGTTTTCGTCGGGCATGACCACGTCCGTGATCACCAGATCGCCCTGGCCGTCGCCGATCCAGCGCCACAAGGTAGCCGCGTTGGCGGTGGAGCGGACCTCGTATCCGGCCCGGCCCAGGGCCTGGTCCAGCACCGTGCGAATGGCCTTGTCGTCATCCGCGATAAGGATGGTTCCGCGGCTCATGATTTACATTCCATCTACCAGATCCTAACTCTCATCCATTGGCAACATGACGCGAAATTCGGTGCCTTTCGCGACTTCGGCACACTCGACGACACCGCCGTGATCATCAACAACCTTGGCAACCAGAGCCAGCCCCAGGCCGGAGCCCTGGGCCTTGTTGGTAACGAAGGCATCGAACAGATAGGGTCTGATATCATCCGAAACGCCGGGCCCGTTATCGTGCACGGTAATCTCGATCGGCAGCTTCATACGGCTTTGCGATCCCGGCACGGTGAGGCGCAGGCCGTGGCGATAGGCGGTGCTCAAGGTAATCTCCCCGCCCTTCGCCGGTGCCGCCTCGGCCGCGTTCTTGACCAGGTTCAGGAAGACCTGAACCAATTGATCAAAATTGCCCCGTACGGGCGGAATGGAGGGGTCGTATTTTTCCTGAAAGCGGATGTTCTTGGCGAAACCGCTCTGCGCCACCTGACGGACCCGCTCCAGCACCCGGTGAATATTGACCGGCTGACGCTCTATGGGTTTGTCCGAGAACATTTCCATGCGTTCCACGATATCGACGATGCGGTCGGTTTCGTCACAGATCAGCCGTGTCAGCACGCGGTCATCGCTGTCGGCGTTCTGCTCCAACAACTGGGCCGCGCCGCGAATGCCGCTCAACGGATTTTTCACCTCATGCGCCAGCATCGCCGCCATGCCGGTGACTGAACGGGCCGCGCCGCGATGGGTTAATTGGCGGTCCATTTTCGAGGCGATGCTGTTTTCCCGCAGGGTCAGGACGATGCAATCGGGGCTCTCCACCACCGGCGAGGCGGTGACGTCGACCAGGCGCGGGCCCAGGCGGGGCGTACCAAGGTCAATGCCATATTCCGAGATCACGGCGGCATTTTGCCGGGCCTCCTGCACCAGGCTCTGCGCCGGACTGCCGAAGGGCAGCAGATCACTCAGCCGGTTGCGGCAAAGCTGGGCCGCGCCGGTGGCAAAAAACTGCTCGGCACCGGGATTGGCGTAATTGATGCCATCATTCCCGTCCAGCACCAGAATGGGATAAGGAAAGGTATTGAGGATGGTCTCCGATGGCAGACCGCCGCCCGTATCGCTCGGAGCCGCCATCAGGCCGCCTCCCCCGCCATCGCCCGGGCGTACAGATCACCCAGTTCCCGGATAACGGCCCCACTGTCAGCCTGCCGCAAGACGCCGCGCCGTTGCTCCTTGGCGACGCCCAGCCGCTCAAGGTAGCGGTTGATATGTTTGCGCGCGATCCGCAGGCCGCGTCCACCGCCATAATGCTCTAGAATAGCCTGGTAATGCCCGATGACCGTATCCCGCTGGGTCGCCAGGTCAGGGTCGGGCCGTACTTCGCCCGTCGCCAGGAAGTGGCGCACCTGGGCGGGAAACCAGGGCCGACCAAAAGCACCACGGCCGATCATCACCCCATCGGCGCGCGAACGCTGCAGGATATCGGCCGCATCCGCCGGGCTGACGACATCGCCATTGGCAATTACGGGGATATCCACCGCGTCCTTGACCTCGGCAATGAAGTCCCAATCCGCCCTGCCGTCATAAAACTGACAGCGGGTGCGGCCATGCACGGTAATCATCGCCACGCCGGCATCACGCGCGCGCCGGGCCAGACTAGGTGCATTGCGCTGCCCAAGATCCCAGCCCGTGCGCATCTTCAAGGTCACCGGGATATCAACGGCGGCCACCACCGCCTCGATCAGGCGCGCCGCCAAGTCCTCGTCCCGCATCAGGGCGGAGCCGGCGCTGCCGCCCACCACCTTCTTGACCGGGCAGCCCATGTTGATATCGATGACGTCGGCGCCCTGCTCCCGGCAGAGGCGCGCGGCCTGAGCCATGGGTTCGGGCAGACAACCGGCCAATTGCACCACGCGCAGGCCTTCGTCCGGCGCCCAAAGGGCGCGTTCCCTGGAAATCCGGCCGCCACTGACGACGCCGCTGGAGGCAATCATCTCGCTGACCGTGAAATCGACGCCGAAACCACGCACCAGGCGGCGGAACGGCAGGTCGGTGACCCCGGACATAGGGGCCAGAATCACCGGCCGTTCCAAACTGGTGGCCCCCAAATGTATGCTCATGAATTAGGCACCAAAGCGAAAAGGCGAAAACTGCTCAAATTTCAGGCAACCTATGCCAAACCGTTGGTGATTGCCACGGGAAAATTTAGAAGGACGACAAGAAATAGCGGAGATTCACGAATATTCATGATCCGGGCATGGCGCCTGGCGAATGTGGCGCATCGACAGCGCCAACGCTGGCCGGCTAGGCCGGAGCGCGGTCGTGGTAGTTGACGCCGATTTCGTCCAGTTCCGCCTGTTCCAGCCTGGCGGCGAGTTGCCCCCTGCGCTTGGCTTCCCGTTCCAGGGCCAGCTCGAACTTCTTCGCCTCGCGGAATTCGGCCGCCATCTTTTCGTTGATCTGTTCCAGGGCGCGGGATGCCTCGACGATGGACTTCGCCAGTTTTTCCCGGCGGGTTTCGATGCCTTTTGAGTAGGCAGCGAAATCGATCATGGCCATTTCACTTAGACCAAGAGCCCCTATTTCCTGATGGAGTTCCTGCTCCAGCACGCTGTCCTGTTGCATGAATTGCCGCCGCATGGCCTCGATTTCAGCCGCCTTGCGGCGGTGTTCATCCATGCGGAAACGGTGCATCCGCGCCAGGGCGTCGAAACCGCGGACGTTCATCTATTCACGCCCCTCCATCAAAATATCCGCCAACTGACCGTAGCCCTCCGGCAGGGTGCAGCCGACATCCTTGTCCTGACTCAGAAAGGCTTCCAGGGCGTCATGATAGCGGATGGCCTCGTCCACCTCGGGGTCTGAACCGGCACGGTAAGCGCCCAGCCGGATCAATTCTTCCATGTTCGCATAAGCCGAGATGAGCCGGCGGGCATGCTGGACCAGGACGTTTTCTTCTTCGCTGTTACAGCCGGGCATGGTCCGCGACAGGCTGCGCAGGATGTCAATGGCGGGAAACCGCCCGCGCTCGGCGATTTCCCGGTCCAACACGATATGGCCGTCCAGAATGCCCCGCACCGCATCGGCGATCGGCTCGTTATGGTCATCGCCCTCGACCAAAACCGTGAACAGGCCCGTGATGCCGCCCTTGCCGCTGCCGGGCCCGGCCCGTTCCAACAGCCGGGGCAGTTCGGAAAACACCGACGGCGTATAGCCCTTCGAGGCCGGCGGCTCGCCGCCCGACAGGCCGATTTCCCGCTGCGCCATGGCGAAACGGGTAACACTGTCCATCATGCACAGCACATCATGATCGGCATCGCGGAAATATTCCGCCAGGGTCAGGGTCATATAGGCCGCCTGACGGCGCATCAGGGCCGGTTCGTCGGAGGTCGCGACGACAATCACGCTGCGCGCCAGACCTTCGGCACCCAGATTATCCTCGATAAACTCCTGCACCTCGCGCCCGCGTTCGCCGATCAGGCCGATCACCGAAACATCCGACGCCGTATAGCGGGCCAGCATGGACAGCAGCACCGATTTACCGACGCCACTGCCGGCAAAGATGCCCATGCGCTGTCCGCGGCATAGGGTTACAAAGGTATTGAGCGCCTTTATGCCCAGGTCGACCTTGCCCCGCACGCGCTGGCGTGAATGCGCCTGAGGCGGTATGCCGCGCAGCGGATAGGCCTGGTTGCCGCGAGGCAAAGGTCCTTTTCCATCAATGGGTTCTCCCATTGCGTTAACAACTCGTCCCAACCAGCGTGGGTTGGGATAGACCATTGGATTATGTTCATCCACCATGGCCCGGCAGCCCAAGCCGACGCCATCCAGATTGCCGTAGGGAAGCAGTACCGCGGCGTCATTGTGGAAACCGACCACTTCCGCCATGACGTTGCGGCCATCGCGGGTTTGCACGGAACAGCGCGAGCCGACACTCAGCGCCGCCTGTGCGCCGCGGACCTCGAGGGTCAGCCCTCTCACGCTCCCTACTCTGCCATATACGCGGTGCGACGGGATTTGTTCAATTTCGTTTAGGCCCCCATTTCCCAGATGAACTCGTTAATCGATGCCCAGAGATGGAGATTATGCTATAAGAATCAATATGTTGAGGAGTTGATGGAGTGGTTGGCATGGCACACCCGATGGGTGA
>JASLLM010000230.1 GCA_030747035.1 Alphaproteobacteria bacterium | reverse complement strand
CGGCGGGAGCCAGGTAATGCTTGATCGATGTATAGCAGGATTGCGTGGTTTCCGCCGACCAGCGCCGGGATGGCCCGGCCTCGCCCCAGCCGATATCGCCGTCCTCGTCCGTGATACGAACCAGGATGTTCTGCTTGCCCTCCGCCAGGGTGCGGGAGGCGCCGCGCGGCAGGGTCAGGACCGCCTTCAGCGGCATGACGATGGGGAAGAGATCGATGCTTTTGATTTTCATGGGCGTATCAATCGTGGTTCATGAACACGGGGCTGGCCCAGGCAATGTGGCCATTATATTGCCGCGCCCTGAGATAGATGTTCGAAGGCCCGGCCCCCACATCCAGGTCTAGCTTACCCGTCACACGGCTAGCGGCGCGGGGCACCAGACGGTGCCATTGATAATTCTCCTGGGGAAACTCGCCGGTGCGCAAATTGTCCGAACCTTCGAACAAATCGCCGATGGTGCTTTTCGCATGGCGCTCCGACGGCTGGGTCATGTGCAAATCCAGCACGGTCTTGGCGCTGCCTTGCAATTCCAGGATCAGGCTTTGATTTGGGTTCTGCCTATAAGCACCCTTGCGCCCGGAATAGGATTGTATGGTCATGTCGGTTTCCGAGCTCTGCACGATCCGGTGCCGGCGTTCCTCGACGAACGGTCCCGATTGCAGGCAGGGAAAGGCGCGCAGTATGCGGCCGTCTTGAACCTTCAGATCAAAGGCCCAGTCGCAGATCCGCTCCAACGCCAGGTCGCCCCACGGCCCCCAGCCCCATTCCAGGCGAATCTGGAATTTATCCGCCATGGCCTGTTCCAGAGAGCCATCTGGGTCGGCATGGGCGCGATGGACGATGCGGCCGTCCTGGATCAGCTCCACCACATCCATTTCATCCCGGCCCTGAACGTCATAGGCAACCTCGATTGAGGGGCCGGTCCGGATGACGGATCCCATGACATTGCCGTCGACAGTGAAATCCGCCTCAATCCGGTCGCCGGTCAGGGCCCAGGTGCGGCGGTTGTTGATGGCGTCCATGATCGCAACGCGGCTTAGATCCACCGCCAGGACCCCCAGCAGACCCTCGCCATAGGCACCTGGAAAGGCATTATGGCTGTCGGAAGAGGCCACGAAGCCGAATTTCAATCCCCGGCCCAGGCCGGCCCGCGCCGTGTTGGCCGTCTGCCGCCCGCCCAGGGAATGGTTGAAGAAGGCCGGCAGGCCCCGGTCTTCCTCGGAATTGCCGTGTTCGGAAAAAATCTCCACCACCGGGGTACAGCATTCATCGAACTCGTCCCAGTTGACGCCCCGTTCGCCACGGGGATAGGCCAGATGATGGGGGATCATCAGGGCATTTTTCTCGGTGCAGAAGCGGCGCAGATCGCTGATATGATCCGGGTAGGCCATGGGCTGGTGGTCGTCGGGGAAAACCACGCATTGATCGCCGAATTGGCTGGAATGCCACTCGAACCCAAGATAGGCGGCAAACTCACCATCACTGTTGGCATCCGCTATCAGATCCTGAACCTTGGCCCAGCCATTGCGCAGCACCTCGAACCCGTTCAGCCAGTGGTTCTCCCGGCCGCCTTCCATGGCCTGCATGTCGTGCCAACTGGAATGGCCGGTGAAGGCGAAAAAATCCAGATGACCCCTGGCCACGTCAATGCTGCGCTCCAACGAGCCAACTCCATAGCCCATGGCGTTGTGATTGTGGATGTCGCCAAACAGCTTGGAATAGGACTTACTCACTTCCGCTCCCCATCGTTTTCCATGGCCGGAGTTTTTACATTATAAGTAACCGTATGGTTATTTAGGGTACCCGGCGGACGTGGCCGGCGTCAAATTGGCATATCTGGTGAGCATCATGAAACTATCGTTATGCAATGAAGTATTAGGCGAGATGCCGTTTCCCGAACAATGCGCATTGGTGGCGGGCCTGGGCTATGTCGGCATAGAATTGGCGCCATTTACCATCGTGGATGATCCGAGGGCGATGACAACGGCGCAAATAGCCATGGTGCGGGATGCCGCGAAAGATGCCTCCATCGTCATTTCGGGCCTGCATTGGCTGTTGCTGATGCCCAAAGGCCTGTCCATCACCTCGGACGACAGGGCGGTCTGGCAACGCAGCGTCGATGTCATGCGGGCCAATATCGAGATTTGCGCCGAACTTGGCGGTGATGTCCTGGTCCACGGCTCGCCGGCGCAGCGGCGCCTGCCGGACGACAAGGCAGGCGCAGCGGCGGCCCGGGACCGCGCCATCGAGGCCTTCGCGGCGGTCGCGAGGGAGGCCGAGGCCGGCAATGTTATCTACTGTATCGAGGCCCTGGCCGCGCCCATGGCGAATTTCGTGAACACGGTGGCGGAGGCGGTGGAGATCGTCGAGGCGGTGGGCAGCAACCATGTCCGCACCATGGTCGATTGCGCCGCCGCCCGCACGGGAGGCGACGACGCGGTCGAGGCATTGATCGACCGCTGGCTGCCGGCGGGCATGCTGGCACATGTCCAGGTCAACGATCAGGACCGTGGCGCGCCGGGCCAGGGCAACGACCGGTTCGCGCCCATCATCGCGGCCCTGAAACGCCATGACTACACCGGCTGGATCGCCGCCGAACCGTTCCGCTATGAACCCGACGGACCAACCTGCGCCGCGGCCGCGGCGGGATATCTGCGCGGCCTGATCGAAGCGGTCCCAGATGGCATCGCGGCGTGTTAGGCGTTGTCGAAACCGCAAAATTTGGCAACGTTGGCGATTTCCTCGCGTTCGCTAACCAAAGTGTTTTCGATCGCGCTGTCATCGGCGTAGCCGATACACATGCCGGTGACGAGTACCTGATCATCGGGAATGCCCAGGTGGCGGAACACCGGCTCCTGAAACTGAATCCAGGCCGCTTGCGGGCAGGTGTCCAGGCCCAGGCCCCTCGCCGCCAGCATCAGGGTTTGAATATACATCCCCGCATCGGCCCAATTTCCCCGGCCCAGATAGGCGTCCGTGGTCACGAAAAGACCAACCGGAGCATCGAAGAATTGGAAGTTGCGGGCCCCTTGCCGCGCGCTCCCTTCCCGGTCGCCTTTTTCGATCCCGAGCAGTCCGTACAAGCCCCAACCGACACCACGGCGGCGGGCGGCGTGCACATCATTCCATTTCGGCGGATAATAGTCATAGTCCTCGAATTTCTCTCCCTTGCCCGCCGCCGCCAGGGCCAGGACGTCGTCGATGATCGCCTGGCGGACATCGCCGGCACAGACGTAAACGTGCCAGGGCTGGGTATTGGTGCCGCTTGGCGCTCGCTGGGAGACTTCCAGGATCTGCTCAATCGTCTCCTTCTCCACCGCTTGATCGGTGAAGGCGCGAATTGATTTGCGGGATTTAATAGCTTCAAAAACGTCCATACTTACCTCGTTACTTAGTCGTTTAGACCGGTTCGGCGATAAACACCGGTATCTTGCGTGATGTCTTGGCCTGATATTCGTCATAGGTTGGGAAGGCTTGCGCACCGGCTTCCCACAGACGCTGCCGTTCCGGATCGTCCATCACTTCCCGGACGCGCATCTTGTATACCTCGGTCTTGTCGCGGATTTCCACCTCTGGATTGGCCCGCAGATTGTAGACCCAGACGGGGTTTTTTTCCCGTCCGCCGTAGGAACCGACCAAAACGTAACTATTGTCCACCGCGACCCGCATCAACGGGATTTTTCGTATGCCGCCGGATTTGTTGCCCATATGGGTGACGATGATGCAGGGCAGGCCGGTATCACGCAATGTGGTGCCTTCGGTGCCGCCGCTGCCTTCGTACAGCTCGACCTGCTCTCTGACCCAATCCAGCGTGGGAGGTATGTATTCAGCCATGGGGGGTTTCCTATCTGAATGATCGAATTCTGATTTCGACGATAGCACCTTAGGGCCCCCACTTCAGTGATTTTTGCGCCATGACAAAGCCGCCGATAGTCCGCTATCCTCGCCCCAGACCGCCCGCGGCAATGCGCCCGGAAAGATTGGGGAGATTTTGTCTTGAACGATGCTGTTGATACGACGTCCCTGCCCAACGAAGATGCCCTGACAGAGGCAGGCAGCGAGCACCTGTTTATCCACGCCTCGGCCCACCGCGCCCTGGCCAACGATGCCGGCAAGCGCATTCTTGTCGAAGGCGACGGCGCCCTGGTCAAGGATATCGAAGGCAAGGAATATATCGACGGGCTGGCGGGCCTGTGGCTGGTCAACGCCGGTCACGGGCGCCAGGAGATCGCCGATGCCTATTCCCGGCAGGCCGGAAAACTGGCTTATGCCAGTTCCACCCAGGCAACATCCATCCCGGCCATCGAGCTGGCGACCAGGCTGGCGGAACTGACGCCGGGGGACCAGGCCACCGCCTTTTTCTGTTCCGGCGGCTCGGAAGCGGTTGAAAGCGCCATCAAGATCGCGCGGCAGTATCACTATTTCAACAGCGAGCCCAAGCGTTCCAAGATCGTTGGCCGGCGCGGCTCCTATCACGGTGCCACCTACGGCGCCATGTCCGTCAGCGGCACCCGGCCCATGAGCGAGCCTTACCACAGCCCCTTCATGCATGGGGTGCTGCATGCTTCACCGCCCTATTGCTACCGCTGCGATTTCCGCCACAGCTTTCCCGGCTGCGATCTGCTGTGCGCCGACCAGATAGAACAGATCATCAAATACGAAAACCCAAAGACCGTCGCCGCCGTGATCGCGGAACCCATCTCGGCCTCGGGCGGCATCGTGATACCTCCGAAAGGTTATTGGACCCGCCTCAGGGAAATATGCGACCGCCACGGCGTGTTGTTGATCACCGACGAGGTAATCAACGGTTTCGGCCGCACGGGCCGCATGTTCGCTTCGGAACATTGGGACCTGGTCGGCGATATCATGACCGTGGCCAAGGGCCTGGCCAGCGGTTACGCCCCGATCGGCGCGGTGATGTGCCGGCCCCATGTGGTGGAGGCTTTCGAAGGCAAGAACAAGCTGTCGCATTTGTTGACCTATGGCGGTCATGCTGCGGCCTGTGCCGCCGCGCTGGCCAATCTGGAGGTCTTCGAACGCGAAGGCCTGGTTGCCAATTCCCAGGCCATGGGTGCCCGCCTGAAAGAAGGTCTGGAGGGTCTGTCACATCATCCCAGTGTCGGCGAGGTGCGCGGCCAGGGGCTGCTGGTTGGCCTTGAACTGGTCAAGGACCCCGACAGCAAGGAGAAATTCGCCGACGATGGGGCGGAACTGGAAACCTTTGGCGAGGCTCTGGCCGAACGCGGCCTGCTGACCCGCGTGGACAGTGTGCTGCCGCTCTCCCCGCCGCTTTGCATCACGGCCGAGCAGATCGACCGCATGGTCGCCATCATCGACGACAGCCTGACCGCGATGGAGACGGCTCACGATCTAGGATAGCTCCGGTGCCTAAGCGGCCAGCTCGCGGAGTTGTTCAAGTTGGCCCGGATCGTCGAAGGGGCAGAGCAACAGCACGTCATCGACGCCACTATCGGCAATGCGGGCCAGGCGCTCCCGTGCCTCGCCCGGATCGCAAACAAGATTGATCTTGGCCCGCTCGATCAAAGGATGGCGCACGGCCCGCGGGCGCAGATCGGTGAAGACGTTGGCCAGGATCACCCGCTCGCCGCCGGCGGCGCGGAAATCGGCCACGCCTTCGGCCACCGCCTCGATGGTGCTGTAGATGCCCGAGGCCATCCAGCCCCGACAA